>CAYROJ010000010.1:0-23615 GCA_964425865.1 uncultured Oscillospiraceae bacterium | reverse complement strand
ATAATTCAAAAAGCCTTGCGGCACAACGACTTTTCACATTTTGCTCAAGGCTATAATGAGGGAAAAGGAGGTGAAGCGGTGGAACGCTATTACCTGTGTATCGACTTAAAATCCTTCTATGCTTCGGTAGAATGTATGCAGCGTGGGCTGGATCCACTGACCACCCTTTTGGCAGTGGCAGACGAGAGCCGAACGGAGAAGACCATCTGTCTGGCGGTGTCCCCGGCGCTGAAGGCCTATGGGGTGGCCGGACGGGCGAGGCTGTTTGAGGCCAACGAGCAGGTACGCCAAGCCAATGCTGAGCGGCTGCGAAAAATTCCTGGCCATCGCTTTACCGGCAGATCCTGCGATGCGGCGGAATTGGCCAAAGACCCTGGGCTGGAGATCGGCTTCATTGCCGCACCGCCCCAAATGGGCAAATATATGGAGGTATCTTCTCTTATTTATAATGTATATCTGCGCTATATTGCCCCGGAAGACATCCATCCATATTCGATTGATGAGGTGTTCATCGATCTGACGGCATACTTGAAGACCTATGGCTTGAGCCCCAGACAGCTGGCGCAAAAGCTGGTGAGAGCGGTGCTGGAGGAGACCGGCATCACAGCCACTGCCGGAATTGGTACCAATTTGTATTTGGCGAAGGTGGCCATGGATATTGTGGCAAAGAAAATGCCCCCGGATGAAAATGGCTGCCGCATTGCCCAGCTGGATGAAATGAGCTACCGCAGGCAGCTGTGGGAGCATGAGCCTATTACGGATTTCTGGCGGGTGGGCAAGGGCTACGCCCGAAAACTGGAAAAGTACGGCATGAAAACCATGGGCGATGTGGCGCTGTGCTCTGTGGGCAAGGCGGAGGACTATCGCAATGAAGACCTGCTCTACAAGCTCTTCGGTGTCAATGCGGAGCTTCTGATCGATCACGCCTGGGGCTATGAGCCGTGCACCATCCGACAGATCAAAGCCTACAAGCCCACCACCAGCAGCATTTCCACAGGGCAAGTGCTGTCCTGCCCTTATCCGGCGGAAAAGGCTCGGCTTATTGTGGAAGAAATGCTGGATGTGCTGATGCTGGATCTGGTGGAAAAGAGGCTTAAGACCGATCAGATCGTGCTGACTATCGGCTATGACCGGGAGAGCCTCACCACTCCCGGCATCTGCTATGATGGGCCGGTGGTCACCGACCCCTATGGCCGGCAGATCCCGAAGCACAGCACCGGCACCGCCAATTTGGGGCGGTACAGCTGTTCCACCCGACTGGCGATGGAAAAAGGACTGGCGCTGTATGACAGGATCGTTGGAAAGCAGCTGCTGGTGCGGCGATTGACGGTGGCGGCGAACCATGTCCTGCCGGAAAACCGGATCCCGGCGGAGCCGCCGGAACAGCTGGATCTGTTTTCAGATATGGAGGTTGAGCAGCAGGAAAAGCAGCGACAGGCCTGTGCCGAAGAAAAAGAACGGCGGCAGCAGGAAACGATCCTGCAGATCAAGCGCAGGTTTGGCAAAAATGCGATTTTGAAGGGCATGAACTATCAGCAGGGAGGCACCACCCGGCAACGCAATGGACAGGTGGGCGGCCACAGAAAGTAGATGCCGGAAGGTGGGGAAGGGGAATGGACAAAAAATATGAGGCTATCATCGATCAAACCTATCCGGTGCCGTCCAGCCGGGCGAAAATGCCGGTATTGCAGCGGGCGGCTCAGTTTGCGCCCTTTGCGGCGCTGACGGGTTATGAGGATGTCCTGGCAGAGACTGCCCGCCGAACGGAGATGGAGATCTGTCTGGACGAAGAGGAAAAGGCCAATATCAACCGCCGGTTGAGCTATTTAAAAGAACATTTGGAAGCTGATCCGCCGGTCACGGTCAAAGCCTTTTTCCCCGACGACAGAAAGGCCGGCGGCAGCTATCGTACTATCCATAGCCGTGTGGTTAAAATCGATGAATATCGGCAGGAAATGCGGCTGGAAAACGGTGAAAACATACCTTTTGAGAACATTATGCAGCTTCTAATCCTGTGAATACCTGCGGTATACCAGTAATTGCAGTATTTTTTAAGAAAAAAGTAACAAAGGTTACAAAATGAATAAAAACTGAATATTACAAGAATAGTGTGAATAAAACCAAATTCCACGAGATATGGACAAAATGGCAAAAAACTGCTTTCGAGAGGTGAACTTAGCGATTTTTTTGGCGTTTTGTACAATTTGCGGAAAAACTTTGCCATATTTTTAGCGTTTCAAACAGGGATAAATTTGAATTTTTTTTAAATTTCCCCTTGATTATCTTGCAAGTTTATGTTATACTTCCTTACACAGTTCCCACAGGGAGCGTGCATGGTACGCTTGATTGTCCGCATACAATGGATAGATGGCCGCCTGGCACTTTGCCTGCAGGAACGGTACATTAATTCTTTCCGCCGTCGGCGGAGGAATATATCATTAGGAGGGAAAACCTATGAGCATGAAAAAAATGTTGGCTCTGTTGCTGGCTGTGGTTATGGTCGCTGGCGTGTTCGCCGGCTGTAAGCCTGCTGACAACACTACCGCTGGTAACAACCCCGGTACCACCAATGGCGGCAACACGACCGAACCTGCAACCTATACCTACCGTTCTTATATGAACGCTCTGGGCACCAACTGGAACCCCCACACTTGGGAAATGAGTGCCGACAACACGATGTTGAGCTTCTTGGAAGCACCTTTGTCCAGCATGACTGTTGAGGATTCTGAGAATGGCGTGTACCAGTGGATCTTCGTGGCTGCTTCCAATATTAAGGACGTCACCAAGGATCATCAGGACGACCTGACCAAGTATAAGGTCAATCTGCCTAAGGACAAGAAGGCATCTGATGTTACTTCTGAATTTGTTTATGAAATCAAACTGCGTCCTGAGATGAAGTGGCAGGACGGCACCCCCATCAATGCTGATACTTATATCTACTCCATGCAGCAGTTGCTGGATCCCGTGCTGAAGAACTACCGTGCTAACACCTACTGGTCCGGTGATAGCGCTGTGGCTGGTGGTAAGACTTACTACTACTCCAAAGACGAGGGCTACTACGAAAGCGTTATGAGTCTCTACGGTGCACCTTCCAGCGGCTCTGTTGAAAAGGCACTGGCAGATGGCAAAACCGTTTTGATCGATGTGTGGGCGCTGTTTGGCATGGAAGGTGCTGTGGATGCTGAAGGCAATGCTTGTCCTCAATGGCTGGACATCACCGATACCCACAAGTACATCGATCCCAGCGTACCTAAAGGCGAGGACGGCCATGAAGTGTCTGGCGCAGACATTTACAATAGTTTTGTAACCGGTGGTTATGTGGGAGCTGGCTATTTTGACTACACGGATTACTATGCTAACTATTTGGCAATTTACAGTAAGAACGCTGATTACGGCGCAACTTGGGATGCAGTTGGTCTGTACAAAGTGGATGACTATACCATCCGTTATGTCTGCCAGAACGCTTATGGCTATGACTACTTCCTGACCTCCTGCACTGGCAACTGGCTGGTTTACAAGGATCTGTACGAAAAGTGCAAACAGTGGAACGATGACGGTTCCTTCAAGGGCAGCACCTATGGTACTTCTTTGGATACCACCATGTCCTACGGCATCTGGAAGATGACTTCTCTGGAAGATAACAAGCAGGTCGTCTTCGAGCAGAACGAGAACTACTTCGAGTTCACCAAGAATGCTGACGGCACCCTGTCTTCTACTACTGAGACCATCGGCTTCAAGGTAGACGGTGAGTACAGAGAGCAGCTGCAGACTACCAAGTATATCATTGACGTTATGTCTGATGATGCTGCAAAGCTGGCCTTCATGAAGGGCGATCTGGATGACTGGAACCCCTCCGCAGAGGATGCAATCCGCTACTCCACCTCCGAGCAGATGTATAAGGCTGATGAGACCTACACCATGCGTCTGTTCTTCCATACCAACCTGGATACGCTGAAGACTCTGGATGCTGAAGGCGGCAACAAGAACTCTGTTGTTCTGTCCAACGACAATTTCCGTAAGGCAATGTCTCTGGCCATCAACCGTACTGACTTTGTTGCTACCACTGCCGGCTATAAGCCCGCTTATTCCGTGCTGAGCAGCCTGTACTTCTACAACATCTATGAAGATCCTTCTTCTTCCTACCGTAATTCTGACGAGGCAATGCAGGCCATTGTCAACCTGTACGGCGTTAAGTACGGTGAGGGCGAGATCTACAAGACTCTGAAGGAAGCATATCAGTCCATCAATGGCTTCAACTTGACTGAGGCTAAAGCTCTGATGACCAAGGCTTGCGAGGAATTGGTGGCTGCCGGCTTGTATAAGGCAGGCGAACCTATCAAGATCAAGATCGCATGGCAGGCAGCAGCTATGAACTCCGAAGCCCAGAACCAGGTCGCTGTTCTGCAGAAGCAGATCAATGCAGCGCTGGAAGGCACCGGTTTCGGCACTTTGGAGCTGGAGGGTATTGGTTCTCTGAGCGCTCGTTATAACGATGTTATGAATGGCACCTATGCTATCGGCTGGGGTGCTTGGGGCGGTGCAGCCTTCTATCCCTTCAAGAATATGCAGAACTACTGTGACCCCGACAACAACGATATCCATGAAGCTGGTTGCTGGGATCCCACTACCGAGACTTTGACCATCGATGTGGATGGCGAGAATGTCACCATGACCTGGCAGAAGTGGTCTCAGGCTCTGCTGTCCGGTAACACTTACGGTGATGCACCCTTCGAGACTAGACTGTACATTCTGGCCACGATGGAAGAGAAGCTGCTGGAGAAGTACTACTTCATCCCTGTCTGTACAACTACCAGCATCGTCATGCTCTCCTACAAGCTGAGCATGTACACCGAGAACTACAACATCATGTATGGTTACGGCGGCGATCGTCTGTGGTCTTACAACTACACCGATGCTGAGTGGGCAGAGTATGTTGCATCTCAAGGCGGTAACATCGGCTACTAAGATTCAACGTCCCAAATAAGTAACATAACTCTCCAACCGGGAGAGGGGTCATGCCCTTCTCCCGGTTTTGGGGCATTTCATTAGAGTTACTAGGGAAAATGTAGTTTCTGTTTTTCGCTGTGGGCTGCTTGCCCGGCGGCACCAGTCCGAAGGGAAAAACAGAAGCGTATTGGTAAATCCATAAAAAAGGAGCGACAATTTATGAAAATGGCGAAATATGTCATAAAGAGAATTCTTCTGATGCTCTTTGTCCTGACTGTTATCACCACTATTTGTTTTATGCTCGTCCGTATGCTGCCCAGAAGCTTGCCGGAAGGCGACAAAAATCAGCAGCAGGCAGTACTGGATCGCTGGGAACAGCTGGGCTATAACGAGCCACTGCTGACCCAGTTTGGCATTTGGATCAAAAATATTGTGACGAAGTGGGATTTCGGCACGTCCTGGTACATTAAGTACAACACCCCTGCCTGGGATCTACTGTCCGGCCGCTTGCTGCCGACGATCCTGGTCAATGTATACTCTTTGCTGTTCTCCATCCCTGTGGGTATTATGCTGGGTATCTATGCAGCTATCCGCAAGAACCGCTGGCAGGACAGCTTGATCAGCACATCCGTTATGATTTTTGTTTCTGTGCCCAGCTATGTTTATGCATTCCTGGTGCAGTATTTCCTGTATTATAAGCTGGGGTGGCTGCCGCTGGTAGTATCTTCTTTGAAGGATGCAGGCGGAAGCTGGATTACATGGAAGATGTTCTATTCCATGATCCCTGCAATTTTGGCGCTGTCTTTTGGCTCAATTGCCGGCTTGTGCCGCTTTACTCGTGCAGAATTGACGGAGACATTGACCTCTGACTATATGCTTTTGGCGCGCACCAAGGGCTTGACCCGGTCTCAGGCAACATCTCGTCATGCCTTGAAAAATGCAATGGTGCCCATTCTGCCCAGCATTATTTCCTCTTTTGTTGGTATTTTGGGCGGCTCATTCATCATTGAGCAGATTTTCTCCATCCCTGGTGTTGGCAGTCTGTACATGAACTCCGTCTATCAGAGAGACTACGATGTATTTATGCTGGATACCATTTTCTACACAGCAATCGGTTTGCTGTCCGGTATTTTGGTGGATATCAGCTATGGCTTCATCGATCCTCGTATCAGAATGGGAGAGAAGTAATATGGCACAAAATAATGTAAATATGAATATTCCTAAGGAAAAGTTCAACTTTGTCCATGACGGCGAGCGCCTTCACGATAAAAAGTTGGACAGCAAGCCTGTAGGTTATCTGAAAGATGCTTGGATCCGTTTCCGCAGAAGCCGTGCGGCTGTTATCGCAACGGTGATCATCATTTTGATTGTTTTGTATGCGTTTATTACACCGCTGTTGTATATCAATAAATATGACCAGAGCTTTATGGTTACTTACTATGCAAAGAAGCCGTCTCGTGTTACCTGGATGCGCAATAATCTAGGCGTTATGGATGGTGGAATGAACATGGATAACCGTCTTGATGCAGAGGTCATTCGTTTGATTTCTATTGGCATTGGCGCGGAAAACTATGATGGCGAACATAATGTGACTGCCGGCGAGTCTATGAATAGCAACTATCAGCCTTTGCTGAGTATCGGTGATCCTGAGATAGTTCTCAATGCAAAGAAGCAGGAAGTCAATCAGTATGATATCCGTATGGATACCTATCTGGAAGTGGGCTTCATCTACCAAAGTATTGAGCAGGGGGAGTTGCAGAATATTTTGGATTTCCAGGAGAAAACTGGTCTGCAGGTGCTGTATCCTCTGATCGAAAGCAATGCCTACAACCCGGATCCTGAAAATGCCAACCTGTGGTATAAGGCTCGCCGGGAAGGTTATCCTATCAGTGTGAACGAAAACGGCAAGGTAAAGACCATCGAATATGGCGAGGACATGCTGTTGGAGGATAACTACAAGCGAGATGCCGATGGCAATGTGCTTTACTATGAATACACCGGCGGTGGCGACGCAAGCACCGCTCAGTACAAGATTCGTGTGCTGTATTACAACTACTACCAGTATCTGTACGGCTTTGAACCCAACTATATCATGGGTACTGATGCGCAGGGCTACGACATGGCTCTGCGTGTGGCTGGCGGTATCAAGCTGTCTTTGATGATTGCTGTGTTTGTTTCTGTAATCAACTTTATCATCGGCGCTGTCTACGGTGCAATCGAAGGCTATTACGGTGGTTGGATCGATTTAGTGCTGGAGCGCGTGGCCGATATCTTGAATGGTGTTCCATTTATTGTTGTGGCAACGCTGTTCCAACTTCATTTGTCGGCTAAGGTTGGTCCGCTGCCGTCGCTGCTGTTTGCATTCGTGCTGACCGGCTGGATTGGCACTGCTTACCGTGTGCGTACCCAGTTCTATCGCTTTAAGAACCAGGAGTATGTTATGGCTGCTCGCACCCTGGGCGCAAGAGATAGCCGCATCATTTGGAAGCATATTTTCCCCAACACCCTGGGTACCTTGATCACATCCTCTGCACTGGTCATTCCCAGCACGATCATGTCTGAAAGTATGTTGTCCTTCCTAGGTATTGTCAGTCTGGGCGGTAGCTCCGGTACGTCTTTGGGTACATTGCTGTCCGATGCACAGGCAATTTGGATCAATTATCCGCACCTGATGCTGATTCCTGCAGTGGTCATCAGCTTGCTGATGATCTGCTTCAACCTGTTCGGCAATGGCCTACGGGATGCATTTAACCCCGCACTGCGTGGAGTGGAGGATTAATTATGGATTCTATTCTCGAAGTTAAAAATTTAAAAATTTCCTTCCGCACCTCCAACGGTACTCTGAAGGCTGTTCGTGACATTTCCTTCAACCTGGAGCGGGGCAAGACCCTGGCAATCGTTGGCGAGTCCGGTTCCGGTAAATCTGTTACTTCTAAGGCGGTTCTGGGTATTTTGGCCGGTAACTCCATTATTGAGGGCGGCGAGGTGCTCTATGACGGCAAGGATCTGCTGAAGATCAGTGAAGAGGAGATGTGCGCCATTCGTGGTGATGAGATCTCTATGATTTTCCAGGATCCCTTGTCCAGCTTGAACCCCATTGTTAAAATCGGCAAGCAGATCACCGAGGCAATGCTGTTGAAAAATAAGACCAGCCGCAGAAATGCGAAAAACAGCTTTAACAATCTGCTGAAATTGCTGCGTCAAGCAATGGCGGAAGCAACGGGGGATCCGACAAAGGCAGCACAGTTGACCAAGACCTTTGATGCTTTCTGTATTAAGGCTAACCGGCTGGAAATCAGCTACAATTCTTCTGAAACTGCAGCAGCTGACTTGGTTTCTTACATGGAAGATTTTATTTTCCGTGCAGAAAAGAACCAGAAGCTGAATGCGGCAGGCACCTTGCGTGAGTATGCGGGGCGTCTGAACAAAATCAACGACTCTTTCTTTACTGCAAAGTATGCAGATCGCATGGCGGATGCCAAGCGTGATTTAAATAGCGCCTTGGCAGTTTGTAAGAAGATCAAGGGTGAGCAGGCACTGCCGGCAGAAATCATTTCTGCGCTGCGGAAGGTAGAGGCATTGCTGCGCGAAATGATGGAGCAGCCCCGTCCTGACTTCTTCCGCATTGGCTTCTATGCACTGAAAAATCCCAACGAGGATCTGTCTAATGTGCCTGTTGATGAACTTAACGAAAAGACCCTTCGTTATCTTGACGAGCACTTTATGAACGAGTTTATTCCTATGGAAGAGAAGGGTGTGGAGCATTCTTTCCGTTTGAAGTTGGAGAAAAAGCAGCAGGTGTTGGAAGAACTGAAGAAGGCCAGAACGTATTTTGAGGGCGATTTTGAAAAGAATGAAGCTCTGAAGTATGCAAAAAAGCTTTCTGCACAGGTTGACGAGTCCATTGACCGCCTGGAGATGAAGAAGGACAGCGCTGCTTATACATTTGGGAGCAGTCTTACCAGCGGTATTGATAAATATTTCTACTACAAAAAGAAAAATCCGAGGGAAGAGATTCGCTTTGCAAAGCAGTCTGCCAAGCGTGATGCGCTGATTGCCAAGGGCAAGAATGTAGACTGGAAAGTTGTTCCTAAGGTCGTTTTGGACTTGGACGAGCTGAAAATGTATATTCTGAAGTGCATCGATCAGCTTGTTGTCAGCTACACCAATGTGATCGAGACTGCTGATCAGGTCGATTTTGGTGCAAGAGCTGTTGAGATCATTGACAGCTTAAAAGACAGAGCATCCAAGGCGGTATATCGTGTTACTAAGGCAATGGCAAAAGAAAAGGCCATTAAGCTGATGGAGGAAGTCGGTATTCCTGAGCCTCGTATGCGTTATTATCAGTATCCCTTCGAATTCTCCGGTGGTATGCGTCAGCGTATTGTTATTGCAATTGCTTTGTCTGCTGAACCTGAGATCCTGATTTGTGACGAGCCTACGACTGCATTGGATGTGACGATCCAGGCACAAATCTTGGAGCTGATCAATCGCCTGAAGAAGGAACGCAATCTGTCGGTTATCTTTATTACCCACGATTTGGGTGTCGTTGCAAACATGGCAGATGATATTGCCGTTATGTACGCTGGTAAGATCGTCGAACACGGAACTGCCGATGACATTTTCTACGATCCTCGCCATCCTTACACTTGGGCACTGCTGTCGTCCATGCCCGATCTGGACACCAAGGAAAAGCTGGATGCTATTCCTGGCACGCCTCCGAATATGATCTATCCCCCCGTGGGCGATGCCTTTGCGGATCGAAATAAGTATGCAATGGAAATCGACTTTGAGCAGCAGCCGCCTATGTTTGAGATTTCTGAAACACACAGAGCGGCAACCTGGTTGCTCCATCCGGATGCGCCTAAGGTCGATATTCCCAAGAACATCACGGATCGAATTGCCAGAATGATGAAGAAAGCAGAGGGTGTGTCTAATGAGCAATAAAAATCAAGAAACTTTGCTGAAAGTAGAGCACCTGTGCCAATATTTTGGCCCTACCAAGGCAGTAGATGATGTAAGTTTTGATGTGAAGAAGGGCGAGGTCTTTGGCCTTGTCGGTGAGTCTGGTTGTGGTAAAACCACAACTGGACGCTCCATCATAAAAATTTATAACATTACCTCTGGTAGCATTTACTTCAAAGGCCAGCGTATTGCTGCCGGTACAAAAGCGTATTTCGATGAAATTGCGCAGCAGCAGAAGAAAATTAAGCAGCTTAAGGCACAGAAAACACCTGAAGCAGCAAAGCAAATCGTCGATTGCCAGGCAAGGATCAGCCAACTGCGAGGGGAAATCAAGCGAGCAAACTTTGACCATAAGTATTCTGACCGGGAGTATGCGAAAACTTTGGTTAAGCAGGTCGATGACAAATATGCGGCTATGCCCAATGCCAAAGACCCTGAGGTTCGTAAAAAGTACAAGGATGATCGTCGAGTAGCGGAAAAGACCAAGCTGGTTACCCAGATTCAGATGATCTTCCAGGATCCTATTGCGTCCTTGAATCCTCGTATGACGGTTCGGGAAATCATTTCTGAGGGCTTGGTTATCAACGGTATTAAAGACCAGGCATATATTGACGAAAAAGTCTATGAAATTCTGGAGCTGGTTGGTCTGGTGCGTGAGCATGCAGCTCGTTATCCGCACGAGTTCTCCGGTGGTCAACGTCAGCGTATCGGTATTGCCCGAGCAGTGATTATGAACCCCGAAATGCTGATTGCGGATGAGCCGATTTCTGCATTGGATGTTTCTATTCAGGCGCAGGTTATTAACTTGCTCAACGAGCTGCGTGAAAAGCTGGGCTTGACCATTCTGTTCATTGCACATGACTTGAGTGTTGTTAAGTACTTCTCTGACCGAATTGGCGTTATGTATTACGGACATATGGTGGAGCTGGCTTCTTCAGAAGCGTTGTTTGAGCATCCTTTGCATCCTTATACGAGATCTCTGCTTTCTGCCATCCCACTGCCCGATCCTCGTTCGGAGAAGAACAGAAAGAGAATTTCCTACAATCCGTTGGCAGAACACGACTATTCCACAGATGCTCCCACACTGCGTGAGATCATCCCAGGTCACTTTGTTCGCTGTAATGATGCAGAGGAAGCCCGGTATAAGAAGGAGCTCGGTTTGTGAGTAATAAGGCGAAGGCCAGGATGATTAAGTACAGCTGTAGCGTTGCATTTGTAATATTGCTTGGTTTCCTGTATCTAAACACGCAGAATTATAAAGATGCATCACAGCTTGATCAGTATCGTTTGCTGTGCGATGCATTTTCGGTTCCGGGTGTGTTGCTGATTATGTTTGGAGCGCTGGTTTGGGCATCCAATGAAGGCGCATTGTTGGGGGTCGGCTATGCTCTTCGCTATGCGATTTATAGCCTGATCCCTGGAAAACGACTGGAACGGGATGAGAAATACGGCGATTATGTTGCTCGTAAGCGCGAGAACAAAGTGTCGGGCTACGGCTTCCTGTTTTATACAGGGTTGGTATCATTGGGTATTTCACTGATATTCATGGCCTTGTTTTATTTCGGCAGGTAATAAATCAGTACTTTTTAAAAGCACGGTGTCTTTGGACACCGTGTTTTTTGCCGTGTTTCAGGGAATATCGGCAAAATGGCTGTTTTTGTGCCAAATAAATCGTTGTTTTATACAAAAATTCATTTACCTTGTCATATATCACAGTTTGAAAAAGGCGAACGCCCATTTCTTTTGCTATTTTCACCATAATTGCGGTTGACAAAATCGGTTTGGCAACTTACAATAGGCATGATATGATCCGAGGGGTGCGTAGGGGCACTTTTCGGGAAAATGAAAAGGAGCGAAACCAATGAGCGAATTGAAACGCACCATCTATTACCAGACCCATGTGGATGCCGGTGCCACCTTGGTTGACTTTGGCGGCTGGGAAATGCCCATCCAGTATCCCATCGGTATTATCGCAGAGCATCTGGCCTGCCGGAAAAACTGTGCCATCTTTGATGTATCCCACATGGGCCGTGTCTATGTGGAAGGCAGCCAGAGAGTGGAATTCCTGCAGCATGTGCTGTCCAGCAATGTAGGCGCTCTGGAAATGAACAAAGCCCAGTACACCATCATCCCCACCACCACCGGTGGCGCTGTGGACGATGCTTATGTTTACCGCTATGAAGAGGATCGGCATCTTTTGGTCATCAACGCCGGCAACATCGATAAGGACATGGCTTACCTGAATGAGCAGGCCAAGGGCTATGATGTGCGCCTGACCAATGTTTCCGACAAGCTGGCTGCCGTTGCCCTGCAGGGCCCCAACGCCCAGAAGATGCTGGAACAGCTGGCAAACGGTGCTCCTGTGCCCTGTGGCTCTTCTAAGAATCTGATCGGCGTTTTGGAGCTGGATGGCCGGAAGGTCATCGCTTCTGCCACTGGTTACACCGGTGAGCCCATCGGCTATGAGCTGTACTTTAACAGTGAGGATGCAGTCTACTTCTGGAACCGTTTTGTGGAGCTGGGCGCTGTGCCTGCCGGTCTGGGTGCAAGAGATACCCTCCGTCTGGAAGCTGCGCTGCCCCTGTACGGTCACGAAATGGGCATCGACAACTACGGCAACGAGATCCGCCTGTTCTCCGTGCCTCTGGCTTCCTTCGCTGTGAAGTTTGCCGAGGAAAAGGGTGCTTATGTGGGCCGTGAAGTGCTGGAGCAGCAGTATGCTGACTTCCTGCGCCAGAAAGAAGGCGACCACACCGACTGCAAGGCTCTGCCTCTGCGTATCCGTCCCATCTGCCTGACTGGCAAGGGCGTGCTCCGGGCTGGCTTCCCTGTGAAGAAGGACGGCGTGGAGGTTGGCTATGTGACCAGCGGAACCATGGTTCCTTACTATGTGATGGAGAACGGTGTCCAGACGGAGACCGTGGCCAAGCGTTCCATCGGCTTTGCCCTGATCCGGGAGGATATTGTGGCCGGTGACGAGATCAGCGTGGACATCCGTGGCCGTGAAGTAGCGGCTGTGGTCGTTGCAAAGCACATCAACAACCGTGTTCCCCCTGTTGCAATTCCCGTCGTTTACGGTGAATGATTCACCTTACATAACAAACTAAAAATTATTTAAATTATTGGAGGACAATCCCATGAACTTTCCTGCTGAACTGAAGTATTCCCGTGACCACGAGTGGGTCAAGATGATCGACGAGACCACCGCTCTGATCGGTATTTCCGACTTTGCTCAGTCTGAACTGGGCGACCTGGTGTTTGTGAACCTGCCTGTCGTCGGCGACGAAGTCACCGCCGGTGAGCCTGCTTGTGATGTGGAGTCTGTTAAGGCCGTTTCCGACATCGTTTCTCCTGTGTCCGGCGTTGTGGCTGAGGTCAACACCGAGCTGGAAGACGCTCCTGAGAACCTGAACGAGGATCCCTATGGCGCTTGGATCTTTAAAGTTGAGAATATCACCGGATTTGAAGAGCTGCTGGATGCCGAAGCCTACGAGGCCATGACCAAGGAGGGCTAATATGGGCTCTTATGTTCCGTCTACCAATGCGGAGCGCCAGGAAATGCTGAAGGTCATCGGTGTCAACTCCATCCGTGACCTGTACTGCAATGTGCCTCAGGATATGTTCATCAAGGAACTGAACCTGCCCGAGGGCCTGAGCGAACTGGAGCTGCGCCGGGAACTGACCAAGATTTCTGAAAAGAATGTGGTGTTCCCCACCTGTCTGCGTGGCGCAGGCAGCTACCGTCACTTTATTCCTGCTACCGTCAAGGCAATTACCGGCCGTGAGGAGTTCTTGACTGCTTACACCCCCTATCAGGCTGAGATCAGCCAGGGCATCCTGCAGTCCATCTTCGAGTATCAGACCATGATGTGCGAGCTGACCGGCATGGATGTGTCCAACGCCGGTGTCTACGATGTGGGCACCGCCGCTGCTGAGTCCATTACCATGTGCCGTGACCGCAAGCGCACCAAGGCCTATGTTGCTGCGACTGTTCAGCCCGATGTACTGGAGACCATGAAGACCTACTGCTTGGGTTCCGGCGTGGAGTTGACTGTCATTCCTGCGGTCAATGGCCGTGTGGATAAGGAAGCACTGAAGGCCGCTCTGGGCGCTGATGCTGCAATGTTCTATTTGCAGCAGCCTAACTACTATGGCCTGCTGGAAGATGCCACCGAGATCGGCCAGATCGTCCACGCTGCCGGTGCCAAGTATGTCATGGGCTTCAACCCCATTGCTGCTGCCATCCTGCCCACACCTGCTGAGTGCGGCGCTGATGTGGCTGTTGGCGAAGGCCAGCCTTTGGGCATGGACACCGCTTTCGGCGGCCCCTACCTTGGCATCATGACCACCAATAAGGCCATGACCCGTAATCTGCCCGGCCGTATCGTCGGTCAGACTGTGGATAAGGATGGCAATATCGGTTATGTTCTGACCCTGTCTGCCCGTGAGCAGCATATCCGCCGTGAGAAGGCTTCTTCCAACATCTGCTCCAACCAGCAGCTGTGCGCCTTCACCGCCGGTGTATACTTGGCTTCCGTGGGCGAGGTTGGTTTGCGTCAGGCTGCCGTTTCCTCCATGTCCAAGGCACATTATCTGGCCGAGAAGCTGGAAAAGGAGCTGGGCTGGAAGCGTGTTTACGAGGGTGAATATTTCCACGAGTTTGTCACCGAATGCCCCGATGCCGACAAGGCTCTGTCCGTATTGGCAAAAAATGGTATTCTGGGCGGCCTGAAGGTGGAGGAGGGCCTGCTGTGGTGCGCAACCGAGTTGGTCTCCAAGGAAGAACTGGATCAGGCAGTGGCTCTGCTGAAGGAGGCGTTCTGATATGAAAACGATTTTTGAAAGAGGAACGGCCGAACAGCATCTGGCTCTGCTTCCCGAATGTGATGTTCCTGTTGTGGAACTGAAGCAGACCCGTCAGGCTCCTTTGCGCCTGCCCCATGTCTGCGAAAACGACTTGATCCGTCACTACACCGCTCTGGGCAAGCGTGTCCACGGCGTGAACGACGGCTTCTACCCCCTGGGCTCTTGTACCATGAAGTACAATCCCAAGATCAACGAGGCTATGGCCGCACTGCCCGGCTTCACCCAGATCCATCCCACCCAGAGCCAAGAGACTGCACAGGGTTCTATCGAGGTGCTGTACCGTGCCAAGAAGAGTCTGTGCGAGGTCACCGGTATGGATGATATGACCCTGCAGCCTGCTGCCGGTGCTCATGGTGAGTTCACGGGCTTGATGCTCATTAAGTGCTATCACATGGATCGCGGCGATACCGCCCGTACCAAGATCATCGTTCCCGACTCTGCCCACGGCACCAACCCTGCCTCCGCAGTTATGGCTGGCTTCACCATTGTCAACATCCCCTCCGGCAGCGACGGCTGCGTGGATCTGGATGCCCTGCGTGCCGCTGTCGGCCCCGACACTGCCGGCCTGATGCTGACCAACCCCAACACCGTAGGTATCTTCGATAAGAACATTCTGGAGATCACCAAGATCGTCCACGATGCAGGCGGTCTGTGCTACTACGACGGTGCGAACCTGAACGCTGTTCTGGGTGTTGTCCGTCCCGGCGACATGGGCTTTGACTGTGTCCACCTGAACCTGCACAAGTCTTTCTCTACGCCTCATGGCGGCGGCGGCCCCGGCTCCGGCCCTGTTGGCTGTAAGGCCATCCTGGCACCCTATCTGCCCGGCCCTGTGGCTGAGAAGGAAGGCGATAAGTTCACCCTGGTCAAGCCTGCAAAGAGCATGGGTCGTGTGAAGAACTTCAACGGTAACTTCTCTGTTGTTGTCAAGGCTCTGGCCTACCTGATGACCCTGGGCAAGAAGGGCATCACCGAAGCCGGTGAAAATGCCGTTCTTAACGCCAACTATATGATGGCTCGCCTGAAGGATACTTACGACATGGCATACCCCGGCCCCTGTATGCACGAGTTTGTCATGACTCTGGATCAGTTCAATAAGGACACCGGCGTTTCCGCTCTGGACATTGCCAAGGGTCTGCTGGATAACGGTATCCATCCCCCCACGATGTACTTCCCCCTGATCGTCCACGAAGCTCTGATGATCGAGCCTACCGAGACCGAGTCTATGGAGACCATGGACGAGGCCATCGAGGTGTTCAAGAAGCTCCATGAGCTGGCAAAGGTGGATCCTGAGCAGCTGCACAGCGCTCCCCACAACACCCCCGTTGGCCGTCTGGATGAAGTCCGTGCTGCCCGTCAGCCCGTGCTGCGCTACAACTATGGTGAATAAGATTTACTGCTATGTCAGTAAATCAGATGACCCTTATCTCAACTTGGCGGTTGAACAATATTTGATGGAAACGGTAGGGGAGGACGCCTGCGTGCTCTACCTGTGGCAAAATCGCCACACCGTTGTCATCGGCCGAAACCAGAATGCCTGGGCGGAGTGCCGAACCACCGAACTGAGCCAAGACGGCGGACATCTTGCCCGCCGTCTTTCCGGTGGTGGAGCAGTCTATCACGATATGGGAAATCTGAATTTTACTTTCCTGGTCTCCAAGAAAAACTATGACCTGCCCAAACAGCAGCAGGTTATCGTTACTGCCTGCCAAAATTTGGGCATCGATGCCCAGATCACCGGCCGTAACGATGTGACCGCCCAGGGGCGGAAATTTTCCGGCAATGCGTTCTACGACTCCAAGGGGCAGGCCTATCATCATGGCACGCTTCTTGTGGATGTGGATATGGCCAAGCTGGGGCAGTATCTGGTGCCTTCCAAAGAAAAACTCCAGAGCAAGGGCGTTGCTTCCGTCCAATCCCGGGTCATCAATCTGAAAGAATTGAACCCGGATCTGACCATTGACCGGATGAAAGAGGAAATGCGCAAAGCGTTTGCGCTGGTCTACGGTCTGGAAGTAGCAGAATTGTCCGAACATGATTTGAATATGGATTATGTAAACCAGTTTCGGCAGAGGAACGCTTCCTGGGACTGGAACTACGGCAAATCCCTGCCAGCCACATTTAGCTGTAAACAGCGGTTCCCCTGGGGGGGCGTTGAATTGCAGCTGCAAGTGGAGCAGGGGATCATCATTCGGGCAAGTGTCTATTCCGATGCTATGGAGTGGAATTTAAGCGCCGAGTTGCAGGAAAAGCTTTGCAATTGCCGCTTTACCCAGGCAGATATGCTGTCTGCGGTGGAGAACTGCGACTTGCCGGAAAAGATCAAGCTGGATCTGCGCCAGCTTATTGAAACACAGAATATTTGAGTTCCCAAAAGGGAGAACAGTTATGATTATTTCTGAAAAAAAGCCCATTGAAGAGCTGATGCTCATGCTGGGAGATGCGAAAAAAATCGCCATCATCGGCTGCGCCAGCTGTGCCACCGCCTGTAATGTGGGCGGCGAAAAGGAAATGGCGGAGCTGAAAGAATATTTGGAAGCCAACGGCAAGGAAGTGGTGGCTACCGCCTATCCCGGCGAATGCTGCCACAAGCTGCTGGTGAAAAAGGAACTGAAGGCCATCAAGGCTGCTGCGCCCGATGCCATTGTAGGTATGTCCTGCGGCGACGGTGTGGGTACTGTTGCCGAGCAGATCGACATTCCCGTGTATCCTGCCAACAACACCATGTTCTTGGGGCAGGTGGAGCGTGTGGGAATGTTCAACGAGGCCTGCCGGATGTGCGGCGATTGCGTGCTGGGCTACACCGGCGGCATCTGCCCCATGACCAAGTGCGCCAAGAGCCTGACCTCCGGCCCCTGCGGCGGCCAGAAGAACGGCAAGTGCGAGGTCAACCCCGAAAATGACTGTGCCTGGATCATGATCTATAAGAAGCTGGAAAGCCTGGGACAGCTGGACAAGCTGGATCTGCTCATCGAGCCGAAGGGTCATGCTGCCACTTCTTATCCCCGTAAGATCAACACCCGGGAGGTGCGGAAATGAGTCTGTTACAGGAAAAACTGCTGGCCGGTGAATTTGCCGTCACCGCAGAAATGGCACCGCCCAAGGGCTATGATTTTACAGAACAATTGGAGGTTGCTCAGCTTCTCAAGGGCAAGGTGGATGCTGTCAATGTTACCGATATGCAATCTGCTTGCCTGAAGGCATCTTCTCTGGGCCTGTGCATCCATTTGCAGCAGGCTGGCATTGATGCCATCGTGCAGATCACCGGCCGTGACCGCAACCGAATGGCCATCATGGGTGATGTGCTGTCTGCCGCTTCCTTCGGCATCAACACCGTGCTGGCGCTGACTGGCGACCACCCCACCGTGGGCGATTGTAAGGAGAGTAAGCCTGTCTATGATCTGGACAGCGTGGGCATTTTGAGAATGCTTACCGCTATGGAGAAAACCGGCTGCGACTGCGGCGGCAATGCTCTGACCACCACCCCAAAGCTCTTTAAGGGCGCTGTGGTGACCCCGGTGTATGATCCGCTGCCGTTACAGATCTCCAAGCTGAAAAAGAAGGTAGCCAACGGTGCTGAATTTATTCAGACCCAGGGCGTTTTTGACCTGGAGAGTCTGAAAACCTTTATGGAGGCCGTTCGTGCTGCCGGGATCACCGTGCCCATCATGGCAGGCATCATCCCTTTGAAGACTGCGGGTATGGCCAAGTTCATGAATGCCAATGTCCCCGGTATTCAGGTGCCCGATCACATGATCGACAGGCTCACCGCTGCCGCCGAAGAGGGCAAGGAAAAGGGTGTGAAGGGTCTTCCTATGGAGGCTGGTATGGATATGGCCGCCGATTTGATCCGTCAAATCAAGGAAGAGAAGATCTGCGAAGGTGTGCACATTATGGCCATCGGCGCAGAGAAAAATGTGCCCCAGATCCTCCGCCGAGCTGGAATTTAAGAAAATGTGGGCGTTCCCGGTGGGGAACGCCCTGTTTATTGCCCGTTGGGGCAGCATCCTTGATGCTTTCCAAAGCCTTCTCCGTTGGGGAAGGCTATTTTAGCACTTGCTTTTCTTGGGGAATGTGTTATGATATTGCACAGAAAACGAGAAGAAAAGAGAGCCCTATGACCAGAGAGTTTGTTATTCATAACACCACCTCCTTCCTGCGGAAAAATGTGGTGATGCTCATTGCCATGGCAGCGGCCGTGCTGACCATGTTTTTTGTGCCACCGGATCGGGAATACTTGAGCTACTTCGATGTGAAGACACTGACCTGCCTGTTTTGTGTGCTGGCGGTGGTCTGTGCCCTGAAGAATATCCAGTTTTTTTACATTTTGGCTCAGCAGATCGTCCGCTGCTTCCGCAATGCAAGGCTTGCCATTCTGGCGCTGGTGTATATCACGTTCATCGGCTCCATGCTCATTGCCAATGATATGGCGCTGCTGACCTTTCTGCCTTTGGGCTATCTGGTGCTGACTTCCACAGGAAAGCAGCGCTACATGGCTTTCACCTTTATCATGCAGAATATTGCCGCCAACTTAGGCGGTATGCTGACTCCCTTCGGCAACCCCCAGAACCTGTATCTGTACACCAAGTTCAATATTCCTACCATGGAATTTATGTCCATTATGCTGCTGCCCTTTGTGGTGGCGGTGGTGCTGATCACCATTTGCTGTCTGATTTTTGTCAAGGCAGAGCTGCTGGAAGTAAAGGCGGAGCGGCCGAAGCTGCCTCTTGGAAGAACGGTGCTGTATCTGGCTCTGTTTGTCCTGTCCATTGCCATTGTGTTCCGGGGCATCCCCTATGGAATTGGTCTGGTGGTCATTCCTTTGGTGCTGATTTTTGCTGACCGGAAGGCTCTGAAAATGGTGGATTATCCGCTGCTGCTGACTTTTACCTTTTTCTTCATTTTCTCCGGTAATATGGCAAGAATTGAAGCGGTGCGCAATCTCTTCTCCTTCCTGCTGGAAAAGAGCACTCTTTTGATGAGCATCCTGTCCTGCCAGGTCATCAGCAATGTGCCGACGGCCATTTTGCTGTCCCAGTTTACGGAAAATTATCGGGAATTGCTGCTGGGCGTGAACATCGGCGGCGTGGGTACACTGATCTCGTCCCTGGCCAGCCTCATCACTTTCCGGGAGTACAGCAGCCACAATCCTGGAAAAGCTGGATTTTATCTGCGTAATTTTAGCTTATTCAACTTTGGATTTTTGCTGATCTTGACCCTGTTTGTCATGCTGTAAGGAGCTTTTTTATGAAGAATATTCCGTGGAGATCCATTTTTATCGGCTGCGTTATTATGACGGTGCTGGTCATTGCCAAGGGCTGTGTTACGGCCGGTATGACCTGGTACTACGGCGGCACAAATTGGTGGGACAAAATATTTGCCGACCCCTGGACTTATGTGGGGATCGCCACGGCCATGATCGGCATCGTTTCCTGCGCTGTGTGGCAAATTGAAAAGAAAAAAGCTGTTGCAGAATGATCTGCAACAGCTTTTTGCATCTTTTCGGAGAAGGGGAGCCTGCATCAGGTCCCTCTTTTTAGCTGCCTGCGCTTTCGTAGGTAGCCAGAAAATGATTCCACAGGAAAATACCAAGGGTCATAACGGCGCAGCCTGCCACCACCACGCCGCCAATGCAGAACAGAGGATCGCCTCCCCGGAGCAGATAAGAGGCAGGGTAGTAGGCGGTGAAGGCAAAGGGGATGATATAGGTGACGATATTGCGGATGGCCGATGAGTAAATGGTCACGGGATACTTGGCAAAATCGGAAGTCAGATAGAATATCTGCAAAATGCTGCCGCTTTGCTTGATTTTAAAAGCAATGGATGCGCCGGCAATTTTAATGCCGGTAAAGATCAGCGCACCAAAGAAAATGGCAATGAGCATCAGCACCACATTGAGAACGCTTAGCTGCAAGCCCAATGCGCTGCCAGCAATGCACATCAGCACAATGCCCACCAGCAGCTCGCCCAGAGCATCCAGCTGGAAATCCTCCATAATGACATGAAGCAGGGGATTGATGGGGCGGGTCAGGTATTTGTCGAAATCGCCTTTGCGGACAATAAACCAGGCCACCTTCCACAAATTGTCGGTACACAGGTGGTCAAGCCCCTTGGGAACCAGGGAGAAGCCGTAGATAAACAGGATCTCGTTGTACAAAAAGCCATCCAGAGCCGGAATTTGGCCAAAGAGAATGCGAATGAAAATGATATTGGTCAGCTGATTGACAAGGAAACTGGCTGCACCGGTGAGAAAGTCTACCCGGTATTCCATCATGGTTTTCAGCCGCTGGACAAGGAAAGTGCGGTATAGTCTTAAAAATCGCATACATTAACCTCCTTGTACGGCCAGACGATTTTTTGCCCAGTGCCAGAGTAGGCGACTGATGGCCACGAACACACCGATCCAGATGACCTGCTTGAGCAGGATCACCGCCAGTTCCGAGCCGGTATATTTGCCCATATACACCATGGTGGGCACATACACCAAAGAGGCGAAGGGGAGCTCTTCCAAAATGCGGCGGAAGGCATCGGGGAAGAAGGCAAGGGGGATCAGAGAGCCGGAAAAGAAGCTGATAATGGAGTTTTTCAAAATAGAGAAGCCCCAAATATTCATCAGGAAAAAGGCCAGGTAGCCAAAAATCAAATTCAAATAGAAAGACAGCAGATAGCTGAGCAGACAGCTCAGCAGGAAGCACAGGAAATTGCTCAGCCGGAATGCCAGATAACCAAGAGCCAAGTAGCGGTAAACTTCCACACCGGCCATGACAGGCAGGAAGATGAAGGCCATGGTCACGGCACTGTTGCCCAGCTCCGTTGCCAGCAGACTAAAATCCGGGTTGACGGGCTTGATCAGCCGCATAATAATGCTGCCATCCCGGATTTCTTCGGCTAGATTTTGGGTGGAGTCTGAGCCGGTCAGAAAGCGCACCAGATTGGAAAGGAACACATACACCGTCATATCTGTCAGGGAAAAGCCCATAAACTGGCCTTCGCCGGAGGCGGCAAACACTGCTTTCCAGATGAAGAACATCACAAAGCAATACAAGGTTTCGCCGGCCATATAGCACATAAAGCTGCTGCGATAGGCCATGGAGCTCTGAATGCCAGCCCGGGCAAAGCCCTTGTAGGTGTTAAAAAACCGTTTGCATCGGGCGATCATAGCTGATCCTCCTTGGCATACATCCGGCGGACGATCTCTTCAATGTTCACATCGCCTACGGAAATATCCTTGACACCCACACTGCCCAAAATAAGGGACAGCATTTTGTCCACCGGGGTGGCCTCTGAGTCAAAAGTCAGGGTGATCAGCTCTTTGCTACGCTCGATTTTAGTGCCTTCCGGCAGGGAGAGCCGATCAAAGTCATCGCCGTTATTCAGGGACAGATCGATTTGACGGAAGCGGCCATAGTGATGCTTCATTTCCATCAGATCACCGTCGTACATGATGCGACCTTTGTCGATCATCACGATCCGCTGGCAGAGGGATTCGATGTCGCTCAGATCATGGGTGGTCAGGATGATGGTGGTGTGCTCTTGCTCGTTGATATGGGTGATGGCCTGGCGAATGCTGTTTTTCACTGCTACATCCAGGCCGATGGTGGGTTCGTCCAGAAACAGCACCTTGGGATTATGGATCAGACTGGCGGCCAGATCTGCCCGCATTCGCTGACCCAGGGACAGGGTTCGCACGGGGCTTTTGATGAAGTCGTCCAGTTCGAGAACTTCGTTCAGAAAGCCAAGACGCGCCCGAAAAGCGGCATCCTCCACCTGATAGATCTCTTTGAGCACGGAGAAAGTTTCACTCAGGGGCAGATCCCACCATAGCTGTGTCCGCTGGCCGAAAACCACGCCGATCTCCTTGACATACTTGGTGCGGTTCTTGGCAGGGTTTTTGCCGTCGATCTCAATGGTGCCGGAAGTAGGGGTCAGAATACCGGTGAGCATTTTAATGGTGGTGGACTTGCCGGCACCGTTGGCACCGATAAAGCCCAGAACCTCACCGGAATTGACATGGAAGGAAATATCGTCTACGGCCTTCACCGTTTCGTACTCCCGATGAAACAGGGATTGGACGGAGCCTGCAATGCCCGGTTTCTTGATTACTTTTTTAAATTCTTTGGTTACATGATCGATATGTATCATAAAAAGCGTCCTCCAAACGCAGGGGAAAAGGTTATAAAATGCTTGTTGCGCAATGGGCGGTTTTAATTATATGCCTGCAAAGAGGGATTGTCAATATAAAATTATAATACCGTAGACCTGAGAAAAGGGCGTGCTGCTTTTGCAGCACGCCCTGTGTGGTTTTTACTCCAGCTCGAATGCGCCGGTGTAGAGTTGGTAATAGGTGCCCTTCTGGGCAATCAGGTCGTCGTGGGTGCCACGCTCGATGATGTGGCCATGATCCAGCACCATGATGCAATCGGAGTTCATGATGGTGGACAGTCGGTGAGCAATGACAAAGACCGTTCTGCCCTTCATCAGCGCATCCATACCGTCTTGCACCAGCCGCTCGGTACGGGTGTCGATGGAGGAGGTTGCCTCGTCCAAAATCATTACCGGGGGATCGGCCACCGCTGCCCGGGCAATGGCGATCAACTGCCGCTGACCCTGGGACAGGTTGGCACCGTTGCCGGTCAGCTCCGTGTCGTAGCCGTTGGGCAGTCTGGTGATGAAATCGTGGGCGTTGGCCAGCTTCGCAGCTTCGATGCACTGCTCGTCGGTTGCGTCCAGATTGCCGTAGCGGATGTTTTCCATGACCGTTCCGGTGAAAAGATTGGTTTCTTGCAATACCACGCCCAGAGAGCGGCGCAGATCCTCTTTTTTGATCTTGTTGATGT
>CAYROJ010000009.1:0-24986 GCA_964425865.1 uncultured Oscillospiraceae bacterium | reverse complement strand
CTCAATCGCCTTTTTCTATTCTTTTAGTCTCACATCAATTGTAACGCTACAATTTGCATTCTTAATTTTAGATAAGTGCTTGATTTCTCTGCTAGATTATTCTATAATAGGGAACAGAAATATGCTTACCCATTCCCGGAGGATTCCATCGTATGAAGGACTGGAAAAAAGAAATACTGACCATCCCAAACCTGCTCAGTCTGTTTCGGTTGGTGTTGATCCCGGTATATGTGATCTTATACCTAAACGCAGTCACCCCCACCGATTATGCAGTCGCTGCCGCTGTTCTGGCAGTATCCTGCTTAACAGACATGGCCGACGGCAAAATTGCCCGTCATTTTAATATGATCTCTACGGTGGGAAAGCTTCTTGATCCGGTTGCCGATAAAGCCACCCAGTTTTCTCTGCTGCTGTGCCTGGCCATTGAGTTTCCTGTGCTTTGGTCACTGATGGGCTTGTTTATCATCAAAGAAAGCTTCCAGCTGATCGCAGGCTGGATTGCCTACCGCAAGGGCAGAATGCTTAAAGGTGCACTGATGTCCGGCAAGATCTGCACCACCGTGCTGTTTCTGAGCCTGATCGTGATGGTCCTGTGCCACCACAGTCTGACTCCTCCTGTGATCCACATCGTCACCTTGATCGATGGCCTATTCATGTTGGTAGCCTTTGTCCATTACGCCATGACCTACTACAAGAATACCTCCATGATACAGGACATACGTTAATCCTTCGCCCCGCTGCTGCAGCAGTGGGGCATTGCTGTAAAAGGGCGCCTTCGGCAATTTGCCGAAGGCGCCACATTTCTTTATTGATGTCTGCGAATAAGGCCAAAAGCCTTGGAAAACTCCATCACGACCAGCGGAACCAAAATCAGTCCCAAACAGACCAGATAATGCATTGCATCCAGTGCGATCAGGCCGAAGATGGTGCGAACGGGAGTAAATACCACCAGCGAAACCAGCGCCACAGAAATGAGGGCAGCTTTGTTAAGGGTCTTGTTGGTGAAAGGTCCGATTTTGAACAGAGAGTGTTCAGAACGCATATTGTATGCCTGCACCACCTGGCTTAAAGCCAGAACAGTAAAGGCCATGGTCTGGCCGCCGGCTTCGCCGTAGCCAAATACAAAATTACCCAGCCAGAATGCTACCAGAGACAGGGTGCCGAACATGACGCCCTGCAAGACTGTACGCACACCGAAGCCGTGAGCAAACAGGCCTTCATTCTTGGGCTTGGGGTTGTGATCCATAATGTCCTTCTCCACCGGCTCCA
Organism: uncultured Oscillospiraceae bacterium; assembly: GCA_964425865.1. GTDB lineage: Bacteria > Bacillota > Clostridia > Oscillospirales > Oscillospiraceae > Faecousia. The sequence continues at coordinate 23,717 of CAYROJ010000009.1, read as the reverse complement.
TACCCAGGGCAACTGCCGGCAGGGAGTCAGTGACCAGATTGATCCACAACAGCTGAATAGAGATCAGAGGGCTCTTCTGCCACAAAAGCATAGCCACAAACACGGTGATAACTTCACCGATATTGGTGCCCAGCAGGAAGCCGACCACCTTCTTAATGTTGGCATAAATGCCGCGGCCTTCCCGTACAGCATCGACAATGGTAGCGAAATTGTCATCCGTCAGGGTCATGTCCGCAGCGCCCTTGGCGACATCTGTGCCGGTAATGCCCATAGCGCAGCCGATGTCTGCGGCTTTCAGTGCAGGTGCATCGTTGACACCGTCACCAGTCATCGAGACGACCTGACCCTTGCGCTGCCAGGCCTTGACGATGCGGATCTTATTTTCTGGCGATACACGGGCATATACGCTGATATACTCCACCTGTTCGTCAAGTTCGGAGTCGGTCATTGCATCCAGCTCTGCACCGGTGATAGCCCGATCCCCCTCCAGCAAAATGCCCAGTTCACGGGCGATGGCAGAAGCAGTGACCACATGGTCACCGGTGATCATCACAGGCTTAATGCCTGCCTTGCGACAGATGGCGACCGCATCCTTCGCCTCGGGACGAGGAGGATCGATCATACCCACAAGACCCATAAAGGTCAGTCCATTTTCCAATTCCTGAGGAGTGGGATTTTCAGGAATGGTTTCAATTTCCTTATAAGCAATTGCCAGCACACGCAGAGCATCGCTGCTCATCTTCTCTGTGAAGTGCTTCGCCTTATCCAAATCACCGGCCACACATCGGCTGGCCATCACATCAAAAGCACCCTTCACGATGACAATGTTCTTGCCGTCGATGCGGCAAACGGTGGTCATCAGCTTTCGGTCAGAATCAAAAGGGATCTCTGCCAGACGAGGATATTTCTTTGCCAATTCTTCCTTGGGGCTGCCATTTTTGTGGGCAGCAAGGACAATGGCTGTCTCGGTAGGATCACCAATGTGCTGCTCTTCCGTTCCATTGAAGATCACGCTGCCGTCGCAGCACAGTGTACCATACTGTAACAGCTTGCAAATAGCATCACTATTGGAATTTGTGATTTGCTCAGTATCCTGCGCTCCATCCAGATAGGCACGAACCAGGGTCATTCTGTTTTGGGTCAGCGTACCGGTCTTATCAGAGCAGATAACAGAAGCACTGCCCAAAGTTTCCACTGCAGGCAGCCGGCGAATGATGGCGTTTTTCTTGACCATTCGCTGCACGCCAATGGACAGCACAATGGTCACGATGGCCGGCAGGCCTTCCGGAATAGCAGAAACAGCCAGAGAAACGGCGATCATAAATATCTCCAGTGCAGGGGTATCGTTGACAATACCGATCACAAAGATCACCGCACAAACTGCCAGCGCCATAATACCCAAATACTTGCCAAGCTGGGCCAGCTTCTGCTGCAAGGGAGTCTGGCCTTCCTCTTCCCCATCCAGCAAATTGGCGATCTTGCCCATTTCTGTGTCCATACCGGTGGCGGTAACAATGGCCGTTGCCGTACCGTATGTCACAGAGCAGCCGGAAAACACCATATTGGTGCGATCGCCCAGAGGTGCTTTTTCCGCAACAATGACAGCGGCATCCTTTTCACTGGGAACGGACTCACCGGTCAATGCAGACTCTTCACACTTTAAGCTGACAGAGCGCAGCAGTCTTGCATCGGCAGGGATAAAATCACCTGCTTCCAGACGGATAATATCACCGGGCACCAGCTTGGATGCCTCGATGATCTGCTCTGCACCGTTACGAATGACCCGGGCATGAGGTGCAGAAAGACTTTTCAGCGCATCCAGCGCTTTTTCTGCCTTGCTCTCCTGCATCACACCCATGATCGCATTCATCACAACGATCAGCAGGATCAGAAGGGGCTCAAAAAATTCGTTGGTCTTTTCAATGATGGTCACCGCCAGAGAAACACCGGCTGCTGCCAGCAGGATCAGGATCATGGTGTCCTTAAACTGGTCAAGGAAACGCTGGAAATTGGTTTTCTTTTTCTTTTCCCGGAGTTTGTTTTCCCCGTATTGGGCCCGCTTTTCAGCTACCTGCGCATCGGTCAGGCCATTGGCCATATCGGAGTTTAATTGCTTCGTTACTTTTGTACTTTCTTCACTGTGCCAATTCAAAATAGATTCCTCCTTTAAATTTTACAGCGGTTTGGGTATAAAAAAAGACGACACCCATCCGCACCTTTGCAGACAAGTCTCGTCATTTCAGACAATACCAGACCGAAGCCGATTGTTGATATTGCCGCACATTTCGTGCCGACTACTCCCTTATTGGCACTATTGTACCACAGCCTCATTAAAATTGCAAGAGTAGGTTTTGTCAATTATTATTGAATTATTTACAATGCAATCGGTGCACAAAGGGCGTGTTGTCAATGACAACACGCCCAAAGCCTTAATAATGATATTTTTTACGCTTGAGAACCAGGAACAGCACCGAGAACACCACCGCCATCAGTTCTGCCACAGAAATGGACAGCCAAACGCCATCAATTCCCATGACCAGCGGCAGCAAAAGCACCGCAGCTACCTGGAACACCGCCGTACGCAGGAAAGAGATCAAGGCAGAGGTCAGGCCATCATTGAGCGCCGTAAAGAAGCTGGAGCAGAAAATGGCATAACCCATAAAGATAAATGCCACCGCAAAAATTCGGAAGCCAGAAACTGTCAGTGCCATCAATTCTGCATCATAGCTGACGAAGATCTTTGCCAAAGGCGTTGCAAGGATCTCCGCAGCAGCAACCATGGCTACACCCACGACCCCGATGATAATCAGGCTCTTTTTCAAAATACCCTTCAATTCGGCATGGTTCTGAGCACCGTCATTAAAGCCGATCACAGGTGCTGTACCAATGGAGTAGCCAATGAATGCTGCGGAGAAGATCATGCTGACATACATCATCACACCGTATGCTGCCAGACCATTTTCCGGTTCGTATTTCAGCAGCTGCATATTATAAAGCATGCCCACCAAATTCATCGCAATATTGCTCATGAACTCGGAAGAACCATTGGTGCAAGCCTTGGCCACAGCCCTGCCATCGAAGCTTGTTTTGCCCAGACGCAGGATGCTGCTGTTTTTCCGTGCAAAATAGATCAGCGGAATGGTGCCTCCCACTACCTGGCTCATGGCAGTAGCAATGGCTGCACCGGCAAGTTTATACTCCTGAGGCAGCAGAATGACCAGAACCGCATCCAGGATCATATTGGTAAATCCGGCCGATAATGTGACAAATAGACCCATCTGGGGCTTTTCCGCTGTCACAAAGAAGGACTGGAACAGCAGCTGCAGCACATTAAAGGGCAACGCCAGCAAAATGATTCGGGCATAGAGCACTGCATGATTGAGTATCTCCCCCTTGCCACCCAAAAGCCGTGCGATTGTCGGCACAAAAACAATGCCGAGGACAGCAAACAAAACACCCAGCACCAGCGTCACATAAACAAACAGAGAAAAGTAACGGTTGCCCTTCTCACGCTTGCCTTCTCCAAATGCCTTGGCAACGATCGCTGAGCCACCGGTACCAAACATAAAGCCGACAGTAGACAAAATCATCAAAAAGGGATAAATCAGATTAATGGCAGAAAAAGGGGCTTTGCCCGCATAGTTGGAAATAAAGAAACCGTCCACCACACCATAAATGGATGTAAATATCATCATACCGATGGAAGGCAGCGTAAACCGAAGTAAACGACCATAGGTAAAATGGTCGGAAAGCTGTATTCTTTTCATTTTTCTCTCCTAATGTGTTTTAATGGTTGAAGTATAGAGGAAATCTGCGCAAAAGTCAACTATTACATTCTGCCACAGCCTAAATGGTGCCCATCGGACAGTTTTTCCCAACGATTATCCAATCTCTCTTACGATAAAAAATAAATCCCATCCAAATGGATGGGATTTTATTTTTGGCGGAGAAGGAGGGATTTGAACCCTCGATACCCTTTTGGGGTATACACGATTTCCAATCGTGCGCGCTCGGCCAGCTACGCGACTTCTCCATGAGGTTCGCTGCAATCAGCTTGCATATAATACAACACTTTTGCGCTTTTGTCAACCCCTATTTTTACCTTTTTCCCGGTTTTTTTCGGAAACCGATCATGGGCCTTCCATCCTGCATTTCCAGATACGCATCTCCCAGCTGCTGCAAATACACAAACGGTTCGTTTTCAGAAACTGCAACCAGTGGTTGCGCTTCAGAATTTCTTGGGATCAAGGAAAATGTCATCTTTCCCTCCCCCAACCGCTTAATGGGAATTTTCCTTTCCAAGCCCATGCTGCCATCCATAGGAACCAATATACCCAGCCTTTCCCGGACATCGTTGCTGCGGGCCTCGAGCTCCATTATTTCCTTCCCAATTCCTTGACAACGGCAGTACACTCTGTAATAAAGTCCCCAGTGCGTCACACTGACTATACCGACAGGCCGTCCTTCAAAGCACACCTGGTATGTCCCTTCCAATATCCATCCCTCCCAGTTTTAGCTTATGCCCCCGGCAGGACGATATTACACGGTGCGGTTATCCGGCAGACCAAAACTGACGGCAATGGCTTCATCCACCTGTTGCATGGATTTTTCGTCCAAGTGCCCCATGTGCTCCCGCAGGCGGCGCTTGTCTATGGTTCGGATCTGCTCCATTAAAATCACAGAATCTTTGGAAAGACCCACGCTGCCTCCTGGAATATTGATATGAGTGGGAAGTCTTGCCTTCCCTGTTTGACTGGTGATAGCTGCCGCTATAACTGTGGGGGAATGTTTATTTCCCGTATCGTTCTGGACGATCAGCACAGGCCGAGTGCCTCCCTGCTCACTGCCCACCACCGGCGACAGATCCGCATAGAAAATGTCCCCTCGCTTGACCGTAGTATCCATGTTCTTCACACTCCGATAGCATCTTGCCTGCGTTACCGTTTTGCTTATGTAACGAGGCTGATACTATTGTCCCACGGTGGAACCAAATTCATACGGCACATCGGCTGTTTTATCCTATGAGACCTGCCGACAGAAAGTTACCTGATTTGAAAGTTTTTGATCTCTATCCCCATGATCCGCCGATTTTCTTCATAAATATCGGCTTGAACTGGCCCCTGTTCAACAGATAGCCAAATGTCCAGTGTCAGCGCATTTTCCTGAAAGCTATCGTCTACGGTCATACGAAACAGTCCGTCTTCTTCCCCACAATAGCGTACATACCCACTGCGCAGAGCTGTTATCAGGATCCAGGGGCCGCTGACTGGCGAGGATATTCCCTCCGCCATCAGTGGAAACGCCAGTGCCGTGTCGTCAAAGGTCAGTTTTCCGCCCTGAGCCTGGATCGTACCGGTGATCCCCTCAATATACATGGGTTCTTTGACTGTAAAATGAAGATTTCCCTCACCATCGGACATACAGTCCATTAAAAATGTATAAGTCCTGTCCCCAAAATCGGCGCTGATCTTTGCCTCAAACTGACAGCCCTGACCGTTCAGTAGGCTTGTCCGCAGAGCCATCGCCCGATCAAAGCCTTCGTTACTGCCAGAGCATCCCCACAACACCAACGCCATCATCAGCGCAAAAATTACCTTTTTCAACAAAATCCCGCCTTTTCTATGCACTTGTGGAATTCCACAATAAAGCATATGAAAAGGCGGGCGAAAATATAACTGTTAAATTCCCAATGTGGACAAGGCAAAGTTCATCCAGCTACGCCAGGTCTTGTAATGGGTAGCCGTGGGATGGCAGCCATCTCCTGTCAGGGATTTAAAAAGATAGCCATCGGCATCTGCAAAGCACGCTGTACAGTCAATGTAGAACACATCCGTTCCGTTGGCATAGGAAGCCATGATCTGACTCAGTTGCTGCAGCTTCTCCGGTTCCCAGCAGCTTCCGTATTTTGATGCGGCGATATACCCTTTCGTCACCGGCATGATGCCATTTAGAATGATCTTTGCATTGGGCTGCCAGGAGCGGATCTTGGTCATAAAGGCATCGAAATTCTGACGGAACCAGCTTTCGCTGTATCCGGCTTCGTTCAAGCCAAAATTGACGATGATCTTATCATACTGATTTTCAGAGAGCAGCTGTTCCAACGTCATGTCGGAAAAGTTCCCCTTGTCACTGAGGCTCTGTTTGAATACGGAACTGAAATTCAAAGACTGCTTGCAAAAATAATGGGCGTTGCCGGATCGGGCATACAAGCTCAGTCCCTGCATTCTGGAATCACCGATAAACAGGGTGTTTTCAAACCAGCTGTCATCCACACCATCGGGAAAATCCGTCACAGGCTCACTTCCATTTCCCACCGGCATGGTAGGCTGAGGCGGTGTGGTCTCTCCGCCGGAAGGTTGGCTAATGTCTGTGCCCGGTGTGGGCACTGTCTGCCCTCCCGTAGAAGGCTCAGGCGGATTTGTGGAAGTGATGGGGTCGGACGGCCTCGGTGGCTGAGAAGGATTTGCAAGCAGCGTATCGGCATTTTCCACATAGTAGCTCAGCTCCTCATCCACACGGGACAGAAACGGCAATTCAAAAACGCTCTTGTCCATATACTCGTCCAATCCCAGGGGGGCGATGACCTCCTTTTTCAGCCGATAGCCGGAAATGCCCACAATAGTTGCCATCAAAATAATTGCAAGAAGCAGGGCAAAATGTTTGATTTTCACGAACGCTCCCCCTTCTCAGAAATACATAAACGGGTCTTGGGATGCGGTGGCAATAAAATAGACACACGCCCAAAACAGCACAAAACAAATCACATCCGCCAGCCAGCTATCCTCGATCATATACCAGAGCTTACCGGGGATTCCGGTCATAGCGGTCAAACCTGCCAGAAGCAGGAGCGCATATTCTTTCAGCCAGTAGGCAAACTCCCCTACATTGGCACTGCCTTTTCCGACAAAGAACAGCCTGCCCATAAAAGTCCACATCTGCCCCCAGTCTCCGATAGCAAAAGGGCCCCAACTGATGAGGATGATCAACACCGTGTACACATGGGAAAACACCTTATGTGCTTCCAGGAACTTACGCAAAAACAGCCGCTCCAAAATGATGAAGAAAACCAGAATACCTGCCCACAGCAGATAGTTACCGCCTACCCCGTGCCACAGGCCGGTAAACAGCCATACCACCAGCAGATTGACAATGGTCATCCCCAGGCCTTTGCGGTTGCCGCCCATGGGGATATAGATATAATTACGGAACCAAAGGCCCAAAGAAACATGCCACCGGCGGTAAAACTCCGAAATTGACCGGGCTGTATAGGGGTCATCAAAGTTCTTGGGCAAATAGAATCCCAGCATCCGGCCAATGCCCATAGCCATAACACTGTATCCCCAGAAGTCAAAATACAGCTTCATGGTATACCCTGTCAAACTCAACCAGGCAAAGGGCGTAGAAATACTTTCATAGCCGATCACAGATACCTGATTCCAAAGGCCACCGATACGATTGGCGATCAGCACCTTCAGCGCCATACCAAGGATCAAAAGCTGCAATCCCTTGTGGAAGGTTTTTCCCGTCACAGCCGGGCGGCGGTTGGCTTGATTTTGCAGCAAGATCGGATCACAAATGGGGCCGGAGCTGATTTTAGGGAACATCAGCATCTGGGTGCTGTAACTGATCACATCCTGCTCCGCCCGCTGCTTTCCCTGATAGACACTGATCAAATAGGCCGCCATTTGGAACAGATAAAAGCTCATACCCACGGGGAAAAGCCGTCCGCCGTCTACACACTTGAAGAAAATCATGACCACAGCCAGCAGACCTATGGATGCGGGAAAATGCCACCATTGCTGCTTTTTCGCAATGGTAATTCCGGCAAAATAGGTCAGACCGGTCATCACAAATAACACCAACATGGGCATGATCGCCCATTCCACAGCCAATCCGTAATACACAATGCTGCCCAGAAGCAGAACACCGTTTTTCATACGAATGTTGGGAACGATATAATATAAAGCCAGAAAAACCGGCAGAAAATAAAACAGAAAGGAAATACTTGTAAACTGCATGGCAATAAACCTCATCATTTATAATGGGCACAACATAGCATTTTTATTATATGAGTTCTACCCCATTTAAGCAAGTATTATTTTGTCGAATTCTGAAGAAAAAAGCAACTGACCGAAGCCAGTTGCTTTTACACTTATTCGCAGTTTTTCACGGCGGTGATCACATCGGAAACCTTGGAGGTATCCAGCTCTTCCACACGGCCTTCGTCGAAGGCTTCTGCCACCTTGGGGTCAATAGGCAGTCTTGCCAGGATCGGCAGTTCAAACTGGGCAGCTACTTCGTCCAGATGGCTCTTGCCGAAGACTTCGATCTTCTTGCCGCAGTCGGGGCATTCCAGATAGGCATAGTTTTCCACGAAGCCCAGCACCGGAATGTGCATCATGTTTGCCATCTTCACAGCCTTGGAAACGATCATGGAAACCAGATCCTGAGGGCTGGTGACGATGACGATGCCATCCACCGGCAGGCTCTGGAATACAGTTAGAGGCACATCGCCGGTTCCGGGAGGCATATCGACGAACATATAGTCCACATCTTCCCAGACAACATCCGTCCAGAACTGCTTGACAGCACCGGCGATCACAGGGCCACGCCAGACCACAGGGTCCGCAGGATTGTCAAGCAACAGATTGATGGACATGACCTGCACGCCTCCCTTGCTCAGCGCCGGATACAGGCCGTTTTCGTTGGCACCCTGGCACTCGGACACGCCAAATGCGGTAGGAACGGAAGGGCCGGTAATGTCGGCATCCAGAACGCCAACACGCTTGCCTTCCTTTGCCATAGCCACTGCCAGCATAGAGGTGACGGTGGACTTGCCAACGCCGCCCTTACCGGAAACCACAGCAATCACTTTCTTCACGCTGGACTTGGGATTTAGCTTTGCCAGCAGGCTTTCTGCCTTGCGGTCAGAGCAATCAGAACCGCAGGTAGAACAGTTACCATTACAAGAACTCATGGAAATGTCGCTCCTTCAAATTTTCTCTTTGCCTATTATATGCCCTTTTTATGAGGGTGTCAACCTACATTTCACGGCACATGATCTGCCGTGTCCTTCCAACTTCTTCCCTGACTTCAAATCCAAAACGGCAATAAAGCCTGATGGCACCGGTATTCGCCTTGAACACATACAGCCACAGCGGAACTTTCGACTCATCAATGCACTTTTTCAAAATAGCTGAGCCAATTCCCTGTCCACGATAAGGCTGCAATACGTATAAATCATCCAGTTCGCCGTTTTCTGACAGGCGGTAATAGGCGCACTTTTCACCATCCCACCAAACGCAGGTGTAGCTTGCGATATGTGCCGTGATTTTCCGCTCCATCCATGAAAGTACTTTGTCATAGTCGATGGCAGATATATCTTCATAAGCATCGACCAGTGCTTTTGCCTGCGCAAAAACCACGGAAATATCCGCCGTCTCCGTCGCTCCAAAGGACAGCATATTATCCCTCCTGGGCCTGTTCCCACTGCTCCATCAGCTCCATCAGCACCTGCTCTGCCTGCTCTTTTTCCCCCAGCAGTCGGGTCAGCTCCTGATAGTCAGCAGATGCTGCTTCAATTTGCGTGTCTAATTCGACAATGGCTTTTTCCTGCTTTTCGATCTCCCGTTCCAGACGGCGGATCAGCTTGTCCACATCCTTAGAGCCGCCCTTTGGCTTCTCTTTTTTCTCCTTGGGTGCGGCAGCAACCACCGGTTGCGCCGCCGCTTCGTGGGCTAAAATCGAACGATATTTGGCATATCCGCAGGGGAAATCCCGAATTTTACCATCTTCCAGCAGCCAGATCCGCTCGGCGAATTTCTCGATAAAATAGCGGTCATGGGACACAAACAGCAGCACGCCCTCAAATTCTTCAATGGCAGCCTCCACCCATTCCCGAGATGCAATGTCCAAGTGGTTTGTCGGCTCGTCCAAGATCAGCAGGTTGATTTTTTCGTCCATCAGCATACACAGCCGCAGCCGGGACTTTTCACCGCCGGAGAGGTTTCCGACCGTCTTGAACACATCCTCCCCCTGGAATAAAAACTGTCCCAGACGGTCACGAGCCACCTGTGGGGTGCAGTTCTTTTCGTAGAGCATGGTGTCGTAAAGGCTGCGCTCCGGGTGCTCAAAGTGGATGATCTGGGGCAGATACCCCCATTTGACAGTGGGGCCAAACTGGATCTTACCTTCACAGTCCTCTTCCCCCAGCAGGCACTTGATGAAAGTAGATTTTCCTGTGCCGTTGTCGCCTAAGATGGCAATTCGCTCGCCGCCTTCCACATTCAAATTCACATCTGAAAACAGCGTCCGCTCTCCAAAGCCCTTAGCCACATTTTTCATTTTGAATACCACATCGCCGGAAAAATCCTTTTCGCCAAAGGAAGCCTTCATAGTCTTTTCCGTCTTGGGTTTTTCCGTCTTCTTGATGCGCTCCATGCGGTGCTGAATAGACATGGCACGGCGGTAAAGGGTGCGGTTGTTGATGCCCCAGCCCTTCATCCGTTCTACTGTAAAGCCCAACTGCTTCAGCTTCGCCTGCTCCTGCTGGTACTGCTTCATTTGCAGATCGAACCGAGCCTGCTTTTCATCCATGTAGAACGAATAGTTGCCGGAATAGAACTCCGCATGGCCGTCCACGATCTCAATGACTCGCTGCGCAACTTGGTCAAGGAAATAGCGGTCGTGAGAGATCATCAAAACAGTGCCTTTAAATGCATTGATGTACCCTTCCAGCCATTCCACACTGTTTAAATCCAGGTGGTTGGTCGGTTCGTCCAGCAGCAGTATATCCGTCTTTTCCAGCAGTAGCCGGGCAAGGTTCACTCTTGTCTTTTCACCGCCTGACAAACTGTCAAACTCCTGCACACGCTGATTTGCCGTAATGCCCAGGCCATTGCAGATCTTGTCCACTTCCACATCCATTTCATAACCACCGCCTGCTTGGAAGCGGTTAACAAGGACATCATATTGCCGCAGCTGCTCCTCCGTTGCACCTTGGGTCATTTCCAGCTCCAGAATTTCCATTTTTCGCTTGGCAGCAGTCACATCGGCATAGGCAGAGCGCAGCACATTTTCCACGGTGTAGCCCACAGGAAACACCGGGATCTGGGAGATCAGGCCAAGGCGCTTATTGGGATTGACGAACACTTCACCGTCGTCATAATCCATTTCCCCGGTAAGGATCTTAAAAAGGGTGGTCTTGCCACAGCCGTTGCGGCCTAAAATGGCCACACGCTCCCCTTCCTGCACTTCAAAGGAAAGGCCTTCCAAAAGGTTCTCTCCAATAACGAAGAACTTTGTTAAATTGCTTACTTGAATGTCAACCATAGGTTTACTCCAATTCGGAAACCATTGTTTCCAACTCGTCCAATGTCAATAAAATATTCAGCGCTTGCAACAGCGCATTTGCGCTCATGTGTTCCGGCAAATCCAGTTTTTTCTGTAAAAGTAGCCTTTTTTCGCTGCTGTCTGTACAGCCGGAAAGCCTCAGGCGCATCAGATCCTGTTTGGTGATGCAACCTGTGGTTGCGCTCTGCACTTCCCCTTCAAAAGTCGCTCCTGCCTTGCGCAGTGACTCCAAAATCACATCTTTTGTCATGCCTTCCACGCCCAATTTCCCCTCTTTACCGGGGGCGGCCTTGCGCCGCTCCTTGCCCAAAATATCGGGAGTATAAGCGTGCTTCAGGTATTTACCGGGGATGGCGCTTTTAATGTGATTGCGGATGACAAAGCCCGCTCCGTCCGCATCCGTAAAGACGATCAGTCCTCTTTTCTGAGCCACCTGCCGCAGCAGGTTCATCTGCTCTTTGTTTTTGAAAATTCCAAAACCGGCGGTTTCAAAAATCGGTGCATCGACGATCTGACTCAGGGTGTTTTTATCATATCGCCCTTCCACCACTATGGCTTCCTTGATTCTATACACGGCGTGCCTCCTGTGCCAGCTGCAAAACAAGCATATCCAGCAGCCGTTCACTGTCATCAAAGGATGTTTTCATCTTCATATCCGTTTCTAATACCAGTTCCATCGCCTTCTTAAAGAATTCCGGACGGAATCGACGGGCTGCATCCATAGCCTTTCTTGCTACAAAGTCAGCAACGCCGCATAGCTTTGCCAGTTCTCCGGAATTTCCGCCCCGATTAAGGAGCGTGCGTGCCGTGCCCAGCCGCCGCAGATGGCTGCCAATGGCCGCCAGGATCACAATGGGTTCCTGCTGCATTTTCAGCAGCTTTTGCAATGTCACCATTGCATTACCATAGTCCCCTGCTGCGATCATATCCGTCATGCGGAATACCACTGCATCCAGCACCGGCTCCGTAACAGCATCAATATCTGCCTTACAAATGGTCTCTGCCCCGGAAAAAGCAGCAATTTTTTCAATTTCGCCACCTAAGGATGTCATAGTTCCATCGGTGATCTCAATGAGATAAGCGCAAAGGTCAGGTGCAATTCGTTTTCCCTTGGCCGAAAAATGCCGGGTGATCCAGCTAACCAGATCCCGCTGATCCTGCTTGGCAAATTCCACGATCTCTCCGGCAGAAACCGCATCCCACAGTTTCTTCAGCCGCTTATCCGGCTTAAATTCTACCGTATCATACACAAAAATCACCGTGCAATAGTCCGGAATATCCGTCAGCACATCGATCATTTTATTACGGCTGTCTTCTGGTAGTTTAAAAAGGTCAATATCCTCCACCTGCACCAAGGTACGCTGAGCCATCATCGGCAGATTTTCCACCGCATCGGCAAAATCCCGCAAGTCAAAGTTTTCGTTATTAAACCGATGAAAGTTGAAAGACTCCGTCAGTTCGTCCAAAATGACCTTATGCAGTTGACCCAGGTAATGGCGCAACAGGAAGGCTTCTTCACCGTAAAAGATATAAAAATTGGCAGGTTCTTTGCTGCGAATCGACAGCTTTAGCTGCTGCAACCCATCTTTTTGCACTTCCTTAGCCATGGTTTTACCCCCTGTAAATCACTGTTCCCTGCAGGTCAGTTCTGTAAATTTTGCATCCAATATTTTGAAGCCGCTCCAGCACCTCTTGGGCTGGATGCCCATAAGAATTATCCAAGCCGGCGGAAATAATGGCGATCTCCGGCTGTGTCACATCCAACAGATACTGCCCGGTGGAATACTTAGAGCCATGATGTCCCACGATCAACACCTCCAGTTTCGGCAAATCGATCATGCGCATCAATTCCCGTTCACCGGCGGCACAGCGGTCACCTGTGATGAGTATATCACAATTTTCTGTTTGAAACAAGACACATAGTCCACTTTCATTGTCTGAAAGATCATTTTGCGATGGGATCAGGGTGATTTTTGCATTTCCGAAGGTATTGGTCACCATTGCATTTACCTGAACTTCCGTTGCGGCATTGCATATAGTCTCGGACGCTCCATCCTCATCTGCACAATTGGGCAAATAGACCAGCTCCGCTGGAATACGGCTCAGCAGATACTGTGCACCTCCGGCATGATCACGATCATAATGGGTCAAAATCAAACCATCAATTTTAAAAATTCCCTGGCTCATCAGTGCATTGGCTGCTGTATCTGCCGCTGCCTTGTCGCTGTCACCGCCGCAGTCCACCACGAAGGTCTTCCCATGACTTTGCAGCAAAACACACTGTCCCTGCCCCACATCCAGTACTGTTACCCGGCATTCATCCTGCTGGGGCTCCAGCCAGGAAACCATTAACGCCAGGCACAGACCGATCACAGCGCAACAGCCAAGGACAGGCACCTGTTTCTTTTTCACGAGCAAGTGGATCGCCAACAGGATATATGCAAAAATCAGCCATAGAACCATATAAATGCTGTCCATATAGACCGCCGCCAGCGGAAAAGATGCCATTGCTTTTGCGATCAGCAGCACATAGCGGATCGCAAAGGCAACGATCCAACCGATGATCCTGCCAAGAGGTGCCCAAATAACCCCCAGCAGGAAAACTGCCATGACGCCATAAAAGATAGCTGTAATGATCCAAAGCACCAACAAATTGGTGATGACACCCACCAAACTGACCACGCGGAAATAACAGGCACACAACGGTGTCACCATAATGGTTGCACCAAGGCTCATTCCAACGGAAGCCGAAACGGTGTTGGCGATTTTGGCCTTTCTTCCCTTCCAACGCCCCAGGCGCTTCTTGTCCATAAGCCAGCTGCAAATGGGCTGTGCAAACAGGAAGAGGCCAACCATGCAGGCTACTGACAGCTGAAAGCTCACACTGGTGACTGTCCATGGATTTACCAACAGCATCACGATCACCGCAAAACCCAACGCTGTGGGTGGATCATACTCTTTCTTGAAAGTCATTGCTATGACCATCAACGCCTGCATGATGCAGGCACGCATGATTGAGGGTGAGAAACCGGCCACGGCCGCAAAGAAAAACAGCACCGGCAGTCCAATGACCATGGCAAGCCAGCGCTTGCGCCATACCAAAAGATAGATCAGAGAGAACAATATGGTCACATGGAGGCCAGAAACTGCAATAATATGGCTAATTCCGCTGATTTTAAAGGCAGTGTCTGTTTCGTAATCCAACCCCTGCTTATCGCCCACAAGCAGTGCTATGGCAAAGCCTGCGGCATCTTCTGCAATACAGCGGTTGAGCGTTTCTCTTATCGTCTGACGGACAAACGCCGGATAACCGTACCAAGGCAGCTCCTGTGCCGGATCAATGGTCGGCTTTCTGGATATTTGGGCGGTTAGGAACACATTATTCGATGTGCTATACTTGGATGCTCCGGTGCAGCCGGGCAAGGTGGCTCGGAGCATAAATCTGCCCGTGACCGTATCGCCGGGAGATAATACAACATCTTTGGGCAAATAGACCTGCATGGCATAGATTTTTCCATTGAGTTTGCCTACGCCTTCTACACGAACGCCGTAGTCTGTTGTTTCGGTATAATCGGAGGCAGTGATGGTCATGGAAATATGTTTTCCATCAGCCGCCCGGGGCACGGATAGGTATTGTGCGTCAAAGAGGAACATCCAAGAAAAGCCCACCACACAGCCCAGCAAAATCGCTACCGCAATGCGCACTTTTGGATACTTTTGCCGCAGCCAGATACCGACAGCCAGCAAAACCGCTGTCACCCCTGCCGCCGGGAAATAGGCACTGCCCCACAGACAGTACATCCCGATCACAGCAGCCAATGTAAAACCAATGGCAAACCACATGAGTTTTCTCATATCCGCCCCCCTTTCTTCCGAATATAGGAAAAAGGGCGCCGCACAGCGGCGACGCCCTTCGATTCTTAGTTCAATTTGCTTGCAACAAAGTCATCCACCTGTGCCAGAGCATTGTCAAGCTTCAGGACATCCTTGCCGCCGCCCATAGCGGAGTCGGGCTTACCGCCGCCGGAGCCGCCGCAGGTGGTGCAAACCATCTTTACCAGGTCACCGGCCTTCACGCCCTTGGCAACGGCATCTTTGCCGCAGACAGCCAGGAATGTGATCTTGCCGTCAGAAACCGTAGCCAAAACAGCTGCCACATTGGCGCACTTATCCCGCAGGGTGTCGCCCATCTGGCGCAGCTTTGCAGCATCTGCATTCGGAACGGTAGCAGTCAGAACCTTCAAGCCGCCGATCTCATGGGAAGCAAACAGGAAACGCTCCACTTCACCAGCGCTCTCCTTGGCCTTGTAAGCTTCAATGGCACGCTTCAGATTCTTCATTTCCTCCATGGTGTTCTGGATGCGATCAGTCACTTCCGCCGGCTTTGCCTTCAGCGCAGCTGCTGCCTTATACAGCATCTCACGGGTTTTAGCCATATCCTCCAGGCAAGCCTTACCGGTAATGGCCTCAATACGGCGAACACCGGAAGCAACACTACACTCGCTCTCAATACGGAAAGGACCGACCTTTGCGGTATTATCCAGATGGGTACCGCCGCACAGCTCGATGGAATAGCCACCCATGTTGACTACACGGACAGTATCACCGTACTTCTCACTGAACAGAGCGGTAGCACCCATAGCCTTGGCTTCCTCAATGCCCATTTCACGGGTATCGATGGTATAGCCTTCCAGAACGGCATTCTGGACAATGGCATCCACACGAGCCAGCTCCTCACCGGTCATGGCAGCGTAGTGAGTAAAGTCAAAACGCAGGTGGTCAGGCTCGACCAGAGAACCGGCCTGGTGCACATGCTCACCCAGGACAGAGGTCAAGGCCTTTTGCAGCAGGTGGGTGGCAGAGTGAGCACGCATGATGGCCTTACGGCGCTCCACATCAATGGAAGCGATGACTACATCGTCCACCTTCATAGAGCCGCTGACCATGGTACCATGGTGCAGATACTTGCCGGACTTATCCTTCTGGACATTGTTGACTTCAAAACGGCTGTCGCCGCAGAGGATCACACCGTGGTCGGCCACCTGGCCGCCCATTTCAGCATAGAAAGGAGTCTGATCCAGCACAATAATACCGCTTTCGCCACCGGCGATGGTACCGGACACCTCCTCACCGACACACACAGCCAACACTTTGGCCTGGCAGTTCGGCTCAGTGTAACCCAGGAAAGTAGTAGGTGTATTGTCCAGACCCAGATCGATACCAGCCCAAGCCAGATCACCCAGTGCCTTGCGGGCTTCCCGGGCACGAACTCTCTGCTCCTCCCGGCAAGCGGTGAAGCGCTCCATGTCAACGGTCATGCCCTCGTCTTCTACCATTTCTTCTGTCAGGTCAATGGGGAAACCGTAGGTATCACTGAGCAGGAAGGCATCGTCGCCGGAGAAGACGGTTTTACCTGCTTCTTTGTGCTCAGACAGCTTCTGCGCAAAGATCTGCATACCGGTATCGATGGTACGGGCGAAGTTCTCTTCCTCCACCTTGACCACCTTGGTGATATAGTCAGCACGCTCGCGCAGATAGGTGTAGTGATTTTCGTTCTCGTGAACAACAGTTTCCACCACTTCGTACAGGAAGGGATGGTTCACACCCAGTAGCTTACCGTGACGGGCAGCACGGCGCAGCAGTCTACGCAGCACATAGCCACGGCCTTCGTTGGAAGGCAGAACGCCGTCAGCGATCATAAAGGTGGATGCACGGATATGGTCGGTAATAACACGCAGGGAAACATCGTTCTTCACGCTCTGGCCGTAGGACGCACCGGTGATACGGGTCACATGGTTGGTGATGTTCATAACGGTATCCACATCGAACAGGCTGTTCACATCCTGGCAAACAACTGCCAGACGCTCCAGGCCCATGCCGGTATCGATGTTCTTCTGGGCAAGCTCGGTATAGTTACCCTGGCCATCGTTGTTGAACTGGGAGAACACATTGTTCCATACTTCCATATAACGGTCGCATTCGCAGCCAACAGTACAGCCGGGCTCGCCACAGCCATACTTTTCGCCACGGTCATAGTAGATCTCGGAACAGGGGCCGCAGGGGCCGGAGCCATGCTCCCAGAAGTTATCCTTCTTGCCGAAGCGGAACACATGGTCGGCGGATACGCCGATCTCTTTTGTCCAGATCTCAAAGGCCTCTTCGTCGTTTTCATAGATGGAAGGATACAGACGATTTTCGTCCAGACCAACCACCTTAGTCAAAAACTCCCAGCTCCAGGCAATGGCTTCGTGCTTAAAGTAGTCGCCAAAGGAGAAGTTGCCCAGCATTTCAAAATAAGTGCCGTGACGGGCAGTCTTACCGATGTTCTCAATATCACCGGTACGGATGCACTTCTGGCAGGTACAAACACGGTGACGGGGAGGCTCCACTTCGCCGGTAAAATAAGGCTTCATGGGTGCCATGCCGGAGTTGATCAGCAGCAGGGATTTATCGTTCTGGGGGATCAGGGAAAAGCTGGGCAGACGCAAATGCCCCTTGCTTTCAAAGAAGCTCAGGAACATCTCACGCAGCTCATTTACGCCATAAGGCTTGGGATTCATAGGAATTACCTCCATTAAAAATTCTTAAAAAATGAAAACGCCCCTATCGATAACGATAGGGGCGAAAAATCCGCGGTACCACCCTAATTCATCCGAGCAAGCTCGGACATCTTAGCTGCTCTGTAACGGGAGCACCCGTCCCGGTCCTCCCGGGCGACAACAGAAGCGGCCTACGATCTTTCATGCAAGGGCTTTCACCATTCCCCTCTCGCTTCTGGCACTTAAAATCGCTTCTTTTCTGTTATAGTCTTTGTTTATCGGGATTATTTTAGCACAACCGTGAAAAAAGTCAACTATTTTTTCTAAATTTCCCGGAAAACCCGGGTCAAAAATATGACCCGGGTTCCATAAATCAAAAATTTACGAGATATGGTCACTTTTTTTCGTTTTTCTGAGAAGCTGTTTCCACATTCTCTTTAAAAACGAGGGTTCGTTGGCCGGCGAAAGGATCTCTTCCATCGGTTCATCCAGCACCCAGGGAAGCTCCATCATCCCCACGGAAAGGAAAAACACCGTTCCTTTCAGTCCATGGTTGATCCGGCTTTCCACCTCAACCGATACGGTCAATCCATCGATGGATATTGGCCTCTTGCCTGGATGAATGATCGATCCTGCGACAGCATATCCCGCTTCATAAAGGGTGGGCTCATAGGGAAACAATTCATCCGGCGCTTCAATTTCAATTCCAAATTGTTTTAGAAATATCCGCAAATTCGGATATTCCTCATCCACGGAAGCGTAAAAGTTTCGGCAGTAGCCACAAGTGCAGTGATCGTCCAATTCCCGGATAGAATAGCTTTCATTGGTTTCAAAATCGATTTCAAATTCCCAGTCGTCGATTTTCAGAACCATTGCTTACTCCTTCACTGCTGCCAAAATCATACGCACCAGTTCATCCTTGCCTGTTCCCTTCTCAGCGGAGAACGGAATGACCAAGCACTGTTCCGGCAATTCCAGATCTGCCCGAATGGTTGCGAGGTTAGGCTCGATCTCACTCTTTTTCAGCTTATCCAACTTGTTGGCTACCACCACAAAGGGGCAGCCGCTCTGGACGAACCAGGAAGCCATGGTAATGTCATTATTGGTCGGAGCATGACGAGAGTCTACGATCAGCACGCCCAAATCGATCCGTCCGGCGGCGAAATAATCCTCCATCAGCTTGCCCCACCGGTCTTTTTCCGACTGGGACACTTTGGCATAGCCATAGCCGGGCAGGTCTACAAAATAGGCCTTTTTATCAATAGTGAAGTAGTTGACATGGATGGTCTTTCCGGGCTTGTCACCTACCCGGGCAAAGTTTTTCCGATTCAAGATCCGATTGATAACGGAAGACTTACCCACATTGGATTTGCCTGCGAAAGCGATCTCCGGCAGACGATTCTTGGGAAAATCCTTAGGCGCTGCCGCAGAAATCAAAAATTCCACATTGTTGAAATTCATATTCTTACCTCACTGGCGGATGCTGGGTTTCCGGGTCTTAGGCTTTAGATCTCCGGGGATCTCGGGCATGATCGTCCCTGAAGCTGCAGTGGAACGCACCAGGGCTGTTTCCAGCACTGTGTCCATGGATCGTGCAGCCACAAAATGCAGTGCATTGCGCACAGTCTGATCAATTTCTTCCAAGTCACGCAGATTGTCTTGGGGAATGATGACCGTAGACACACCATGACGCAGGGCTGCCATGGTCTTTTCCTTCAAGCCGCCGATCTGCATCACCCGGCCACGGAGAGAAATTTCTCCTGTCATGGCCACATCCCGGCGAACAGGTGTTCCGGTCAGCGCGGAAACAATGGCCGTGCAGACAGTGACACCGGCGGACGGGCCATCCTTGGGCACTGCCCCCTCCGGGAAGTGGACATGGATGTCCTTGGTCTTATAGAAATCAAGCGCAATGCCCAGCTGTGCCGCATTGGCACGAATATAGCTGAGGGCTGCATGGGCAGACTCCTTCATCACATCACCTAAGTTACCGGTCAGCTCCAGTTTGCCGGAGCCTTCCATCACATTGACTTCCACTTCCAGGGTCTCGCCGCCTACGCTGGTCCAGGCAAGGCCGGTGACCAGACCGACTTCATCTTTGGAGGGCATCCGATCCGGCAGGAATTTACGCACCCCCAGATATTCTTCCAGATTGCCGCCGTTGATGCTGACTTTCTTAATTTCCTCATCTAAAAGCTGCATATCCGCCTTGCGACAAATGGTGGCAATGCTCCGCTCCAGATTACGAACACCGGACTCTCTGGTATAGCAGCGGATGATCTCCCGAATGCCGTCATCGGAAATCTTCAGCTGCGTTTTCTTGATGCCATGCTTCGCCATCTGCTTCGGAAGCAGGTGGTTTTTGGCGATCATCAGCTTTTCCTCATCTGTATAAGAACCCAGCTCAATGACCTCCATACGATCAAGCAGTGGCCGGGGTACGGTGTCCAAAGTGTTGGCGGTGGTAATAAACATGACCTCGCTCAGGTCGAAAGGAATTTCCAAGTAATGATCCCGATAGGTCTTATTCTGCTCCGCATCCAGCACCTCCAGCAGTGCTGCACTGGGGTCTCCCCTGTGATCACTGCCCAGCTTGTCGATCTCATCCAGCAGGAGGACGGGATTGGTACTTTTCGCCTCCGTCATAGCTGCCATGATCCGGCCGGGCATTGCGCCCACATAGGTTTTTCTATGTCCACGGATGTCCGCTTCGTCATGGACACCACCCAGAGAAATACGAGCCATATTTCGGTTCAGGCTTCTGGCGATGGAATAGGCAATAGAAGTTTTGCCCACACCCGGAGGGCCCACCAGGCACAAGATCTGAGCAGGCATTTCGGGGGCCATCTGCCGAACGGCAATGGTCTCCAGAATTCGCTGCTTTACCTTCTCCATGCCAAAATGATCCTTCTCCAGAATCTTTCTGACCTGTGCCACATCTACCTTTTCCTTTGTCTTTACATTCCAAGGCAGTTCCAGCACCACATCTAAGTAATTCCGCAGAACGGATGCCTCAGCAGAGCCAAAGGGCTGCTTCCGCAGACGATCCACATCCTTCAAAAGCTTCTTTTCGCTGTCTTCCGGCAGGCCGATGGCTTTGATCCTGGTACGGTACTCATCATATTCTTCCTGCTCATCGCCCTCGCCCAGTTCTTCACGGATAGCACGCATCTGCTCTCGCAAATAGTATTCCTTTTGGTTCTGGTCGATGTTGGCATGGGTTTTTTCTTGGATTTCCGCTTCCAGTTGCAGCATTTCCACTTCCCGATGGAGCAAGCGTATGGCCTGTTCCATTCGGCGAACAGGATTGAGCTGACACAGAAGCTTTGCCTTATCGGAATAGTCCATGCCGGAGTTTTGAGCAATAGAGTCGGCAATAAAGCCCACATTGTTGCTTGCAAGCATTCTCAGCTGCACCGCCTGCGCCTGCTGCTCTGCCAGTTCACAATAAATACCATAGAGCACATTGGCCTCTCGGCACAGTGCCTGATTACGGGCAGAGTTGGCTGTTACCGGTTCGGCAATGGCTTCTACAAGGCCGGAAAAATAAGGCTCGGTCTGCTCCATTTCCGTCACCTGTGCGCGGCAAAGGCCGTTGACCAGCACCCGCAGGGTCTCCCCCTGGGTCTTCAGCACCTGCTTGACTTTGACCACGGTGCCGATGGGATAAAGCCCATTGGGCTTGGGATCATCCACCGTCAGGTCTTTTTGAGGAACGAGCATCAAATGCTGATCCCCCTTCATCGCCACTTCCAGCGCTTTCAGCGACTGAGGGCGACCAATATCAAAATGAACCGTCTGATCGGGAAAAACCGTTAGGCCCCGCAGAGCCAGTACCGGGAGCACCCCGGAAATCAGTTTCTCGTTCATACTTTCACCTACTTTCGTAATACCAAGAAAAGGGGTAGTTGCCTACCCCCTTCCAAAACGCTTATTTTGTGCCCAAGGGCAGACGGAGGGTCTGCTCATCACGAATGATGATCGGGTCCATACCGTCGATGGTCTGAGCCGTGATGATCACTTTACGGATGGAAAGATCAGAAGGAATACGGTACATAATGTCCGTCATCACCTTTTCCATCACAGCACGCAGACCTCTTGCGCCAATTTGGCGATCCAGTGCCTTCTGAGCAATGGCATCGAGAGCCTCGTCCCGGATCTCCAGCTCCACATTGTCCAGTTCCAGCAGCTTCGTGTACTGCTTGACAAGAGCGTTTTTCGGCTCTTTTAGAATGCGGACCAGATCCTCCTTCTTCAGGCTTTCCATGGTAGTGATCACCGGAAGACGACCCACCAATTCGGGAATAATGCCAAATTTCAGAAGATCGTGGGGCTGTACCTGGGAAAAAATCTTGCCCACATCCCGCTTCTTTTTACTCTCAATGGGAGCACCGAAGCCAAGGCCGGATCTCTCCGTCCGGCTTTCGATGATCTTATCCAGACCGTCAAATGCACCGCCGCAGATGAACAGAATGTTAGAAGTATCCATCTGGATCAGCTCCTGCTGAGGGTGCTTTCTGCCTCCCTGAGGGGGCACACCGGCAACAGTGCCTTCCAAGATCTTCAGCAGTGCCTGCTGCACGCCTTCACCGGAAACATCCCGAGTGATGGAGGTATTTTCGCTCTTACGGGCGATCTTATCCATCTCGTCGATGTAGATAATGCCATGCTCGGCTGCATCCTCATCAAAGTCCGCTGCCTGAAGCAGACGAACCAGAATGTTCTCCACATCATCGCCCACATAGCCAGCCTCTGTCAAAGTGGTGGCATCGGCAATAGCGAAGGGCACATTCAAAATCTTCGCCAAAGTCTGAGCAAACAATGTTTTACCGGAGCCGGTGGGGCCAATGAGCAGAATATTGCTCTTTTGCAGCTCCACATCGCTGTCCTGCGCAAGATAAATTCGCTTATAGTGATTGTAAACTGCCACAGACAAAGCGATCTTCGCCTCGTCCTGACCAATGATATACCCATCCATGTACTGCTTGATTTCCATGGGGGTAGGCAGTTTTTCCGGCGGCTGAACCGCGCCTTCGTCCTCATGCAGCAGATCACAGCAGGTCTGGACGCAGTCGCTGCAAATATACACGCCGGGGCCGGCGATCAGCCGAACCTGAGACTCCCCCCTGCCGCAGAAACTACAGCAGATAGGAGCATCCTGATTTGTAGCCATACGCTATTACCGCCTTTCCGGGTAATCAGTGGCGCTCGATCACATGGTCGATCAGACCAAACTCCAGAGCTTCCTGGGCGGTCATGAAGTTGTCACGCTCACAAGCGGCAGTGACCTCTTCCACGCTCTTGCCGGTGTTTTCAGCCATGATCTTATTCATACGCTCTTTGATTGTCTGTAAGCGCTTCATGTGAATTGCCATATCCGTGATCTGACCCTGCGTACCGGCAGAAGGCTGGTGGATCATGATCTCGGCATTGGGCAGCGCCATGCGCTTGCCCTTGGTGCCGGCAGACAGCAGGAACGCACCCATAGATGCGGCCATACCCACGCAGATGGTAGCCACATCACACTTGATGTACTGCATGGTGTCATAGATCGCCATACCGGCGGTAACAGAACCACCGGGGCTGTTGATATAGAACTGAATATCCTTGTCCGGATCCTGCGCCTCCAGATACAGCAGCTGCGCCACGATCAGCGATGCAGTAGTGTCGTTGACCTCCTCGGACAGGAAAATGATGCGGTCATTGAGCAGACGAGAGAAAATATCATAGCTGCGTTCGCCGCGGCTGGTCTGCTCTACCACATAGGGAATAAAACTCATGGTCATGTCTCCTTTCATAGGGCTTAAAACATTCTAACCACTTGCC
>CAYROJ010000008.1:0-25080 GCA_964425865.1 uncultured Oscillospiraceae bacterium | reverse complement strand
ATTCCGCAAAGGTATCTGCATGGTGGGCAGGGGATTTTTTATGGGGCTTCATTTCGTACAGTTCCACCTGTACGCCACGCTGTGCCAGCTGCCAGGCAGCTTCGCTGCCCGCCAGGCCTGCACCAATGACTTTTACCGTTGCCATGGGTCACTCCCCTTTCTTTTTGGTGGTCGTCTTCTTGGTAGCAGCTTTCTTTGCGGCGGTCTTTTTGGCAACCGGCTTTTTCTCGGTCTTTTCTTCCGCTACTTGTGTCTCATCGCTACCTTCAGCGGTCTTTTTCTTATAGTAGCCACGCTTGTCTTCCGGCAGGAAATTGGCGCAGCCTTCATTGATACAGAAGGGCTTATTTCGACCCTTGCCTGCCCTTTTAAACATGGTCTGGCCGCAGGTGGGGCAATCCTCTGCCGTGGGCACATCCCAACTCATAAAGCCGCAGGAAGCACCGGTCTCGCAGCTGTAATAGGCATAGCCCTTCTTGGATTTGCGCTTTAAAAGTCCTGCGCCGCACTTGGGGCAGCGGCCGGGCATCCGCTCCACAATGGGCTTGGTGTTAGTGCACTCCGGGAAACCGGGACAGGCCAAAAATTTTCCAAAGCGGCCGATTTTGACCACCATATTCCGTCCGCAGACTTCGCAGATCTCGTCTGTCACTTCATCCGGCACTTTCAGGCGTGTACCTTCCAGAGCCTTTTCCGCATCCACCATTTCCTGATGAAAATCCTGATAGAAGTCGGCCAGTACCTTTTTCCAGGCGATTTTTCC
Organism: uncultured Oscillospiraceae bacterium; assembly: GCA_964425865.1. GTDB lineage: Bacteria > Bacillota > Clostridia > Oscillospirales > Oscillospiraceae > Faecousia. The sequence goes on along the minus strand of CAYROJ010000008.1, from coordinate 24,317 downwards.
CTCTTCCACCTCGTCCAGGCGGTGCTCCATATTGGCGGTAAATTCCACATCGATGATGTCGTTGAATCGTTCCATCATCAGTCCTGTGACCACCTCGCCCAAAGGCGTGGGACACAGCCGTTTCTCCACCTTGTTCACATATTCCCGATCCTGAATGGTGGAAATAATGGAGGCATAAGTGGAAGGACGGCCAACACCCTTTTCTTCCATGGCCTTGACCAGCATTGCCTCGGTGTAGCGAGCCGGAGGCTGGGTAAAGTGCTGCTCTTTTTTAATATCGGTGCAGTTTGCCTTTTCCCCTGCCTGCAGATCCGGTAGCGGAGAGCCAACAGCCTCGTCCTCTTCGTCCTTGCCTTCTTCATAAACAGCAATGAAGCCGGAGAACTTCATGCTCTGGTGGGTAGAGCGGAACACGTGTCCTTGGCACTCCGTGTCAATGGCCACAGTATCAAACAAAGCATTTGCCATCTGGGATGCCAGGAATCGGCTCCAAATCAGCTTGTACAGACGATACTGGTCACTGGTCAGAGAGGAGCGCACACGCTCCGGGTCCAATTCCACATGGGTCGGCCGGATGGCTTCATGGGCATCCTGGGCACTGCCCTTGGTCTTAAACACATGGAAAGAGCCGTAATAGTATTCTTTTCCATAACGGCTCTTGATAAAGTCGGCAGCTTCGCTCATAGCCTCATCGGAAAGGCGCAGGGAGTCTGTACGCATATAGGTAATGAGACCTGTGGTGCCTTCCCCAGCCACATCCACACCTTCATACAGCTGCTGGGCGATGGCCATGGTACGCTTTGGGGTCATGTTCAGCTTTCGGGATGCCTCCTGCTGCAAAGTAGAAGTGGTGAACGGAGGCGCAGCAGAGCGCTTTTTCTCGCTCTTTTTCACATTGGTGACAGTAAATTCACGGCCTGTAATATCGGCAATGATCTTGTCCACCTGTGCTTCATTTTCCAGTTCCCGTTTCTTGCTGTCTCCATAATAGCGAGCGGAGAAAGAACCGGCCTTGGCAATGCGGCTGAGCTTCACATCCAAAGTCCAGTATTCCTCACTTTGGAAGGCACGAATCTCATTTTCCCGATCCACCACCAGCCGGGTAGCAACACTCTGCACCCGTCCGGCGGACAGGCCACGGCGCACCTTTTTCCACAGCAGAGGCGACAGCTGATAGCCAACGATTCGATCCAAAATCCGGCGTGCCTGCTGGGCATCCACCAGATCATTATCGATCTGCCGGGGCTGACGGATGGACTCGGTAACCACCTTCTGGGTAATTGCATTAAAGGTCACACGGTAGGTCTTTTCCTTGGGCAGGTTTAAAAGTTCTACCAGGTGCCAGGAAATAGCCTCGCCTTCCCGGTCAGGGTCCGTTGCAAGATAGACCGTATCTGCACTTTTGGCAGCAGTGCGCAGCTCGTCGATGAGCTTTTCCTTTCCGGGCACAGGAATGTATTCCGGCTCAAAATTATGCTCCAGGTCCACACCCATGGTAGACTTGGGCAGGTCACGCAGGTGACCCATGCTGGCCTTGACTACATACTCAGGGCCCAAATATTTGCCAATGGTCTTCGCCTTGGAAGGCGACTCCACGATTACAAGATTGGAAGCTTTTGCCATTTATATAAACTCCATTTCTGGTTCATTTTTTCAGTTCTACCCGTTTGCCGGGAAGTCTTTTCACAACGCCCTTGATCTCCAGCATGGTCAAATTTGCCAGTATTTTTCCTGCCGGCAGGCCGGACTGCGCCATTATATCATCCACCAGTGTCACATTTTGGCGAAGAAGTGAAATGATCTGCTCCTCTTCCGGGCTGAGTTCGGGCCGATTTTCTTCAGCGTCAATATACGGCGAAGGAGATTGGTTGTCAACCTCTTTTTTCCTCTCAAGCAGGGCTTTGCACCGTTTTCCTTTGGGCAGTTTTGGCTTTTGCGCCACCTTCAGCAGGCCTTCGTTTTGCACCTGCTCCACCTCATCGGGGTAGGCAGTCTGCTTGGCAGGGGTGGTGTTTTTCCGAATTTTATCCGGGAATAGGGCTTCATATTCGCTCATCACATCCCAGCCGGAGCTGACGGCAATAGCACCATCCCGTAAAAGCGCATTGCTGCCTTTGCAGCTATCCACATCAATATTTCCGGGGATAACAAATACATCTCTCCCCTGATCTGCCGCTTGCCGGGCGGTGATCAGCGCACCGCTTTTCTCCGGCGCTTCCACCACCAGAACGCCGCAGGAAAGGCCGCTGATGATCCGGTTTCTCTTGGGGAAATTCCAACTGATGGGTGGTGTCCCCGGAGGAAATTCCGTCAGCAGGCAGCCCTGTCGCTCCGTATCGGCAAACAGTGCCCGGTTGGAGGTAGGATAAACAATGTCCGCACCGCAGCCCAGAACGCCGATCACAGGCGATCCAGCGGTCAACGCACCACTCATGGCCATACCGTCAATGCCGTAAGCCATGCCGGAAACCACCACGCCCCCACAGGAAGCGATCTGATAGCCCAGCCGTTTGGCCATACTCATACCATAAGCAGAGGCTTTTCGTGTGCCCACCACTGCAATGAGCGGCAAAGCATCAAATTCCGGTAATCTTCCCTTGTAATACAGCACCACCGGAGGATCCGCAATGTTGCGCAGTCGCCGGGGATAGGCCGCATCCTGCCAAGTGACCACCTGAATGTTCTCTCTGCGGCAATCATCGAGGATCTTTTCTGCCAGCTTCAGCTCTTTGTCCTGCAAAGAAGCAACTGCCTCTTGAGATAGGCCATCCACAGCAGCATATTCACTTGCTTGCGCAAAGTACACATCCTCTGCATCCCGAAACCGTTCCAAAAGCACGGCACGGCCACGGTCACCCAGGCCATCACGGGTCGCCAGCCAGATCCAATGGGCTAACATGGACAGCCCCCCTCTCTAAAATGCTATCTTTACACCTGCTGCATTTGCCACAGCACAATGGATGCTGCCACCGCAGCATTCAGCGACTCACAGTTGAGGTTCATGGGGATGATCAGTTCATGGTCGGCGCTATCAAGTATCTCTTTGCGCACACCCTGGCCTTCGCTGCCGATGACCACCGCCATTTTTGTAAGATCAGCCTGCCGAATATCCACCGCTCTATGAGAAAGCGCAGTCACTGCAATGGGGATTTTCGCATTCCTCATGGCCTGCTGCACCTCTTCCCAGGTGCTTGCCAGTGGCTGGTTGCGAAACACTGCCCCCATGCTGGCACGCACTACTTTGTGGCTATAAGGATCGGCGCAGCCTTCCAGCAGCACCACCGGCACCTTCAGTGCGTCAGTGGTACGCAGGATCGTACCCAGATTGCCCGGATCTTGAATACCGTCCAGCAACAGCATCGGGCAATTGACAGCCAGCGGTCGCTTTTGAGGCAGTTTGCACAGGAACACCGCCCCCTGGGGAGTGGCCATAGGAGAAATAGACTCCATCACATCCGCCGGCACACGCACAATACGCACATGATCCGGCACATCCGCCTCCACGCCATCCGACAGGATCACGGTGTCCAAGCCGGGATAAAAGCGCACCGCTTCCTGCAGCAGCTTGGTACCGTCAGCCGCAAAAAGCCCCTGCTGTTCCCGTTCTTTTCGGGAAGAAAAAAGTTTTTTCACCTGTTGTATCAGCTGATTTTTCCGGGATGTGATCCTCATTTCCGTCATTTTCTTCCCCTCCTTGGGCATTGTTAGCGCATTTTAATACCTTATTATAAGCAAAAGAATTATTTTTTTCAAGGGTTTTCCTAAAAAATATAAAACCGGTGCCGCAGACATTACCCCACTGGTAATATCCACAGCACCGGCAGATGGTTTAAAAAGCAGAAAATGGCCTGTTTTATCCGCTGTACAGTTTCATACAGCCGTAGCTTTTTACAGTCTTGCCCGCCTTCTGGCACGGCGAAACAGATGCTCTGTCCACAGTTCCAGCAGCAAGGGCATCAGGCAGAGCATGGCATAGCCTGCATAGAACACATATGACATGACTGTGATCTTTGGAAACACCAATCTTGGGTCATATTGCATATATACCTGTCCCAAAAGTAGGGCCATCAATGTCACCGTCAGGCAGAAAAACACACCGATCACATACGCCCTGTCCCGATTGTCGAAACGATAGATGGAAAACGCTTTTCTCCCGCGCAACGAGCTTCCCCGGCTGCGCATGGACTCCGATGCTGTTGCCAGGGACTCAACGGTCCATGTGATCAGCATGGAAAAAATACGGATCACATTTTTCAACCTTCGCAGCACATTTCCCTGATCGATGCCCCGACCAATCCCTTGCTGCGCCCGGTTGATCTTTCGGGCTTCCCCTTTGATCCTCGGGACCATCCGCAATGTAATGGCCAAAAACAAAGACAATCTCGGGCTGACTCTGCCAAACAGATATACCACCTTATCACTGGAAAAGACGCTGTACACACAGGAAAGCCAAATCATTACGCCAGCCACACAAATACCGATGACCAGGCCATACACCAGACTTTCCAGCGTAATGCGGTTCCCCGTAAACAAGGTGCCCAAATTGGTCACGCCGAAGTGGTGAAATGTCCCATAGTACACTGCATAGGCCAGAACAAAAACCAGCAGCGACAGATCAAAAACCACCGCTTTCCAGCCATTACGCCTGGCAGAATAGGCAAATGCACACAAAAAGGAAATCGTCAGAAAAATAGGATGTTGGAATGTGACCGTGCCAAAAATGACGGCCACAAAATAAATGAAATTGACCGCCGGATGGCACTTTTCAAATCCCATCTTCATCCTCCATCATTCCATATTTCAGCTTCACTCGATCCAACTTGTCCAGCAGGGGCTTGCCAAACAGCAGCATCACCAGCACCGTACAAATGGCCTGAGATACATTCACTTCAAATCCTGCCACAAAAACGGCCATGACCGAGTGAAAGGTGTAGGTGGTCATCGTTGTGAACACTGTGCAGCAGTCCAGCAGTGGGCCGACCCACAAAACCACGGCAAAAAAGCCAAATACCGCCATGACCACCGGCTTTTTTTCCAGTCTTCCCTTAGCAAAGAAGAAGCCAGCCAGCATACCGCCGGCACCATAGGCCATCATCTGCCAGGGGGTATAAGATCCTTGGCCGTAGAAGAAGTTGCTGGCAAAGGCCGCAACAGCGCCCACGATAAAACCTGCCTCCGGGCCAAAGGCAATGCCCGTCAGCATAATAATGGCAAAAATGGCCTTAAAGCTGGGAATAGGAATGGCCACCCGTCCCACAATGGCCAGTGCGCACATCACAGCAAGCACCACCAGCTCCCGGGCTTGGGGCTTGCGGCCTTCAAAGGCCAGGAAAAAAGGGATCATCAGTTCGATCACGATCAGCGTGCCCGTAAGGTAAAAGGCCTGTCCGGACAGCTTGCCGCCAAAATACAAGGTCAGCGGGATCAGCAAAAAGAATACGATGAGCATTGCAATATGGGATTTTTTCATTTCTTTCCCTCCTTGCAGGCAATGATCACATCTTCCGCAGTGACCGCATTTTGCAGCACATGGCGGCTCATGCGGTTTGCCGCAGTGGTATAAAAGCTATTGGCCCCAAAGAAACGGCGGGGGGTATCGGTGGTCAGCACCTGGCCGTCAAAGAACATGGACACCAGATCTGCATACTTGGCGCAGAACTCCACATCATGAGAAACCATAACGATGGTAATGCCCTGACTTTGCAGCTGTCCTAAGATCGCCGCCAACTTTTCTTTAAAGAAGCTGTCGATTCCCTTGGTGGGCTCATCCAGCAGCAGTAATTTGGGGCTTGTCAGCAGCACCTTCGCTAAGGCTGCACGCTGCTGCTCGCCGCCGGACAGGTCATAGGGATGGCTGTCCATCAGATGCACAACATCGCAAATTTCAGCAGTTTGCCGGATCAATGCCTGATCCTTTGTCATTTCTTCCAGCTCTTCCCGGACAGTCTTTTTCACAAACAAGCTCTTGGGATCCTGCGGAAGCATGGCAAGGCAATTTTGAAACAATTCCGAAGATTTGTACTTTTCAATGGGCTTTCCAAAAATCTTCACCTTGCCACGGTAGGGTCTGCAAATTCCGCTGGCTGCCTTTAAAGTCGTAGACTTGCCGGCGCCATTGCCGCCTACAATGGCAAACAGGCTGCCTCTGGGCACTTGGGCGCTGACACCGCGCAGGATGTCGGGGCTGTCTTTTTCGTAGCGGAACCACAGCTCCTTCAGCTCCAGAGCCACATCCTTTCCTTCCTCGGCAGGCTCTTGGGTCTGGAAAAAGTCGGCAGGCAGCGGTTCAGAGAATACACCACTGAGCCAATTGCGTCCCTCTCGCACCGTTAAAGGACAGTTCCCTTCCCCTTCCGCACCGTAGAACACCCGAACAGGGGTGGGCATGGCAGCAAACATTTTATTATTCTGCTCATAGAGCAGTTTTCCGATGTTTCTGGGGGTATCGTTCGCAATGATCTTGCCGCCCTCCATCACCACCGCCCGATCCGCATAGGGGAAGATGTCCTCCAAACGGTGCTCGGTGATAATAACGGTAGTACCCAGCTCAATATTGATTTTGCGCACAGTATTGAGGAAATCCGAAGCAGCAATGGGATCCAGCTGGCTGGTGGGTTCATCCAAAATCAGCACCTGCGGCTGCATAGCCATAATGGATGCCAGATTCAAAAGTTGCTTCTGGCCACCGGAAAGATTCGCCACATCCCGGTGAAACCAGTCCTGGATGCCAAAGTAGCAGGCCATTTCCGCCACACGGGCACGCATGGTCTTCTGGTCTGTGCCCAGACTTTCCAGTCCAAAGGCCAGCTCATGCCAGACTTTGTCGGTAACGATCTGATCGTCAGGGTTCTGCATCACATAGCCAATTTTTGCAGACTGATCTCGCTGGCTCAGCTGATCGATGGCCGTTCCATTGAACAGGATCTGGCCGCTGCGTTTGCCATGAGGTGTCAGCACCGGCTTCAAGTGACGCAGGAGCGTTGTCTTGCCGGAGCCGGAAGCACCGCACAGAACCACATATTCGCCTTTTTCAATGGACAGGCTCACACTGTCCAAATTCTTTTTATTTTTTGCGGTAGGATAGCTGAAGCTTAAATTCTCGATCTGGAAATGTGCCATAAAACGGCCTCCTTTATCTGTAATGCAGTGGGGATCAGCAGATAAGCTGCATAAGCAGCTACTCCCCAGGAAACAGGGCTGATGGATAGATCCGGCGTAAAGTCTGCACGGGTTTGACCCAAAGCGGCAGATACGATCACAAGCGCAAAGAAGCAGACCTGCACCGCCAGCAGCATCCAATTGCTTTTTCCCATGGTGTAGAGCATAAAGCTGCTTCGCCTGGCGCTGCCATAACCTCTGGCACGCATGGAATCGCCTGTCACCACACTGCCTTCCAATGCCCAGGAAGTCAATGCGCCTAATACGGTCAGGCCGCCTTCCAGCTTTTCTTTTTTTCCAGCCCCTTCTCCGACACCTTTACCAATGGCGCATCTTGCGCCGCTGATAGCATGGACCTTGCGAATAAATGTAGGCACAAGCCGCAGCACCATGACCAGCAACAGCGACAGCGAGGGGATCAGATTTCCAAACAGACTTGTAAATTTATCACTGGTCAGCACTTGATTATAGCAACCAAACCAAATGCTCATGTTGACGAACATAGCTGCAATGGCTGCGCCATAGAGCAGCGCTTCATAGGTATATGGTCTTCCGAACAGCTGAAACAGTACCTTTTCTCCATAAGTATTGAACAAAGGGTTCACTGCTGTCAGCAGCAGGAACAGAGGCACCAGCCCCAAAATGAATTTCCAGCCCTTTCTTCCATGGAGCAGCAGATAATAAATACATCCGCAGACCATCCCCACTGCCAAATAGGCCGGATGGCGGATCACCACCCCACAGCCAATTGCTCCCAAAAAGAACAGAAAGTTCACTGCCGGATGGCACTTGGAAAAAGCATCCTGTTTCATTCGCCCGTCCATTCCGGTGCACCCACATCTGTTCCCAGACCTTTACAGGTATAGGCGAAAACGATCTGGTCACCTTCGCTGAGTTCATAAGCGGACACGCCATAGTTGGGGAACCAGCCGTTCACCTTATACATCCAGCCGGATTGGCTGCCGCAGTCAAATTCATAAAGATTATTGATACCCTCAATGTAGTAAGTTCCGTACATCGGCGACCAGCTGTACTCCATCTGGATGTTCATCTGCGCACAGATCCGCTGCAAAACATGAAATACTGTTTCTCCGGCGGTGAATGCCACCTTTACCGGAGACAAGATCACACCATCGGAGGGTACAAATTCTGCCTTGCCGGGCTCCAGATCCGCCATATTGTTCAAAATAGTATTGCAGTAAATACTGATGTACACATATTTCTGATTGTCGATTTTGGCAATGACCGCCTCTTCTTTTGTGCTGCAAGCAGAACAGGTGCGCTCTTTTTTGCCTTCTTCATTTTCGGTGGCTTCCTTCACCGTGATCCATGCACCCCAGCTGTGTCCGGTCGCAGGAGAAATATCGTCCATATAGCTTTCGCCGCAGGCACAGGTATATAGGCTATAACCCTGGGCTGTACAAGTGGATGCAACTACTTTCTTTTCATAGTTATGCTTTCCGGTGGCGGCGACTTCATTGTCCTTATAGCTGTCTCCACAGGCGCAGGTATGCAAGGTGTAGCCCTTTTCCACACAGGTAGGCGCAACCACCTGCTCTGCATAGCTGTGGCTATGCACCAGTTTGTCAATGGTCTTTTCTTCCCTGTGCTCGCAATTGCGGCAGGAACGCTCCATGAGACCTTCTTCGCTCTCAGTGGCTACCTTCTTGACTTCCCAATCGGCAAAGCTGTGACCCTTGGCTCCGGTTTTCTGATCCTGATAGCGTGCACCGCAGGCGCAGTTGTACTCGGTATAGCCGCCCTTGGTGCAGGTGGCCTCCACCACCGTTACCGTGTAATTGTGCACATGGGGTGCCGGGGCGGAACTGCCGCCGGCGGATTGGGTTTCTGTCTCGCCACAGGAAACACAGGATCTCTTCTGGAAACCGTTTCCGGCATCTTTCCAATCCTCCCAGTTGTGCCCGGTGGCAGGCAGCAGATCATCCATATAGCTGGCACCACAGGCGCAAGTGTACAGCGTATAGCCCTGTGTCGTGCAAAGCGGAGAGAAAACCGTGCTGTTATACTGATGCCCGGTGGCAGCTGTTTCGCTGTCCTTATAGCGGTCACCACAGGCGCAAATGAAGAGCGTATAGCCCTTTTCGGTGCAAGTCGGTGCAACCACTTCTTCTTTGTAATGATGGACATGGGCATCGGACAGCTTCTCAATGACCTGCTGCTCGGTTTCGTCGCAGTTTAGACACTTGCGCTCCATGAGGCCCTCTTGCTCATTGGTGGCTTCTTTTGTCACTTCCCAGTCGCCGAAGCTATGACCCTTGGCCTCGATCTTGTTGTCCCGATAGCCTTCACCGCAGCTGCAGCGGTACTCGATATAGCCAGCTTCTGTGCAGGTAGCAGGAACATAGGTGGGTTCAAAGTTGTGTTCATGGGCAGGAATGGTAGGCTCAGTAACACCGCCGATCATATTTTCCCGCTCCTGACGGCGCTTTTCCTCCAGTTCGTCCAGTTCCTTGTTGCTCACAGACAGGCTTACATTTTTATTTGCTTTACGAATCTGGGCGATCATAAAGCTATTGAGGCTTTCCACTTTGATTTCGGAAATATAAGTCTGGCCGCCCATATATTCCTTGGTCTGACCGGCAGATACATCATCCACCTTGCCCTGGAAAACACTGAGGGTCTGCGCCCCCTGGCGATAGCTGATGGCCAGGGTAGCATCTGTCACATCGAGCCGAACCAGCTCCTTCTCAGAGGTGGTATCCGTCGAAAGCCGGACCGCATAGCCCGCAGCCAGGCGCTCAAGCTCGGTTTCGAAAGTGACGGACACATGATCCTCTGCGTTGATAAACAATTCTCCTGCGGTCAGGTGCACTTCCAGATTTTCAACATTGACGACTGTCAGCTCCGTGCTGCCGCCCAAAGCAACATAATTGCCACCTACGACAATGCTGGCTGTGGCACCTGTCTGGGTAGAGATCACATCCCCCGGGCGCAGGACCGTATCCCGTCCCACAGTGTAGTTGACACCGGCTCGCTCCATGCGAACAACGCCCACAATATCTACCAAAGCAGGGCCGCCATCAGCTCTGTCAAACCAGCCCCGGATATGGCCAACGCCCAAAACGCCTCCTGCCACGATCGCAACAATGATCGCCACCATGACAAGATTATACAATGTTTTTTTCTTCATTAAAAATACCTCCATAGAAGCAGCTTTGAAAAAATCACACACGAACAGCGTGTATTGCAGATTGAAGTGAAATATATATAAATCGTCACAAAAGACGAATTGTATTCAACATTAAAAAGAACAGGATGGGAATTGGGTTGCCCCCGGTCAAGAGGGGCAACCCGTTGTCTAATGCGTGAGATTTGCCTGTCTACCTGCAGGCCTTTGTAAAATTAGAAAGTTTTCTTTTTCTTGAGGAACAGGTACAGGACCAGTGCAATGTTGCTGACCAGAGAAACACCTGCGATAGCGGTTGCGGTGATGACCAGGGTGTTGCTTGCATTTTCGCCATTGGCGCCATCCTTACCATTGGTGCCATTGATGCCGTTCACGCCATCCTTACCGTCAGCGCCATTGATGCCATCCTTACCATCGGCACCGTCCTTGCCGTCAGCACCGTTCTGGCCGTTAAGGCCAGCTGCACCGGTATCACCCTTATCGCCCTTGTCACCCTTATCACCCTTGTCGCCCTTGTCGCCCTTTTGACCCTGAGCGCCATTGGTAACAGTGAAGGTGGTAGTGGTTCCGTCAGTGTAAGTAATGGTGTAGGTATCCACCAAGCCCACTGTACCGGTCTTCTCGATGGAAACGATGCTCTTGACCGTTGTTTCTGCCACATAGCCGCCCATATCGATCACATCCGTCATATCGTACAGGCTGGTTTTGCCTTCAATAAAGCGGCTGTAAGCGGTCAGTGCGTAATAACCCTGCTCGGTGGCCATACCGTCCAACTCACCATCTGCCAGGTGCTTGAAGCCGCCGCCACTGACGGCAAATCCCAGCAATCCGTCAACTGCGGAATTTCCGTTCTTGATAAAGCGAGCATCAGAGTGAGGATCAATGCCCAGAGCAGTCAGCGCAACGATGATCTGAGCAGTAGACTCAGAGGTAGGCACCTTGCCGCCGTTGCCGGTAAATGCACTGTAACTGCCGTCGTCATTCTGCATGGCAGAAAGAGTCACGATCGCCTTATCCACAGCGTTACGCACGGTCAAATTGGTATTGTAGTAAGTAGCCAGTGCCTGCACGGCCATGCCGGTCATATCTGCATCGGCCTCAGTGCCGGACAATGCCCAGCCGCCGTCTGCCAGCTGTGCATCCAGAATGACCTGGATCAGCTTTTCACGGGTCACATTGCCGCCGACGGTCATGTTGGCATAGGTTGCAATACTGCTTTGAGCAGCAACGCCCTGAGGAACATGATAGTTACCGCTGTCCAGAGCGATCAGTGCCCAGATGGGGCCGTTGAGTCCCTGCTTCTGAACAAAGGCCATATCACTCAGACCCAGCAGCAGGTTGTAGCCGCCCACATCGGTCACATCCTTGCCCAGGGCGGTCAGTGCCAGAATAATGCGAGAGTTTTCAGTGGACTTTGCACGGTGCAGTCTACCATTTTCATCAATGTTTTCCTGCACATACTTGACCACAGCCTCATAATAGGCATCGGCAACAGTCAAGTCGGAGCGCAGCAGACCAATCACAGACCATTCGCCGCCGATAGAGCCAACGGTGGGCGTGCCCAGGTTCATAATGAATGTACCGGTGGTCTGGTGGTTGTCAAGTGCTGTATGGACGTTCTTCAATGTTGCCAGCTTCTTCTCTGCAACAACCAGAACACTGAAGTTTGTAACCTTCTTTTTCTGCTCGTTGGAAAGGCTGTCGTATGCGTTGCGTGCATCTGCAATGGCTTTTTCAGACTCCAGTGTAATGTCGCCCAAAGCACCGATCATATCGTAGACTGCCTTGACACGCTCGTCATCGAAGGTAACATTATCTTTTTCCTGCGTGTAATCGTCCGTATAGTGCAGCACGATCACATCGCCCTGCTTCAAATAGGTGGCAGATACGCCCACATCGGGGTGCTTGCCGTTGACGGTGAACATCCAGCCGGATTTTTCGCCGTTGGTAAATTCGCTCAAGGTCACGCCCTTGTAGGTCATTGCCTTGATGTAGATCGTGTTGTACGCATTCTTGTCATCCGCATCAGCGGTGATGTTGTACTTTTTGAACACCCGCTGCATCACATCCCACACGCTCTCGCTGGCATCTGCCACAAAGTTGATTTCCTCCACCCAGGTGGTCAGGCCGCCGATGGTCAGGCCATGGGTGCCGCCTTCGGTACCATGTGCGCTGTCGCCCAAGATGGTGACATTCACGGTGAGCTTACTGGATTGGGGCTTAACGGTGACAGTCAGCTCCGTCGTAACATCCCCATAGGTCAGGATCAGCGTCTGGTTGCCGGAGGTATTCTTCTCGTAACCGGTAATGGTCACATCTTCCAGAGCAACGGTCTTGGTGGTGCCGTTGGAATACTTAATGGTGATGACGATGCCAGTCAGATCCAGATCGGTGCCATAGTCAAAGGCCTTCTTGTAGTCACCGGAGATCTCAATTCCGGAAATGACCACTTCGTTGGACAGCTCCGGGGACTTGTCGCCCTGTTCCCAGTTCTTAAGGCTGTCTTCGCCCTCATTGAGCAGTTTGACGATGGTGCCATCGGTCATTTCTGCCGCAGTGCAGGCCTTGCCCAGCTTGTCCTTGTCCTTGCCCATGGGGTCGTCGTTACGGTTGCTGTTTTTTGCCGTAACACTGGTATACTTCCAGTCGTCAGTGCCCTTGTCCGCAGCATCTACGAATTCCTTGATGTCGTCCAGGCTGTCCCGGGAGGTATCATAGTAGAAAATACCATCCTCGCCCATGCCGAATTTGTGGGTGTTGGTGTCGATGTGCCGGACACCGCCAATGGGCATGGTGCAGCCGTTGGTGTCGTAATAGTAGTTGTTGCGGATCACATTGCCATGGTTCAAAGCATCCATATAGCCGATGATGCCGCCCACATTCTCCTTGCCGTTCAGCGTGCCATAGAACACATTGTTCTGGATACGGCCAATGCCGTTGTCCCATGCCTGCTGGATGCCGCCTTCGCCGCCGAAGATACCGCCGACACACTTGTCGCCGCTGACGGTGCCGCTGACGAAGCAGTTCTGAACACCAACACACATGGCGTTAGGTGCGCTGTCGGCCACATAACCACCGCCGAAGATACCGCCCACATAATTGCCGGATGCGATCACTTCGCCGGTGAAGGAGCAGTTGGTAACGGTGCAGTAGCCCATGGAGTTGGAACGGGAGCCTGCGATGCCGCCCACATAGTTCACGCCGTAAACCGTTGCGGCGCTGGTGCAGTTCTCAATGGAGCCAGTGAAACCGCCTGCAAAGCTGCCGATACCGATTCTATTCTTTTCGTAACCAATGATAACATCTTTTTCGACTGTACTGTTGGTGATGTAAACAGGGTTGAAAGAAGATGCGCTGCCATGCAGGAAGCCGCTTCCATAGGTAGAGGAGCCGGATACCAGGGTCACATTGTCGATCTTGGCAATATAAGCGCCGTTGACCTGATAAACGGTTGCTTTACCAATCAGCGCGCCACCGCCCTGGATCTTCTTGCCGTAGAGCCTCAGGTTCTTGATGGTAGCCATGTTACAGTACTGGAACAGGGGCTGGCTGCCCTCTGCAAGGTTGATCTGGTGACCGTTGCCGTCCAGCACGCCGCTGAAGCGTCTGCCATCACCAAAGCTGATGCCGATGCCGGCCCAATCAGCGGGCAGATCCACATCTTCCACCAGCTTGAAATGCATACCGGCGCAGTTGCCGGCACCGCTGTTGACAAAATTCTGCAGGGACAGCATATTGTCCGTGGTACAGATCAGGAAGGGATCTTCCTCCGTGCCGGTGCCATCCATACCCAGCTCTGCCTTGTTGTAGGTCAGCTTGACAAAGTCGGTGTAAGTGGAAGCGGTCAGGCTGCTGTCTTCCTTAGAGGTGGTGACGATCTTATAGAAGATATACCACTCGCCCTCCGGTAGACCCTCGTCCGGGGTAAAGGAGAAATAACGTCCGAAGGTACCGCCGCTGAGAGAACCGACGATCTCACCCGTCAGCTCCGTAGCGCCTTCTACGGATGCGGTGCTGTTGTAATAGCAATGGACTTCAAAAGCCTTGCAGCCCAGCTCGGTACAATATTCAGATTTTCCGGTCTCGGAATTTTTAATACTTTCGCACGCCACACCCAGCCACATGGGATCAAAGGCACTTCCGGCGGTATAGGCGGTCTTATAAACGCCGCCACCCTCCTTGTTGCCGCCAAGACCGGGCTGAACGGTAATGATGGGGTCATTGACCTTGGACAGCTTGGTGGTGACCTCAGAATAATCACTCATGGTGGTGACGGTCTTACCGTCGATGGTCAGTGTCACCAGGCAGGCGTAGAATTTGCGGTAGGTATAGACACCGATGCTCTCCAGCGCGGGAGCGTCATAGCTGGCGCCGGTTGCGCCCTCGACCACAGTGTAATTGCCCTGGGCAAAGTAGTTGGAATAGCTGGCGCTAACCCACTGGTAGGACAGAGTGCCCTTTTCAGGCTGCTCAACGCCCACGGTCAGCTTCACGGTCTCGCCCTTGTTCACGGAGACTTTCTTCTCCGGCTGGGTAGTGATGACCGGAGGATCAAAGTCGCCGGCGTTTTTATCGGTCGCAGGAGAAATATGCAGGGTCTGGGTGTAAGTGACAGTCTTTCCTTCCTCCCCTTCCCACACCAGCTTCACCGGGATGTTGGCAACGCCCTTGTCATCCCGGAACTGTGCCAGGCTGATCTCCACATTCGCAAGGTTTGCGGTATAGGCTTCGCTGTTGCCTACATACAGCTTCACGCCCTTGGCAAAGGAGAAGTTTGCGGTCAGCTTAATGGTATCGCTGTCGGTTCTGCCGGAAATATCCGCAGAGCCCTTGCTGTTACCAGTGAGCTGAACGGTGGCATTCTCCGCATCCTTGACAGCCACGGAAGACATACTGGGGACTGTGACAATGGTGAAGTTATAGACTGCGTATTCACCGGTGAAACGGTCATAAATATTGATAAATCCGTTCCCATCGGTGTCCGCCTTGGGGCCGACATAGATGGAGAATACATTGGTGCTGCCCACTTCGAACCAACTGGGCATATTGATATACTGGGCAGAAGTGACCTTCATCTCTTTATCGCCAGTGTTATAGCTGGGCGAGACCATATCCTTGATGCCGTTGACCCAGTAGTTGACCCAAAGGTTCTTGCCCGGGACAGCGGTGATATTGAGTTGGGGAGCCTTCCCCTCGGGAAGATAGAGGACATAGTCGGTCTTCCCCTTTTCAAACCCGATGTCCACGCCATTGATCTTAATACTGGAAACCCAGCCGTTGGTATCCTCACCCTTGGGGATTCCCGCCTTGTAGATGGTCACATCGAAGTAATCACTGCGGACGCTGTAACGCTCGCCGTAGGCATCGCAGTAAGCATACATATAGTACTGCCACTGGCCCTCATCCGCTTCGGTCAGAATGTCTCTGATACTCTCGACCTTTTCAGCAACGCCGTTGCCGTTCTTATTGATACGGTACCACTCGGTGGTTGTTTCGACGGTGTAATCGATTTTTCCGTCGACATAATAGCTGATGCCAACAAAGCTGTTCAGCTCGCTGGCATTTTCGCCCACCTTTACTTTGATATCATAGTCGGGTTCGACCTGAGTCAACTTCAGCTCGCCGGGATTTTTCACATTCACCGTGCAAGCGGGGGCCATCAGGGGGCAATCCGCTTCCTTCTGGGTCACAGTAGGCCAGGCGCTGTAATCGTTCACCATGTCCTTGACACTGCCCTGAGCGGTGATCATATAAGTACCGGTCTCCGGGAAGGTCAGGGTGACTTTGCCGTCCTTATCAGTTACTTTTCCATCCATGGCTACGAACTTGCCATCCTTCCAAGTGCCAATGGCGATGCCAGCCAGAGCCTTGCCCTCTCCATCGGTCAGGGTCAGCTCTACGCTGTGGCCTTTGGTGATGGTCTTGGAGGTCACATCGAACTTGGTATACTTGTCGGCATAATTCGTATCGTCCTTGTTGACGGAGATATAGAGCGCATCGTTTCTGGCAACGGTGACGGCATCCACAGTGGAATCCAGCGCCTCACCGTTTTTAAAGAACAGGCTGTTGGTCGTCTCTACGCCCCACAGCTTACTGACGGACAGGCCACCATAGGAGCTTTCTCCTGTGACATAACCGTCTTCGGTCAGCAGCGCCTTATGCAGAGCGATCAGAGCTTCGTCATAGGTGTGCTTGCCGTCGGCGTTAAGATCCTGCACGCTGACCGCCACATTGGCGACGACATTATTCTTGTTATCCGCAGCCAGAGTGCCCTTGTTATTGACGGTGAAATTGACACTGATATTTGATGCGCCGATCTTGACACAGGAAACGGTACTGGTGGCCGTATATTCGACATCCTTTACCGTCACCTTCGCCACTACATAATAGTATGCGATGGCCATCGTGTTCAAACTAACACCGTAATACGATTTGGTGCCCAGCTTTGTATCGCTGTCATCAACTTTATCATCAGTGGATTTGTACCACTGATAGGAGATCGTAGCGCCTTCAGGCAAAGAAACTTCATTGCCCGCAGCATCCACTGTTTTGGCTTCTACAGACAGACTATGGCTGGACCAGGACTTCTGCGCAAGCAGATATTCCTTCTGCAGGTCTGTGGTCATTTTCAGCCCCGCAACTTCTGCTTCCGCAGCAAACACACTGGTCGGCAGCATTCCCACTACCAGCACCAAAACCAGCAGCCAGGAAAGCAACTTTTTCATCATGTTTTGTTCCTCCATACATTTTAATATGTATATCGCATCGCCTTTCGGCGCAGAAAAGAGTTAGCCGGCTCACACCGCCAGGCGGTGTGTCGCTTAAGCCGCACAAAAACGCACGGTTCGTAGGTCTTCTGACTTGCGCATTCAGGTGCTCCAACGCTCCCCCTCCGCCTTCTCAGGCTTTCGCCCAATGACCTGCTTTCACAGAAAGAAGGGTCGCTCTGCGCTAACAGCACAGCGGCTCGAGCCGCCGTGTCCCGGTTTTGCACCGGAGTTCCCTTGTTCAGCGATCTGTGCCTACCCCAAGGGGCTGCACATTCGCCACGAATAAGCCGGAATATATCTTGACCGTCAAGTTTCGACGGTTGTCGGCAAATAAAAAAGGCCACATTTGCGCAAAAGCGCAATGTGACCGTGTATTTTCACCCCAAACAATGCTTGTCCCCCACCCCATCCCAGAAGTGGCCTTCAAGTTCGAACATGGCTGGTCTTCTGGCTCGTGCATTGGGGAAGAAACGCTTCCTGCGCCTGTATTCCGCCTTCCCAGGTTTCCCCAGTGACCGGCTCACGCCATGAATACAGGCTCCTGCACATACAGCAACGGGTAAAGCCCCGGACTCTCACCGGGTTTCCTGATCTCTCGCACCTGCCCAATTGGGCAGTCATGATGGAGGACGCCATGTAGCTTATTTGGTTTTATAGTTGCAATGCACCCATTGGTGCTCCATAGGCCATTATACCATGCCCCGGTAAAAAGTCAATATGTTTGTCGCTCAATTACACTTTTCCAAAAACGGTTGTGCAGCAGGTGCACATTCTATATTTTTCTTCCAAACGCATTGACAGCGGCGAAGAATGGAATATAATAAAGTTAACCAAGATGAACCATCTGCTTTTGAGGTATTACAATGGAGAAATACTTTGCCGCCAATGCGGCATTTTCCAAGTTCAGTAGGGACTATATGGAACTAAAAAAGGGGCTTCCCATCCGTCCCAGCGAAATGGGGGCGCTGAACATTCTATCCGCCACCCCCGGCCCCCACACCTGCGTAATGCTGGCGCAGCTTCTGGGCGTATCCAAGCCTATGATCACGGCGATTCTGGCTTCTCTGGCGAAAAAGGGGTATATCGCAAAGGAACAGTCTCAAGAAGATAAGCGTGTGTATTATGTGCATCTGACACCCAAAGCCCAGCAGCTGGTCGCCGATGCCAGAGCGGAAGCCAACGCCCATCTTGATGATTTGATCGCTGCCATGGGGCAAGAAAATTTTGATCTGCTGGTGGTGTTAATGCAAAAGGCTAATCAAGTTCTGGAAAAGAATAGGTGATCATAAATGACAAAAGAAGGAATTTATAATTTTGTTGCTCAGCAGAAAACCTCCATCATTTCCTCTGTAGGAGAAGACGGGTATCCTGCTACTCGTGCGTTAATTCAGCCTGTACTTATTGAGGAAAATGTGATTTGGTTTGCAACATATACCTCTTCCCGAAAAGTGCGGCACTATCTGGCGAATCCAAAGGCTTGTGTTTATTTTTATGAAAAGGGTAGAAATTTTCAAGGAGTTGAAATCAAGGGAACAATGGAAGTCTGCACCGATCAGGCCACCAAGGAACGATTCTGGAAGCCCTTTTTTACCCATTTCTACCACAAAGGAGTTACTGACCCCGACTACTGTATTTTAAAATTCACCGGTTTTGAAGCCCAGTGGTTTGCAAATCAACGGACACAAACCGTCAAACTCTAAGGAGGATTTTTACAATGGATCTCAATGATAAAATTTGGAATCCCTGGCACGGCTGCCACAAGTGCAGCGAAGGCTGCCAGAACTGCTACGCCTACTTTCTGGACAAGCGCTATGGCAGAGATACCAACGAAGTTCTGAAAAACAAATCAGACTTCACCCTGCCCATTAAAAAAGACCGCAATGGCAACTGGAAGTTGCCAAGTGGCTCTTTTGTCCGGGTCTGTATGGCCAGCGATTTCTTTCTGGAAGAAGCAGATACATGGCGCCAAGATGCTTGGGACATGATCCGTCGCCGTCCCGATGTGACCTTTTCTCTGCTGACAAAGCGTGCCGAACGCATCAAAGACTGTTTGCCCTCCGACTGGGGCGACGGCTGGGACAATGTTTCTTTCTCCGTTTCCTGCGAAAACCAAAAGCGGTTGGAACAGCGTCTGCCCTACCTGCTGGACTTGCCTGCCAAGCACCGCTGGGTCAGCCTGAAGCCTTTTATCGGTGAAATTGACATTGCTGATTATCTCGCCACCGGCAAAATCGAAACGGTACTGGCTGGCGGTGAAAACTATCTTGGCTCCCGTCCCCTGCACTATGAATGGGTGAAAAAGGTCTACGATGCCTGCGCAGCCAATAATGTACAGCTGATTTTCGGCCAGACCGGCAATGTGTTTATCAAGGATGGTAAGGAATACAAGATCCGAAACCGTACGGAGCAAATGGTTCAAGCGCTGAAAAGTGGGCTGAACTATCCTGCCAAGGATATTGAAGCAGAAGTGGCTGCCATCTACGCCCGCAAGGCCGCCATGAAGGCAGCCATGGAAGCCAAGCACAAACCCAAGGAATAACGCCCAGGAGGTACTGATGCCATGAAAGGCCCTTTGGCAATTTTGATTTTACTCTCCCTGCTGGGCGGCACAAGCTATTATCTTGCCCAGCGACTTTATCATGGACTTGCAGTTTTCTTTCCGGGACTGCGATTTTGGCCGGTATTGGTCATTGTTTGCACCCTTACGGTAATTTTGATTTTGGGCTTTGGACGGGCATTGATGCCACTGTCCAGGGACTTCAAACACATTTTAGGCTTGGTCAGCAGCTATTGCATGGGCATTGTGATCTACCTGCTGCTGTTTACAGTAGCTGCGGATCTGCTATTGCTCATTCCCCGACTGATGAAGCTACCCTTTACTGTCCATCCCCTGTTCAAAGGCTTCGTGACTCTGGGGGTGCTGCTTCTGACGCTGATCACCTGTGTCTATGGCTTTACCAATGCTCGGCAGATCGATCATGTATCCTACGAGATCAAGTTGCAGGACAAAAAGGATATTTCAGATCTAAATGTGGTGCTGATCAGTGACCTGCATCTGGGAGCTGTGGGTTCGGAAAGTCGGCTGGAAGCCATCGTTTCCGAAATCAATGCCCAGCAGCCGGATCTGGTGTGCATTGCAGGCGATTTCTTCGACACGGACTTTACATCCATCCAAGATCCCCAGGCAGCTCTCCGAACTCTGCGGAACATTCGATCCACTTATGGTATCTATGCTTGCCTTGGCAACCACGACGGCGGCCAGACCTTGCACCAAATGGTGGATTTTCTGGAACAGGCCAATATCCATCTGCTCAGCGACAGCTACACCGTCATCGATGAGCGGCTGGTGCTGGTAGGCCGGCTGGACGGCGCTGCCATCGGCGGCTACGGCAACATAGAGCGAAAGCCCCTCGCTGACTTCTTCATGAGAGAAGATCCTTCCCTTCCCGTGATCGTACTGGATCACAATCCAGCCAATATCCATGAATACAGTACCGAAGCAGATCTGATCCTCTGCGGCCACACCCACAAGGGGCAGATTTTCCCTGCCAATATCGTCACGAACCTGATGTACACCGTAGCCTATGGCTATTATCAGAAAGATGCCCAAAGCCCCCATGTGATCGTCACCTCTGGTGTGGGTGCCTGGGGAATGCCTATGCGAGTGGGTTCAAACTGTGAGATCATTACCATCCGTTTCTCTTAACTTACCAATCTACAAAGGAGGACAACTATGTACATTGCATCCGAAAGCCGCTACGACACCATGCCCTACAACCGCTTGGGCACCAGCGGACTGAAATTGCCCGCCGTCTCTCTGGGACTGTGGCACAACTTTGGCAACACCGGCCGCTTTGACAATATGCGCCAGATGTGCTTCACCGCATTTGATAACGGCATCACCCACTTTGACCTGGCCAACAACTATGGCCCACCCGAGGGAACAGCAGAAATCAACTTCGGCCGGATTTTGAGAGAAGATTTGGGTGCCTATCGGGATGAGCTCATCATTTCCACCAAGTCCGGCTATTGGATGTGGCCCGGCCCTTACGGCGAATGGGGCAGCCGGAAGCAGCTGCTGAGCAGTCTGGATCAGAGTCTGAAGCGGATGGGTCTTGACTATGTGGATATTTTCTACCATCACCGCCCCGATCCGGATACCCCGCTGGAAGAAACCATGGGCGCATTGGCCACCGCCGTCCAGTCCGGCAAAGCACTATATGTGGGCCTTTCCAATTATGACGGCCCCCGGCTGGAGCAGGCTGCAGCTATTTTGTCGGAAATGCGTGTTCCCTTTGTCATCAATCAGAACCGCTATTCCATTTTTGACCGTACCATTGAACGCAACGGTCTGAAAGACACCGCTGCCAAGCTGGGCAAGGGCATCATTGCCTTCTCTCCTCTGGCTCAAGGTCTGCTGACCGACCGTTACTTAAAAGGCATCCCCTCTGACAGCCGGGTGATGACCGATGGCCGCTTCCTAAAGGAAAATGCGCTGACCGAGCAGCGGCTGAACCAGATCCGCCAGCTCAATGATTTGGCTGCCCAGCGTGGTCAGACCTTGGCACAGATGGCGCTGAGCTGGATCTTGCGGGATGGCATCGTCACCAGCGTCCTGGCCGGTGCATCCAAGCCCGAGCAAGTACTCGATAACATCAAGGCCGCCCAGAATACGAACTTCACTGCCGACGAACTGGCACTCATTGACCAAATCAGCCTGTAATCAAAAAAAATCAGCCCCGAAGAGTCAGCAGAATTCTGATTCTTCGGGGCTTGTTCCATGTCCTGCTTGATCGTTTGACTGTATTTCTCAAATCAATATCGATCATTTTTTAAATGTTCATCGTTTTTTAGATAAAATGATGGATTCTCCATCATTGCAAAGCTTCCACTGCTGACGGTCTTTGATCATATATGCTTCCCCATACAGCGTGGTCTTTCCGTCCCCAATCATAATATAGCTTCCGTCGTTCAATGCAAGAATTTCGTGCCCGACACTGTCGGCATAGGTAATGTCCTCAATCAGGCGCATGCCATCCAGATAGTCATCTTTCAGATTTTGAAAATGGGGAAAAATGTTGATATCCGTCAGCCCTAGCCCCGAGAGCCACCGCTGATAGGATGGATCGATGGCTTCGCCCTCAAACTCCGGGCCAGCATATACGGTGCCGGCACAATTCATGGAACCTGCACTCCACGCAACAACAATTCCATGGTAACCCTGCAACTGCTCCTTTAACCGAAGCTGGTTCAGGAAACGGTTTTGTGTCGGCACATGACCGCCCGGCAGGATCAGCACATCCATGCTTTTCAAAGCATCCACTGCACCACCGTTTCTGCTATCGCACTTGTCAATGCCGGAAATCGAAAGGCCACTCATGGGAAGGGACTTTTCAATACAGGAACAAACCTCGTCATTCTTTTTGTGATCATTGGGATCGGCACAGATAATCAGTACCTTTGCATTCGGTGTCCAGATGGCTCTCAGATTGTCCAATAATCCGTTGCGCTGAATTAAAACGGAGGGAACTCTCACGCCGTTTACTTTGCTGGAACCGCCCAATGCGCTTGTTAACATTACTTTCATATTGCTACCTCTCGATTATTGATCGTCTTACACTTTTACTCCGGCATTTATATTTTCCTGTATTATAGCAATTCTGTTTTCCAAATACAACCACATTCTAAAATATCTATGCTGCAAATCATGCTGTTTTGTCATTGACAATAGGCAAAATCGGTACTACAATAAGGCCGAAATCAGAGTGGCTGCCGCCAGGCGGCTTTTCAAAGGATTGTAGGTTAGTGACAACTAACTTTCTGAAAGGACAGAAGGAGGATACAACATGAATGTTTTCGTGGTCATCATTGAAATTGCCATTATGCTGATAGGCTTCAGTGTATTGGTATTTGGTATGCTTTTGATAAGTCCCCTGACCTTTATCAGCGACTATCCCCCGGAGATCCAGGCGGAGTACTACCGCTCCCAGCACAAAGAAGCCGCAAAAGAAAAGCTGACCAAGCTGATGCTTGCAAAAAAGCTGCTTGCTGTGGTTACGTTTCTTCTCCTGTTTGCCTGGATGCTGCATCTGGCCGGGGCGAAAACCTTCTGGCAGGGGGTGGGGCTAACCTGGGTGTATATGCTCAGCGTGTTTGCGTGGGATACCTTCTTTTTGGATTGGGTGCTGTTTGCCAACATCAAGCGCGTTCGGCTCCCCGGAACGGAGCACATGGAAAAGGAATATCACCAAAAGTGGTTTCATGTCAAGGTGTGCTTGCCTGTCGTGCCCTTTGCAATTTTGGCAGGTTTTGTCAGCAGCGGGCTAATGGCTATAATCTGGTAAAAGGGGGAAAGGTACGAATTATTTTGAGATACCATTCAACAAATAGATCCCGACCGCTAATACGGTCGGGATCTATTTGGCGGAGTGAGAGGGATTTGAACCCTAGATTCCTTTCGGAATCACCAGTTTTCAAGAACGATGACAGGTTTCCCGGTTATTCCCTGTTCGTCCCTAAAACGCCTTGATTTTACAGGCAAAAACGACTTTATCTGCATATTTCCCGGATTTTTGCGAGAAAATTGCGAGATAAATGCGAGATAAAGCCAACACAAATCAAGGCGTCATATTCAAATGCTTCCGTATCGCCATCGGCAAGTATTTTGAAAAGGAAGAACACGATATGACCAAAGAACAAAAAACTGCAGAATTCAAAAGAACGCTCCGCCGTGCCCCCGAAATACTGACCCCGAAAAAAGTATGCAGCTTTTCTCCCCTCGGTAAAAACAAAGTCTACGAATTGATCAAGGCAAAAGAACTTCGATCCTTTGTGTACAGAGGTGGATATATCGTATCCAAAGCCGACCTGATTGAATACCTCGCCAATCACTGCGATGATGCAAGTAACAGGCGTTTTTCTGTGGCAGGAGATGATGACAAATCAGTGATATCGACGAAGACAGTCTTCTGCAGCTTCGGGGAATGTGTGTCAACGAAGTGAAAAAGCTGAACGGCAGAATCAACTTTGACGATGTCTACCGTTTCCAGAATAGCTGAAACTCCCCGGTGGAGATGAGAAAATCCGGAATTCTCATCTCCATCCGGCAATCAGCTGGGCAGCAAATTGAAAAAGAAATACCACCTACTACCAAGGGGGTACTATACCCAAATGGTGGTAGGTGGCTCCTGTCATGGTGACAGGTCAATGTGAACTACCCAAGTTAAGAGTATTACAGCAGA
>CAYROJ010000007.1:0-25222 GCA_964425865.1 uncultured Oscillospiraceae bacterium | reverse complement strand
GAAGTGTAAAAAACTTTATTTTATTTCACTGTCCACTTGACGGGGAGCAGTTCAGGGAGCGACTGGGGTACGGCTTTTTTTGTTACCATTTTCTTAATTTCAATCCACGCTCCCCATACGGGGAGCGACCAATCTCCCGGATAATTGGGAACCGACCATTGAGATTTCAATCCACGCTCCCCATACGGGGAGCGACTGTTTACAATGGGCAGACATTCCGGGCAGATCTATTTCAATCCACGCTCCCCATACGGGGAGCGACATGGACAAATACACCACCGGGATTGACGGTGTGCATTTCAATCCACGCTCCCCATACGGGGAGCGACTCGGCACAACCGCCCCTGACTGCGGTGGAGGTGTATTTCAATCCACGCTCCCCATACGGGGAGCGACATCGATCGTCACAAATCCAGCAAACTCCTGCGTTATTTCAATCCACGCTCCCCATACGGGGAGCGACGCAGCTGAGAGCGCACAGGCGGCGGTCAACGCAGCATTTCAATCCACGCTCCCCATACGGGGAGCGACCTTTTTTTGATTTCCAAGTAGTCGGCCATTTCTGATTTCAATCCACGCTCCCCATACGGGGAGCGACTGTCCAAGATAAACAAAGGCCAGAAGGACACGCTGATTTCAATCCACGCTCCCCATACGGGGAGCGACATGATCATGCCGATACCGAGCGCCGTTTGTGTCGGATTTCAATCCACGCTCCCCATACGGGGAGCGACAGCAAAAATGCACAATTCTTATTGGCATTTTCTTCAAAAAAACTTTATATTTTGGCACTGTCTCCAATCAGGCTTTACAGCAGTGCTTTTCCTGGCTGCATATACGATCAAAGTTGGAGCAAAATCGGTGCGAACTCAGCGTTTTTTTCTGTGCACATGGCCTTCGCAAATCAGACCATGAAGGTGTCGTCCGGCAAATAAGTGTTTTTGCAGCCAAAATGCTCCACCTTGTTCTCATATCGATTTCCCAGATAATAAAACCGCAAGCTGTCACGCCCCTGATCGATTATTTTTATCAAGTCCGCTTGCAATTTGCGGCATTGTGCCGCATCTAAAGAACATTCAAATACGGAATTCTGCACCCGCTGGCCAAAATCAACGCACTTCTTTGCGATTTTTCGCAGGCGCCGACGACCATCAGCATCTTCCGTATTTACATCATAAGTAATCAGTACCAGCATATCGTCACTTCCATAAAAACGGTGGATAGGCATCCAAATCTCCCCGGATGTATCGAGCCAATAGCAAGGCTTGTACATAAGGGATCATGCCCCAGCTCATCTTCTCTTCAAGATAGGGATGGGTCAGTTGCTCTCGTTTGCGTTCCTGCCAAGCCTTAAGAAAGCGCTTTCGTCCTTCCTCCGTCAGCAGCACTGCACCGCTATCCTGGATTTGAAAATCCTCCGGCTTCATGACTCGGTTGTTGATGAGAGTGAGAACAAATCGCTCTGCCATACAAGGCCTTAATTCCTCCATCAAATCCAGGGCCAAGGAGGTTCTTCCCGGCCTGTCCCGATGGAGAAAGCCCACATAGGAATCCAGCCCAACACTTTCCAATGCGCTGGCGCAATCATGCGCCAGCATACTGTATGCAAACGAGAGCATGGCATTGACCCGATCCTGCGGTGGACGGCGATTACGCCCATGGAATGAAAATGACTCTTTGCGGCTTAAGATCAAAAAATTAAAAACTCCAAAATAAGCCGTTGCACCTGCGCCCTCCAACCCCCGTAAAACATCCAGATCAAAGCATTGCAGTATCGGTTCACGCAGGTTGCTCAGCTGTTCTGTCACCTCTTCCAGCCCAAGCCCTTCAACCCGAGGGCCATGGTCACGCAACGTTCTTCGAATCACTGCCACACTATTGCTAATTTTTCCAAAAATCATTGTCCGAGCGACGGCGCAGCTCTGCCTTTCATCATCAGCGATTCGATACTGCGCCCGACGCAAAAGGACATTTCCATTACTCTCTGCGCAAGTTCTTGCCAAAAACTTTCCTCTCGGCGTACAGAAAGCAAAGCCAATATTTCTCTGGGCGCAAGCACCCATCAAAGCAGGAGATGCCCCTGCATAAGAGAAACTGACAATGGTTTGCAGAGTATGCAGCGGATATCGAGCTACGATCTTCCCTTCCCGGTTGGCCAGCACATTTTCTCCCTCCAAGGACAAATAAACATCTTCGGAAGTAACAAACAGGGTATTTAACAGCTGTTTCATAGGTCATCCTCCATGCTTGCTTTTAGATACTGCCCAACTGTCTTTCGTTTTTGCAGCTTTGGTAGACACAACTCTTTTAAAGAGCAGGCATTGCAGGATTTGGTCATCTTCACTTTCGGGGTATAGCCACGGCCATAAAGGCCATGCATTTCTTCCAGCAATGCCTTGACTTTCTCTCGAAGTTCCGGAGAAAACACCACCCTAAGTCGATGACGGGTCTGCCCATAGTACAGTGCCCCTTCCGGGATCTGGCAACAAAGCATTTCCTCCAGACACATGGCCTGCGCACAAAGCTGTAGCACATCCGCCGGGTTTTCCTTAGGCTCGCCCCGCTTATATTCCACCGGGAATGGCTGCCACAGTCCGTCACAGTCTTTTAATGGGATACCGCTGGTGTCTCTATGGTACTCCAGTACATCGCACTGCCCGGATACCCCTAAGGAAGCAGAGTAAATGCTGACACTTCTTGTAATGATTTTGTCTACCCTGCTTTCCCGGAATTCCATGTCATGTGCTTTCTCATGGATGATATTCCCATCCACCGTCCGGAAGTTTTCTGCCCATTGCTTTTCAATGTGGATCAACGCCCATTGGCGACGGCAGAAGGAAAAATGCTGAAGACCAGACAATTGGAGGAAATCCTCTTCCCTGTAAATCACCCCATCCGCTTGCAGGTCACGCCGTCGGGAAGATTGGCTTCATCAACACTAACTTCATAGTCTGCATATGCTCTGGGAGCAGGAATGCCTTCCTTCTTCTGTACCTTCACCAGCTCAAATAGCTTATACGCAGGGGCATTGCCCAGTTCCGACTCATGCCGGAACACGATCAGCTCCCGGGCAGCCATCTTTCCTCGTGCCGCAGAATGATCTAGCTCAAACATATTGAGGATAGCCTGCCACAAAAGCTCCAGATCCTCTTCGGAGAAGCCGGTGGTCTTTCTGGCCAGGTTTGCAGAGATATAGCCCTCTGCCCGATACAGGCCATAGGGGACAATGTACTTACGGCCCATCTCCGTTCCTTTCTTCTCTGCATCACTTTCCGTAGTGATAGCCACTCTTGTAATGGTCACTTCCTGAGGCATAATGGGGTCAATACTCCGGGCAAACCCCAACTGCACCGGGCCACGGACTTGTCCGCAATTGAGATTACCCTTGACAAAGGTAGTCATCACAGCACCAAAGGTACGAATATCATAGAAATTGGAGCACATGAAGTCCCGAACCAGCAGATCCAGATTTTCATTGTCCTTCTTTGCCGCTTTTAGCTTTTCCGGGTCAACGCCCACATGGTCACAGGCTTCCTTATCGCTGCGGTTCAGCGGCACGCCGTCCTTCACATAAATGCGATAGCCAGGCTCTCCCTCCTTCGCAGTCTCTACGAAGTTGCGGATTTTTCTCTTCAAGCACACATCCGTCACCAGGCCAAATCCTGTTTCTGGATCAATGCGGGGCATATTGCCTGCATCGGGGTCGCCGTTGGGGTTACCGTTCTCCACATCGAACAGGATCACAAATTCATAGCGGTTCTTAATGGGTTCCATATTATTTTTCCTCCTTTTTTGTAAAGCGAGCTTGTTTCTGATGATAGTAGCCAAGGTTAAAAGAGCCTTGCTCCGGCAGGCTTAGCCGAGTAGGATAGCTTTCTTCCAAAATGTTTTTAAGTGCACCGATCTGCTTGTCATAGCTGATTGCCCAGCCCGTGTTCAGCTTCCGCAAGTGCTTCTGCGCTAAATTATCCAAGATTGGGAAGATCACTGACGGAGTGGCAGATGCGGCATTAAAATACCTGTCCTTGATGGTCGCATTGATGTCGGGGTTTGCGCTTTCCTGCACCGCCTCATAAAGGGCAAACAGGCGACCAAGGGTATAGGGAATATTGGTGCTGTTTTCGTTTAAGCTCACGGTCAATACCTCCTTCGGACATCGGGTGTCCGTATTTTTCAAATAGTACGCTTTCAAAAGGGCTGCTCGACCGGGTGTCACTTCTCGCTCTGCCCGGATACGCAGCATGGTCGCCTCTAACAGAGATGCCGGATAGTCTGTTCCTGTAAAAACAGCCCTGGCCACCGCACCGGCCATCACCGGGCTGGGGGTTTTATCCGTGGATTTCATATTCACCGTTTCTCGCAGCAGCGCCCACAGAGGGATCATGTCGTAACGAGTGCCGTCGATCTGCAAGCGCTCATGATGCCGGGCAACATTTTGCATCAGTTGTCCAAATGTACTGTTGTAAAAGAATCGTACAGATAACCGGGCCGCATTGGGAGCAAGGCCCAGAATATAAAACCGCCTGCTCAAATCTAAGTGTAGCTGTGCACATGGCTCCCCTTTTGCCAGTTTCTTCACCACATCGTGCAGAGTCTCTGACGATATTTGGTCCGGCAGTGGATCACCAAAAAGAAAGCAATTTGAAAATTCGTCATATTCCGGCTCTGCTCCTTCTGCCCAGCAAACCACCGTGGTATCACCGATTCGGTGGACATTCTCCTTTTTCGATAGAAGATGATTCAGCGCCGCCGTATAGGCAAAGGCGGCATATTTGCCAACCGGGGCATTGAGGCCTTGCTCCTTGCCATAGGAGCAAAAGGCAGGTGCATTAAAAGAAACAATGGCTGCACCACTGGACTGGGCACCGGCTACTCCCTTGATGGTCGGGTGTACCGTTTCCGGAACGTCCACTCTTCCCGTTACCATGCATTGCATTTTCTCTCCTTCTGCCGATGTGTAGTAACGCTCCCAAGCAGCACATATCTGTGAATCCTCCTGGGCGTAGATGCCATTGACTCGAAACACCAGATTGCCACCTTTCATCATTTCTTGCCAACAGTCCACCAATGCCGGATGTTCCGCAGCCTGCGCAGGTTTCCACGTATCAAAAAAGGCTAAAATTGACTGAGCGACCGGCGTATCGATATCATCAAGAAGCTGATGATGTAGTCGCTTACTGGCTTCAAAGCACTGCGCACTTCGCTCAGGCCGTCCTTTTTCGTCCACGCCCAGCAGATAACCCGAATTATCCCAAAGAAAATTTGGCATAATACCTACTGTCCGAGTTACCGCCACAGGAAGCTTTAAAAGCTTGGGTCGCAGGACTGTTTTCTTCCCCATTTGCTGCTCTACCTGTTGGGGGATGGCCTGCAGCAGTTCTCCTCGTTCCCCTATGCAAAGGGCAAAGCTGATTTTCGCAGGTGTCCAGCCGGGGCGGAAAATTTCTCCCCGTGCAGCCAAGTCCTCATAAAGCCTTGTCAATGCTTGCAGGATCATCCGGTCACCTCCTCGCTGTCCATCCGAGGAATGGTCAGCACCCCATCCCGGAGCACGCCCCGAAAGAATTTGGGGGTAATATTTTCTCGGTCACTATAATCCATGTCCAACAGCATCCAGCCCAGATCCTTTTCCCCTTTCAATTCCTCCGGGCAAGGAGGAACCGATGCGCAGGGACAAAACTGTACCGGGAAATCCCGCAGGCCGAAATAAGGCGCATGATAGCACTGTCCCTTTTCCAATCGGCGGCGCATGATATCCGTGAACTTTCCGCAATTGTCCGACTGTGCCGCCTGATCTGTCATCTCAAAATGGGCTTCGATGACATAATGCACCTCTCGCAACACCATGGATGCTCGCTGCTGAATACTCTGGGGCGTTGCCAGATACAGTTCTCCCCCTTTTTCCATTAGGCTCTTTGCTGCCCTTGCGCTAAGCACATCCTTCACTTCATTACAGCGAATATTTGTAAATCGAATAGGGGCACAAACATGAATTTTCTCAATGACCCACTTCAAGCCTGGATGCCAATAAATTGATTCCAGTACGCCGCGGGCTGCCGACGGTGTCATCACATCATAGCTGACTCGTTCAACTTTGAACTCCGGCCGGGAAAAGCAGGCGTAATCGCCCCAGACTTCCACTAAAAACGACATCATATCTCTCCTTTTCTTAAATAAATTCGCCTTTTCCGGCATCTGCCTTCATGGACAAGCCCATCTGGGCATCATAAAGCTGTAAATTTACCAGTACTGCGCTGCCCTCATCCACCGGCAAAATATCTCCAGCTTCCAGTAGAGCCCGGTAATGGTGCTCATAAATACTGACACTGTATTGACCGGCTTTTCGATAATCTGCACGATTAGCATAACCACTCTGAATTCTCTTGCAAAGCACCGCTCCCTCTTCCAGGGGGATATAAACGGTCTTTGTGGCATTGTCAATGAAATGGAAATTCTCTGCCACTGTCCGAAACGGCATTGCGCAGCCTTGATACCCTTTGCGCAGGTATTCCACCGCCTTGCTTTTGTCCAGCTCCGTTCCCATAAGGGAGCGCCATGCCACAAAATAGTGGTGGATGGTCTCCAGATCATCCGGAGGCCGATCTTGCTTCAGTGCCTCTCTTGCGGCACCAATATTCACCTGCTGCAGCAGAGGAGCGGACCTCTCTCCTTCAAAATAGGTGACCACGCTTTCTTCCACCGGCCGTTTGCCTTCCCGGTTGCACCGGCCTGCCGCCTGAATAACAGAATCCAGTCCTGCCAACTCCCGATACACTGCAGGAAAATCAATATCCACCCCAGCTTCGATCAGGGATGTGGACACCACTCGACAAATCTGACCATTTTTCAGCCGATGGCGAATCTTGTCTAGCGCCTGTTTGCGATGAGCAGGGTACATCAGCGTTGACAGGTGGAACCGCCCTTCCTCCGGCAATCTATCGAAAAGTTCCTGTGCCGTTTTTCGGGTATTTACAATACATAGCACTTGCTGCATTTGCGCCATCTGATCACAAAGAACCTCGTTGGTGAGTTTTCCGCCATTGCGATAGGTCACTCGTTGAAACTTATCAAACAATTCTTTGGCGTTGGGACAAATCTCCCGCACTGAAAGCTCCGGGCAGAATTCTCGAACAAGATCCCCAAAAACAGGCTGTGTGGCCGTGCACAAAACAGCCGTTGCCCCAAAATGGGCTGTTAAATTGGCAATTGCGCCAACGCAGGGGCGAAGATGACAGGACGGCAGCATCTGCGCCTCGTCAAAGATCACTACACTATTTGCAATATTATGTAACTTTCGGCATTGAGAGGGGCGATTGGAATACAGTGACTCAAAAAACTGAACCGCAGTTGTAACGACCACCGGCCCATCCCAATTTTCCGTTGCCAGCTGTTGCCGCAGCACATGGGAAGATACCTCTTCTGCATCCACGGCCACACCGCTGTGGTGTTCCACCACATTTTGATCTCCCAAAATATCTCGGAAAACCTGGGCGTTCTGCTCAATAATTGAAGTATACGGAACCACATAGATCACACGCTGCATTTGATGCTTTACAGCGTGTTCCAGACCAAACGCCAGCGACGCAACGGTTTTTCCTCCTCCGGTGGGCACCGTCAAAGAATAAATCCCCTTGGGCAGATCTCCGGCAGCTTGACACTGTTTCAAAATCTGGCAACGGTAGCTGTTCAGCTGATTTTTAGCCGGAAACCAGGGGGCAATATAGGCTTTCAGCCGTTCCAGCAGAACAGGCAGGGCGTCTCCGCTGCTCCGCTCTTTGGGCGCCATGAACTCCTCTGTATCCAGATAATCGGCATCCACTAGGCAGGAATAGAGCATCCGCACCCACAGCGAACGGGTAAAACCATCTTGAAACTTGGGCAGCAGCAAGGTCTGTATTTTCTCATTCCACTGATACGGCGGTATTTTTTGATCCCTTCCATTTTTCAATCTTCCGATAAAAGTGGGCGCCGCAGACGTATCTGCATGGCTGTTTCCATAATCCGGTAATCCCCCATGATGACCAATGATGCAATAGGCAGAGAACATTTCATTAACTTTCGCACATTCTAAGGCACCTGCAGTAGCATGATCTACCTTGGGTCCGTTTTCAAGCAGGCGGCGTTGGAACGCCTCAGAGCACTTCCCCACATCGTGGGTAGCGCCTATCAACTCCCCTCGCTGCCGCTCACCAAATGCCGCCGCAAATGCGCCACAGCGTTCTGCCGTTCCTTTTAAATGTTCGTCAACAGTTTGCATTTGCCCGTTTTCTCGGATATGCGCATAAAACACAGATATGCCCCCTTCTCTCGTTTATTTATGGATATTATACACTTGTCAAGGACAGATGTAAATACCTTTTGGACTATTTGACCAATGGCGGCCATAATTGTCAAGTTATTGCGACTCTTTTCTTTTTGGTATAAATCACCGAAAAAATGTGCAAGATTTTGGCGGTGATGTATATGATAAACTCCATTTGGGAGGGCACACAGCTGCCCCCTTTTCCGGCCTTATCGGGCGATCGAAAAACAGATGTTCTGGTCATCGGCGGCGGTATAGCAGGCCTTTTATGCACCTACAAACTGAAAAACGCCGGTGTGGATGTACTTCTGGTGGAAGCAGACCGCATTTGCAGCGGTGTTACCTCCAAAACCACCGCAAAAATTACTTCCCAGCATGGTCTGATCTATTACAAACTGCTCAACCAGCTGGGAAAAGAAAAGGCTAAGCTTTATCTGCAGGCCAACGAAAATGCAGTCAGGGAATATGCCGCTCTGTGCAAAGAAATTCCCTGCCATTTTGAGAGTCAGAACGCCTATGCCTATTCCCTTCAAGACAGGCAGATTTTGGAGCAAGAAGTCCACGCCCTGCATCTTTTAGGCTATCCTGCCGGGTTAAAAGAAAACCTCCCTTTGCCTTTTCGAACTGCCGGCGCAGTAAAATTCAAGCGGCAAGCCCAGTTTCATCCTCTGGAATTTGCCGCCCATATTGCAAATGGATTGTCGATCGTTGAAGGCACACCGGTGCGGCAGCTGGAAGGCACCACCGCCCATACAGACACCGGACGCATTTACGCCAAGAAGGTGATCGTTGCCACCCATTTTCCCTTTCTCAACCGCCACGGCAGCTACTTTTTGAAACTGTACCAGCAGCGCAGCTATGTGCTTGCCCTGGAAAACACCGGCTTTCCCGGCGGAATGTATATCGGAGCCGAAGAAAACAGTCTTTCTTTCCGAAGCTGTGACAGCCTTTTGCTGCTGGGCGGCGGCGGACATCGTACCGGAAAAGCAGGAGGCAACTGGCAGTATTTATCGGATTTTGCCAGGAGCGCCTATCCTCAATCCACGGAGCTGGCTCGATGGGCGACTCAGGACTGCATGAGTCTGGACGGTATTCCCTATATCGGCCCCTATTCCAAAAATACTCCCGATGTATTTGTTGCCACAGGTTTTAACAAATGGGGTATGACCGGCTCTATGGTTGCAGCAAATATTCTGACCGATCTGGTGCAGGAAAAGGACAATCCCTATGCAGAGCTATTTTCCCCTTCCCGCAGCATTTTCCACTCTCAGCTTGCCATCAATGCCCTTGAGTCTATGGGTAATTATCTCCGTCCCACTGTCCCCCGGTGTCCCCACCTGGGCTGCGCCCTGAAATGGAACAAAGCGGAACGCAGCTGGGATTGTGCTTGTCATGGCTCCCGTTTTTCAGAAAATGGACACTTACTGGATGGACCCGCCCAACACGATCTAAAAAAGGATCCCTCCGGCTAAACCGGAGGGATCCTGTCTTATTCCAGAGGTTCCTTTTGCAGCAGGTCGGCGTAGATGCCACCGAAGCGATCTAATTCCTGGGCTAAAAAGCCTGCCATTTTCACAGCGCCCTCCACCTTCAGATGGGTATTGTCCTTGGGCCAGACGAACAAAGGCTTGGAAGGCTCGTCTCCCAACTGGGGGAGGTAAGCCTCCGTCAAGGCTGTCAGATCGGCAACGGGGACATTTTCTTCTGCGCCCACGATCCGCACTGCTTCGGGATATGCGCCGTGGCTGCCGGGGCGGAAATTTCCCTGCTCGTCGAACAGACGCCGGGCAATGGGGGTGATGAGCACCGGGTTTGCGCCTTTTTTTCTGGCTTCACTGATAAAAAAGCGAAGATTGCCCCGGAAAGAACCGTCCGCATCGGTGTGCCGGGCCGGGTCGTCTTTCTCATCGTTATGACCAAACTGGATAAACAGGAAATCCCCCCGTTCCATCCCCTGCTGGGCAGGAACAAACCGTCCCTCATCCAAAAAGGACTTGGTGCTTCTGCCGTTTTTTGCCAAAGAGATCACCTGAACGCCATCACGCAGATACAGAGGAAGCATTTGGGACATTCCGGTTTGAGGATAGGTGTGTATTTTATTGACAGCGACGGTGCTGTCACCGATGTAATAAATCTTCATTTTACGCTACCTCCAGCATTTTCTCCTCACATTATACCCAGCTATCCTCTCTTTGGCAAGCCCTTTTCCTATTGCAAAATGAATATAATCGGTGTATAATGGGCAAAAGTCTTATATAGCAACACCCAAAAAGGAGGGCGCTTATGAACATTATCATTGCAGGCAGCGGCAAAGTAGGCACGACCCTTGCCCGTCGTCTTTCCGAAGAAGGCTATAACTTAACTCTGATCGACACTGACCCCAAGGTGCTGGCAGAGGTGTGTGATGAATATGATGTGATCGGTGTCCGGGGCAACTGCGCCTCCATGCCCGTGTTGCAACAGGCAGGAGTGGCCGATGCCGACCTTTTGATCGCCGCCACCAGCCAGGACGAAGTCAATCTTCTGTGCTGTACCACTGCCCACGGCATCAATCCAAAGCTACATACCATCGGCCGCATCCGCAACCCCGACTACTCCCAGCAGATCTATGCCATGCGGGATGTGTTCGCCCTTTCCCTGTCTGTCAATCCGGAAAAACAGGCCGCCAATGAAATTGAGAGTCTGCTGCGCTTCCCCGGCTTTCTCCACCGGGACACCTTCGCCAAGGGCCGCACCGCCATTGTGGAACTGCGGATCGACCGGGACAGCAAGCTGCACAATGTCACTTTGAATTCTCTGAACAGCATCGTCAAGTGCAATGTGCTGGTATGCGCCGTTCTGCGTGATGGCAACGCCATCACCCCCGGTGGTACTTTCGTGCTGAAGGAGGGTGACCGGATTTTTGTTACCGCTCCCAGCAACAGCCTTTCTGTGCTGCTGAAAAACTTAAATATCATCACTCGCCGGGCTCGGAAGGTCGTTCTCTGCGGCGGTAGCCGCATTGGCTACTATCTTGCCCAGCAGCTGTGTAACGACGGCGTATCTGTGTGCATCATCGAGCAGGATCTGGCTCAGTGCGAATCTCTGGCTGCGGCACTGCCGGATGTCACCGTTATCAATGGTGACGCCACCGACAAAGGTCTTCTGGAAGACTATGGCCTTTCCACCTGCGAGGCCCTCATCTCTCTGACCGGCACCGATGAAATGAACATGATCATCTCCCTCTATGCCAACACCCGAGGTGTGCCTCAGGTCATCACCAAGCTGGGACATACGGAAAACCGCAGCATCAGCCATAATCTGTCCCTGGGCAGTGTCATCTCCCCCAGAGATCTGTGCTGTGATACCATTGTCCGATATGTCCGTGCCATGAGCAATATGACAGGAACCGCCGAAAGTGTCCATACCATTGCCGACGGTCAGGTAGAAGCGGTGGAATTCCGCGTAGATGAGCATACCCTCCACCATGGCACGCCCCTGAAGGAGATCCGCCTAAAGCCGGATGTATTGCTGGTCAGCATCACCCACGGTGCTCAGACCGAGATCCCCGGTGGTAACTCCATCTTCCTGGAGGGCGATACCATCGTGGCCGTCACCAGCCGCCGAGGCTCTTTGCGGCAGGTCAACGACATTTTTGCGTAAAGTCGAGGGCCTAATATGAACTATAAAATGATGGGGCGGTTTGCCGCCAAGATTTTACTGATTGAGTGCCTGTTTATGATCCCGGCGGCACTGGTCAGCCTGGTTTTCCGGGAATGGAAAGCCCTGCAAAGTTTCCTTGCTACAATGGCTTTGATTTGTATTGCCTACGGCCTTTTGACCCTGCTTTGCCGGAAAGCAAGCACCAACTTTAACTCCCGGGAAGGCCTGGTATGCGTGGGCATGAGTTGGATCGTCATGAGTCTTTTCGGCTGTCTTCCCTTCTGGTTCTCCCGGGAGATCCCCCACTATGTAGATGCCTTTTTTGAGATCGTCTCCGGCTTTACCACCACCGGCTCCTCCATTTTGGCCGATGTGGAAAGTCTGTCCCGGGGACTTCTGTACTGGCGCAGCTTCAGCCACTGGCTGGGCGGCATGGGCGTGCTGGCACTGCTGCTGGCTCTGGTTCCCGGCGGTCAGGGTGCCGGAAATACCATTCATCTGCTGAAAGCAGAAAGTCCCGGCCCGGATGTGGGCAAGCTTGTACCTAAGATCCGGCAGACCGCCGCCATTCCGTATATCATTTACATCGTGCTGACCATTGTGAACATCATATTCCTGCTTGTTGGCAGAATGCCTCTGCTGGACGCTCTTTGCACTGCCTTCGGCACTGCTGGCACCGGTGGTCTGGGCATTTATAATGACTCTATGGCCAGCTGCACCCCCTACATCATCAATGTCACCACGGTATTCATGTTCCTGTTCGGCATCAATTTCACCTGTTACTATCTGATTTTGATTCGCCAGGTCAAAAGTGTTTTCAAGGACGAAGAATTACGGTTGTATTTGATTTTGGTTGCCACATCCATTGTCTTGATCGCACTCAATATCCGCACATCCTATGGCACGCTGGGCGAGACCCTACGCCATGCCGCTTTCCAAGTATCCTCCATTATCACCACCACAGGCTATTCTTCCTGCAACTTTGACCTGTGGCCCAGCTTCTCCAAAGCAATTCTGGTCATTTTGATGATGGTTGGTGCCTGCGCAGGCTCCACAGGCGGTGGTTTCAAATGCTCTCGCCTTCTTTTGATCGTAAAGAGTTTAAAAAGGAGAGTCAACCAACTTCGCAATCCTCATCAGGTACAGGTCATTCGTATCAATGGCCGTGTTGTTGATGAAAAAGTAGTTGATACTGCTCACGCTTTTCTGATTGCCTATGTATTGATCATGTTCTTAAGCTTTTTGGTGATTTCACTGGACAATTTTTCCTTCGGCACAAATTTTACAGCTGTTATCGCCTGTATCAACAACATTGGCCCCGGATTGGAACAGGTCGGTCCCGTGTGCAATTTCAGCGCATACAGCACCTTAAGCAAGCTTGTGCTGATTTTTGATATGCTGGCGGGCCGTTTAGGACTGTTCCCCATTCTGGTACTGTTCTCCCGTTCTACTTGGAAGCGATAAAAAATTTTTCCTTCCTTTGAAATTTTTCTTGCATTTTGGAAAAAACCGTACCATAATAAAGGATGTGGGTTTTCCATGAATTTTAATCTTTCAATCTGCTCGGCTTTCCAGCCGGAGAAATGAGGCATCGCTATGGAGAGAAAAATCGGAACAACTTCCCGGGGTATTCGCTGCCCCATCATCCGTCAAGGCGATCATTTAGCCAATATTGTGGTAGACAGTGTACTCGATGCAGCAGAAAGCGAGGGCTTTTCCCTGCGTGACCGGGACGTGGTGGCTGTCACAGAGTCCGTAGTAGCTCGTGCTCAGGGTAACTACGCATCTATCGACGCCATTGCCGCCGATGTCCGCCAAAAACTGGGCGGCGATACCATTGGTGTCATCTTCCCCATTCTGTCCCGAAATCGTTTTGCCATTTGTCTGCGAGGCATCGCCAAGGGTGCCAAGAAAGTGGTGCTGATGCTTTCCTACCCCTCTGACGAGGTGGGAAATGCTCTGGTATCTCTGGATCAACTGGACGAGGCCGGTGTCAACCCCTACTCCGATGTGCTGACCGAGGAAAAATATCGTCAGCTCTTTGGCTCCAACCCCCATCCCTTCACCGGTGTGGACTATGTAGCCTATTATTCCGATCTCATCCGGGAAATGGGCGCTGAGGTGGATGTCATCTTTGCCAACGATTGCCGCACCATTTTGAATTACACAAAAAATGTGCTTCACTGCGACATTCACTCCCGGAAACGTACCCACCGCCTGCTGCTGGCAAACGGTGCAGAGCGTGTCTGCGGTCTGGATGATATTCTGACCGAAAGCATCGACGGCAGCGGCTATAACGAGCGTTTTGGTCTGCTGGGCTCCAATAAGTCCACCGAAACCACTATTAAGCTCTTCCCCAAGGACTGCAACGATCTGGTTCTGGATATTCAGAATCAATTCCTGGAGCGCACCGGCAAGCATATCGAAGTCATGGTCTATGGCGACGGTGCTTTCAAAGATCCGGTCGGTCAAATTTGGGAGCTGGCTGACCCCAGTGTTTCCGTGGCTCACACGCCCGGTCTGGAAGGCACGCCCAATGAACTGAAGCTGAAATATCTGGCTGACAACGATTTCGCCACCCTGTCCGGCAAGGAGTTGAAGGAAGCGATTGAAGGTGCGATCCGTGCCAAGAGCGGCTCTCTTGTGGGCTCTATGGCCTCTCAGGGCACCACGCCCCGGCGGCTGACCGACCTGATCGGTTCTCTGTGCGACCTGACCAGTGGTTCCGGCGACAAGGGTACACCTGTGATTTTGGTTCAGGGCTACTTCGATAATTACACCAACTAAGCTTTGCGGCTCTCCACCCGGAGAGCCGCTTTTGCCCGCTTTTAGCCCAGTATTTTTTGCGACATATTTTGCAACTTTTCCTTGACAGCCGCCCATAGCAGTGTTATAATTTTCAGGGGCTACTCCGAGAGCTGCTTTGCAGCAGCAGGATCTGGCCTTTCTTTATGACTTAAAGGAGGATACCATCATGGATAAGAAGCAGTGGAATTTGACCTATATCAGCGGTAATTCCGAACTTTCCAATTCTGTTTCTTCTATTCTCAGCTCTATTTGTCCCCTTTTCTCCAATAATCATCAATACACCGTTTTCCCCGGCTTTTGTGATGTGCATGTGCACTTCCGAGAGCCGGGTTTTTTTTATAAAGAGACCATTGCCACCGGCTCTGCCGCCGCCGCCCGGGGTGGCTACACCGCTGTGTGCACCATGCCCAACTTAAACCCGGTGCCCGACAGTGTCCCCCACTTGCAGCAGCAGCTTTCGATCATTGAAAAAGACAGCTGCATCCACATCTACCCCTATGGTGCTATCACCCAAGGGCAGCAAGGGCAGGCGCTCGCTGATCTGGATGGCATGGCGCAAACAGCCATTGCCTTTTCTGACGATGGCCGTGGGGTGCAATCGGAGGAAATGATGGCACAGGCCATGGAAAAGGCCAAATCTCTGGGCAAGCTGATCGTTGCCCACTGCGAAGATAATTCTCTGCTGCGAGGCGGCTACATCCACGATGGTGCCTATGCCCGGCAGCATGGCCACCGGGGCATTTGCAGCGAAAGCGAATGGGTACAGATCGATCGGGATCTGGCACTTGCCGAAAAAATCGGCTGCGGCTACCATGTGTGCCACATTTCCACCAAAGAAAGTGTGGACATTATCCGCAAAGCCAAGGTTCGGGGCGTGGATGTGACCTGTGAAACCGCCCCCCACTACCTTGTCATGGATGAAAACGACCTGCAAGAAGAGGGGCGCTTCAAAATGAATCCGCCTCTGCGCTCCGCTTCCGACCGACAAGCTCTGATCGAAGGTCTGCAAGACGGCACCATCGACATGATCGCCACCGATCATGCCCCCCACTCCGCGGAAGAAAAAAGCCGGGGACTTGAAAAAAGTGCCTTCGGCATTGTGGGCATTGAGACAGCCTTCCCCATCCTATACACCTATTTGGTCAAGACCGGCATCATCTCCATGGAGCGGCTGCTGGAGCTGCTGGTCACCGATCCCAGAAAGCGCTTTCATATCCCTCTGGGCAAGGATTTTTCCATCTGGGATCTGGACGAAAGCTATAAAATCAATCCAAACGATTTCCTTTCCCAGGGAAAGGCAACTCCCTTCGAGGGTTGGAAAGTGTTTGGCAAATGCATTGCCACCGTCTGCGACGGCAAGATCGTATATAACGCACAAAAAGAATGAGAGGATATAACTATGGCAAAGAGAAAAGACATTAAGAAAATTCTCATCATCGGCTCCGGCCCTATCGTCATCGGACAGGCCGCCGAATTTGACTACGCCGGCACCCAAGCCTGCCTGGCTTTGAAAGAAGAAGGCTACGAAGTTGTGCTGTGCAACTCCAACCCTGCCACCATCATGACCGATACTGCCATTGCCGACAAGGTCTACATGGAGCCGCTGACACTGGAATACATCGCTAAGATCATCCGCTACGAGCGTCCCGATGCCATCGTCCCCGGCATCGGTGGCCAGACCGGATTAAACTTGGCCATGCAGCTGGAAAAGAAGGGCATTTTGAAGGAATGCCGGGTAAAGCTGCTGGGCACCTCCTCTGCATCCATCGAGCGTGCAGAAGACCGGGAGCTGTTTAAAGAGCTATGCCAGTCCATTGGCCAGCCAGTCATTCCTTCGGAAATCACCTACTGTCTGGAAGAAGCCAAGGAAGCCGCTCTGCGCATTGGCTACCCGGTGGTGCTGCGGCCTGCCTTCACGCTGGGCGGCACCGGCGGCGGCTTTGCCTACAACGAGGAAGATCTGGTGGAAGTGGGCATGAACGCCTTTAAGCTCTCCCCCGTCCATCAGGTGCTGGTGGAAAAGTCCGTTAAGGGCTACAAGGAGATCGAGTTTGAGGTCATGCGGGACTCCGAGGATCACGCCATTACCATCTGTGGCATGGAAAACATCGACCCCGTGGGCGTTCATACCGGTGACTCCCTGGTGGTAGCTCCCATCCAGACCCTGAGCAAAGAAGACGAAAAGATGCTCAACGACGCTGCCATCGCCCTGATTCGGGAGCTGAAAATCGAAGGCGGCTGCAATGTGCAGTTTGCTCTCCACCCCCACACCAGCGAATACTACCTGATCGAAGTCAACCCCAGAGTGTCCCGTTCTTCTGCCCTGGCATCCAAGGCTTCCGGCTATCCTATTGCCCGGGTCACGGCCAAGATCGCTGTGGGCATGACTTTGGAAGAGATCGCCATTGCCAACACCAACGCCGCTTTCGAGCCCAGCCTGGACTATGTGATCGCCAAGCTGCCCCGGTTCCCCTTCGACAAGTTTGCTTCTGCCACCAACCTGCTGGGCACCCAGATGAAGGCCACCGGCGAAGTGATGGGCATTGGCTCTTCTCTGGAGGAATGTCTGCTGAAGGGCGTTCGCTCTCTGGAGATCGGCGCTTGCCACTTCCACCTGAGCAAATTCGACACTCAAACCACCGAGCAGCTGCGCTCTTACATCCAGCAGTTCCGGGATGACAATATTTTCGCTGTGGCAGAACTGCTGCGCCGGGGCGAAAGCATAGAAGCACTCCACGCCATCACCCAAATCACGCCTTTCTTCCTGGAGTCCATCGCCAAGATCGTTGCCATGGAAAAGAAGCTAAAGGAAAACCGGGATGATGACACCTTAAAAGCCGCCAAAGTCATGGGCTTCAGCGATAAATTTATTGCAAAGCTGTGGGGCGTGAAGGAAATTCAGATTTTTAACCGCCGGAAGGAGCTGAACCTGTTCCCCGTGTTCCGCATGGTAGACACCTGCCATACAAACGCCTATATCCCCTACTTCTACTCCTCCTATCAGGGCGAAAACACCTCCCGCCGCACAGATAAAAAGAAAATTCTGGTTTTGGGCGCAGGCCCCATCCGCATCGGCCAGGGCGTGGAATTTGACTATTCCACCGTCCATGCGGTGATGACCATTCAAAAAGCTGGCTACGAAGCCATTATTGTCAACAACAACCCCGAAACCGTTTCTACCGACTATACCACCGCCGACAAGCTGTACTTTGAGCCTTTGACCACCGAAGATGTGATGAACATCATTGAATTTGAAAAGCCCGACGGTGTTATTGCCTCTCTGGGCGGTCAGACCGCCATCAATCTGGCACAGCCCCTGTCTGACCGTGGCGTGAAGATCATCGGCACAGACTGTGCTGCCATCGACCGGGCAGAAGACCGAAACGCCTTTGAAAACCTGCTGGAAAGCCTGAACATCCCCCGTGCCAAGGGTCGTGCCGTGACAAAAATCGAGGATGGCATTGCCGCCGCAGCAGAGATCGGCTACCCCGTGCTGGTGCGGCCCAGCTTTGTGCTGGGCGGCCGTGCCATGCAAATCGTGGCCGACGAAAATCAGCTTCAGCACTATCTGCGCAACGCCGTCGAAATTGACGAGGACAAGCCTGTTCTGGTTGACAAGTATATTGAAGGCCGTGAAGTAGAGATCGATGCCATCTGTGACGGCCGGGATGTATTCGTCCCCGGCATTATGGAACTGGTGGAACGCACCGGCATTCACTCCGGCGACTCCATCTCCGTCTACCCCTCCTTCTCCATCTCCAACAAGGTCAAGGGTCTGATTTTGCAGTATGCCAAAAAGCTGGGCTTAGGCATTGGCATTGTTGGCCTGTTCAACATCCAGTTCATTGTTGACAAGGATGATAATGTGTTCATCATCGAGGTCAACCCCCGCTCTTCCCGGACTGTTCCCTTCCTGTCCAAATCCACTGGCTACTGTCTGGCTGACATTGCCACCGAGGTTATTTTGGGCAAATCTCTGAAGGAGCAGGGCATTTTCGACATCTATCCCGAAGAAAAGAAGCGCTGGTATGTCAAAGCCCCGGTCTTCTCCTTCAATAAGATCCGGGGTCTCGATGCCTACCTGTCCCCGGAAATGAAATCCACCGGCGAGGCCATCGGCTATGACAACACCATGACAAGAGCCCTGTACAAAGCCCTGCAAGCCGCCGGAACCAGACTGCAAAACTACGGCACCGTCTTTGCCACCATCGCAGACAAAGATAAGGAAGAGGCTCTGCCCCTGATCCGCCGATTCTACAATCTGGGCTTCAATATTGAAGCCACCGCCGGCACTGCCAGATTCCTGAAGGAGAACGGCATTCGTACCCATGTGCTGAAAAAGATCAGCGAAGGCAGTGAGCAGATCCCCAACGCCCTGCGGCAGGGTCATATCGCCTATGTTATCAACACCCGAGATCTGGGATCTGATTCTCAGGACGGCAGCCAGATCCGTCAAATCGCCACCGAGAACAATGTGACCATCTTCACGGCGCTGGATACTGTCAAGGTTCTGCTGGATGTGCTGGAGGAGACCACACTGACCATCTCCACCATCGACGCTTAAGGAAATGCCATGAAACAAAGTATTTTTGAAATTCAATCGAATACCGCTCTGACAGACTGCGTGTATAAAATGGTGCTGTCCGGCGACACCTCCGCCATCACTGCACCGGGACAATTTGTAAACATTCAGCTCGACCATCACTTTCTGCGCCGCCCCATCTCTGTCTGCGATTACGACGAAAAAAGCCTGACCATCGTTTATAAGGTGGTCGGCAAAGGCACGGAGCAAATGGCCTCCATGGTTACCGGCGAAAAGCTGGACATTCTGTCCGGCCTTGGCAACGGCTACGACTTGAGTTGCGCCGGGGATGCGCCCCTGCTCATCGGCGGCGGCGTAGGCGTCCCCCCCATGTACCACCTGGCCAAAAAGCTGCGCCAGCAGGGCAAAAATGTTTCCGTTATTTTGGGATTTAATACCAAAAGTGAAATTTTCTTTGAGAACGAATTTAAAGATTTGGGCTGTACCGTCACCGTCACCACAGCTGACGGCAGCTACGGAACAAAAGGGTTCGTCACCAACGCCCTGCCGAAGGCCTACACCCATTTCTACGCCTGCGGCCCGGAGCCCATGCTCAAGGCCCTGTACGCCGCCACCACCACTTCCGGTCAGCTCAGTTTTGAAAAGCGGATGGGCTGCGGCTTCGGTGCCTGTATGGGCTGTTCCTGCAAGACCATCACCGGAAACAAGCGGATCTGTAAGGAAGGCCCCGTGCTGCGGAAGGAGGAAATCTTATGGAAATGAAGGTAACGCTCTGCGGCATAGAGCTTGATAACCCTGTGATCCCGGCCTCCGGCACCTTCGGCTATGGCTATGAATACGCAGAGCTCTACGACATCAACTGCCTTGGCA
This sequence comes from uncultured Oscillospiraceae bacterium, assembly GCA_964425865.1. GTDB lineage: Bacteria > Bacillota > Clostridia > Oscillospirales > Oscillospiraceae > Faecousia. Next base: position 5,057 of record CAYROJ010000007.1, on the reverse strand, counting down.
CCTTCTCCTTCAAAGGCACCACCAAAGAGCCCCGTTTCGGCAACCCCACCCCTCGCATTGCCGAGTGCACCGGCGGCATGATCAACGCCGTGGGTCTGCAAAATCCCGGCGTGGAAGCCGTCATCTCCGAAGAGCTGCCGAAGCTTTCCAACTGCTTCCACAAGCCTGTCATGGCCAATGTGTCCGGCTTTTCTCTGGAAGAATATGCCTATACCTGCGAAAAATTGGACAAAGAGCCCCAGGTGGGCTGGCTGGAAGTGAATGTGTCCTGCCCCAATGTCCACGGGGGCGGCATGAGCTTCGGCACTTCCCCGGAAGCCGCCGCAGCAGTGACGAAGGCCGTCAAAGCCGTCACCAAAAAGCCTGTCATCATTAAGCTGTCCCCCAATGTCACAGACATTGTTTCCATCGCCAAGGCCTGCGAAGAAGCAGGAGCCGACGGCATCAGTCTCATTAACACCATGCTGGGTATGCGCATCGACCTGCGCAGTAAAAAGCCCATCATCGCCAACACCATGGGGGGCTTCTCCGGCCCGGCCATTTTTCCGGTGGCGGTGCGGATGGTCTATCAGGTAGCGCAGGCTGTCAATATCCCGGTCATCGGCATCGGCGGCGTTCAAAGTGCCAAGGATGTGATTGAAATGATGCTGGCAGGGGCAACAGCCGTGGAAGTAGGCGCAGCTAATTTGGTCAATCCCTACACCTGCCGGGACATTATCGAAGATCTGCCCCGGGTGATGAAAAAGTACAATATTGAAAATTTAAAAGATATTATAGGAGGCGTTAAAAATGGGTAAAGATGTGATCGTTGCCTGCGACTTTGCATCCAAGGAGGCTACTTTTGAGTTTCTGGACAAGTTTACAGGCCGCAAGCCCTTTGTTAAGATCGGCATGGAGCTGTACTACGCCGAAGGCCCGGAGATCGTCCGTCAAATCAAGGCCAGAGGCCACAAGATCTTCCTAGATTTAAAACTTCACGACATCCCCAACACCGTTAAGAAGGCTATGGCAGTCCTTAGCCGTCTGGATGTGGACATCACCAACCTCCACGCCGCCGGCACTTCCGCCATGATGGAAGCCGCCCTGGAAGGCCTGACCCGTCCCGACGGCAGCCGTCCTCTGCTGATTGCCGTCACCCAGCTGACCTCCACCGACCAGACCGCTCTGGAGCGTGATCTGCTCATCGAAAAGCCCATGGACGAAGTGGTAATGCACTACGCCGCCACCGCCAAAAATGCAGGTCTGGACGGCATCGTCTGTTCCCCACTGGAGGCAGGCAAGGTCCATGAGCGCTGCGGCGAAACCTTCCTCACCATCACTCCCGGCGTTCGCTTTGCCGACGGCGAAGTGGGCGACCAGAAGCGGGTCATGACTCCGGCACAGGCCAAGGCCATCGGCTCTGACTACATCGTGGTGGGCAGACCCATCACCGCCGCCGCTGATCCCGTAGCCGCATACGAGCGCTGCGTGGCAGAATTTTGTGTCTAAAACAGTTCCCCCTTTTGGGGGCTAACAAAAATACCCCCTCTCCGTCACGGCATTCGCCGTGCCACCTCTCCCAGAGAGCGAGGCAAGTATAAAAACCATGGAGGATCAAAATATGGAAGCCTATAAGAGAGAATTTATCGATTTCCTGCAAAGCGCAGGTGTTTTGAAATTCGGTGATTTCACCGCCAAATCCGGCCGCAAGATTCCTTACTTCGTCAATGCCGGCAACATCAAAACCGGCGACGAGATCGCTCGTCTGGGCGAGTTCTACGCCAAAGCATACTTTGACAAGCTGGGCCGCAAGGAAGCTGTCCTCTACGGCCCTGCCTACAAGGGCATTTCCATCGCCGTTTCCACCGCCGTTGCCCTGAGCAAGAATGGGCTGAATGTGCCCTTCTTCTTCAACCGCAAGGAAGCCAAGGATCACGGCGAAGGCGGTCTGTTTGTCGGCTGCGTGCCCCAGAACGGGCAGGAAGTGGTCATCACCGAGGATGTGATCACCGCCGGTACCGCCATCCGGGAGAGCATGGCACTGCTGTCCAATCTGGAAGGCGTGAAGGTTGCCGCCACCTTTGTCATGGTGGATCGAAAGGAAAAGGGACAGGGCGAAAAGGGTGCCATGGTGGAAATTGAGGAGCAATTCGGCTTCCCTGTCTACTCTGTGGTGGATGTGTATGACATCATCGAGTATCTGGAAGAAAACCCCAAAAATGCCGAAAATGTAGAAAGAATTCGCAATTATCTGGCCGTTTACGGAGCAAAGTAATATGAGAAGTTTGATTTCCATTCTGGATTTTTCTGTGGCAGAGCTGGACGAGCTGATCGACACCGCCAAGGACATCATTGCTGATCCCGAAAAATACCGAGAAGCCTGCCGCTACAAGAAACTGGCTACTCTCTTTCTTGAGCCTTCCACCCGTACCCGGCTCAGCTTTGAGGCCGCCATGCTGGAACTGGGCGGCAGCGTCATCGGCTTTTCCGAAGCCAGTTCTTCCTCTGCCTCCAAGGGCGAAAGCATGGCTGATACCGCCAAGATCGTCAGCAACTATGTAGACATCATGGCTATCCGCCACCCCCGAGAGGGTGCTCCCTATGTAGCAGCGAACGCAGGCCATGTGCCGGTCATCAACGCCGGCGACGGTGGCCATAACCACCCCACCCAGACCTTGGCAGATATTCTGACCATTTCCAGAGAGATGGGGCGGCTGAACAATCTGACCATCGGGCTGTGCGGCGACCTGAAATATGGTCGCACCGTCCATTCTCTCATCGAAGCCATGAGCCGCTACGAGGGTAACCGTTTTGTGCTGATTTCCCCGGAGGAGCTGCGCCTGCCCGATTACATCCGCCGGGAAGTGCTGGAAAAGCAGGGCATTCCCTACGAGGAAGTCACCTCTTTGGAAGAGGCCATTCCCTCTCTGGATGTGCTGTACATGACCCGGATCCAGCGGGAACGGTTTGACGACAAGGAGCAATACGAGCGCCTGAAAGACAGCTATGTGCTGGATGTGCCCAAAATGGCGCAGGCCAAGCCGGAAATGCGAATCTTGCATCCTCTGCCCCGGGTCAATGAGATCAGCGTGGCTGTGGACGACGATCCCAGGGCTGCCTATTTCCGTCAGGCGCTCAACGGAAAATTCATGCGCATGGCGCTGATTTTGAAGCTTCTGAAAGAAGCGGAAAACCCCGAAAAAGAACGCCGGGATACCGTGGGGCTGGTCTATGACCGAATCTGTTCCAATCCCAAATGTATCTGCGCTACCGAGCAGGAGCTGCCCCATATTTTCAAACCCTCGGAAGAACCGGGAGAATATCGGTGCATCTACTGCGAGCAAAAAGGATAAAAAAATCACCGGCTTTTGCCGGTGATTTTTTCATATTCTCGTTGCAATTTCAAGGGCGATATAGCATTTACTCCCTAAATTTGGGTTCGCAGGTCACATGCATCCCCAGCCGCTTGAAGGTATTCTCCTCTGTGGCAGACAGCATCAACGTGGAGTGAACTTCACAGCCCCGAAGCTTGCTCAATTGCTGCAGGGCATATTCCGCCGTGGGATTGGTGGCGGCGCTGATGGACAGGGCAATAAGCACCTCGTCCGTATGCAGCCGCAGATTGCGGTCGCCCAGATGGTCTTTTTTCAAATGCTGGATAGGGTCGATGGCCACGGGAGATATCATGTGCAGACCCTTGGGCATCTTACCCAGATATTTCAGGGCATTGAGCAATGCCGCCGCAGATGCCCCCAGCAGATTGGAGGTCTTGCCGGTGATGATCTGCCCGTCCGGCAGTTCCAATGCCACGGCCGGAGCGCCTGTTTCCTTGGCACGCTCCAGCGCCGGTGCCACCACCGCGCGGCAGGAAGGCTCTGCCCCCACTTTTTTCATCAGCATTTCCAGCTTGCGCACCGCATTTTCGCTGCCTTTTCCCTGCTTATAGTCGCACACAGCAGTGTAATAACGGCGGATGATCTCCTGACAGGCAGCATCTCTGGCAGCCTCGTCATCGACAATGCAGTTGCCCACCATATTCACACCCATATCCGTGGGAGATTTGTAAGGGCAAGTGCCCAAGATCTGCTGGAACATAGCCACCAGCACCGGAAATGCTTCCACATCCCGGTTGTAGTTGACGGTGGTGACCCCATATGCATCCAGATGGAAGGGGTCGATCATATTCACATCATCCAAATCTGCGGTGGCAGCTTCGTAAGCCAAATTCACCGGATGATTCAGGGGCAAATTCCAGATGGGGAAGGTTTCAAACTTAGCGTATCCTGCCTTGACCCCACGCTTGTTTTCGTGGTACAGCTGGCTCAGGCAGGTGGCCAGCTTGCCGCTGCCGGGGCCGGGGGCAGTGACCACCACCAGAGGCCGTGTGGTCTCAATATAATCGTTGCGGCCATAGCCCTCGTCGCTGACCACATGGGCAATATCCGTGGGGTATCCGGCAATGGCATAGTGATGGTAGACCCGCAGGCCTTTGGCTTCCAGCCGAGCCTGGAAGGCCTTGGCAATGGACTGGCCGTTAAATCTCGTCAGCACCACGGAGCTGACATACAGTCCCAGATCCCGGAAAATGTCGATGAGCCGGATCACATCCAGATCGTAGGTAATGCCCAGATCACCCCGCACCTTATTTTTCTCAATATCATCGGCACTGATGGCAATGACCAGCTCCACCTGCTCTTTCATTTGCAGCAGCATCCGCAGCTTGCTGTCCGGCTGGAAGCCGGGCAGTACCCGGGCTGCATGATGATCGTCGTACAGCTTGCCGCCAAATTCCAGATACAGCTTGCCGCCAAATTGGGCGATACGCTCAGCGATGTGCGCCGATTGGGTGGAAAGATATTTCTCGTTATCAAATGCAGTCTTGACCATAATGCCCCACGCCTTTCATGACAAAATCTTTATTTATTTTACACTGTTTTCTTCTTAAAAGCAAGGCAATTTCAACAAAATCTTAGTGCTTTTGTGTACTTGTAAACTTTTACCCAATATTGTATAATAAAATCATCAATAGTGATGAGCAAAATGCAGAAGCAAAAATGAGATGCCAAAGGAAGGGATTG
>CAYROJ010000006.1:0-26329 GCA_964425865.1 uncultured Oscillospiraceae bacterium | reverse complement strand
AAGTCTGGGGGGTGATGATCGTATTTTTGTATTCCATTGGATGTTACCTCCATTTAATATTTCTATATAAAAAGCGCCTTTGTCTCCGTATCAAGAGACAAAGGCGCACGACCTCTGCGGTACCACTCTCGTTCCGTCTATAAGACAGCACTCATGCTCGCTTTATCGGGCGAACCCGGTGTAGCCTACGCACCATAAAGGTTTCGGTACACAGCTCAGAGGGGATATGAGCCATCCTCGCTTACTGCCTTGCACCAACCGGCAGCTCTCTGAAAGCGGAGCAGATGGTCACCTGTCCTCGTCACAGCTTATTTTTTGGAAAGAGCCACTTTCATATCGGAATCGTCGTTTTCTCCGATCATAATGGCCAAATTGTGGGCGATCTCGTCAGCCAGGGCGCCGGTCTTGGCCTCAGCAGCATTGGGGTCAAACAGACGGCTGCGGGTATGCCGGGGAACGGCTGGCCGATGGGCTTCTTTGATTCGCTCCAGCTGCTCAATGCAGCTGTTCATTTGAATTTGGATCTCGCTGATCTTGGCAGCAGCCAAACGGCGGGCTTCTTCTACCCGTGCCTGTTCTTCTGCAATCAGAGTGGAAGCGTTTCGGGCGTTTTCTGTGGCGGCCTGGTTGGCATCCTGAAGCATCTGAGAGCATTTGGCTTCCGCTTCCTTGACCATGGCATCACAGGTGCGCTGGGCTTTTATGACAGCCTCTTTCATATTGGCTTCATTTTCCCGGTATTCTTCCAGCTTGGTCACCAGCACACGCATTTTGCTTTTCAGCAGGGCGTTTTCTTTGTACAGGGTGATGTAGTCCTGGGTCAGAGGCTCCAGAAACTCGTCCACAGCCTGCATATCGTAGCCGCCAAAGGTGGCCTTTTTAAAGGAAACTTCTTCTATCTGCTGCGGTGTAAACATGATTTTACCCCCTTACAGCATCAGATATTGTCATTGCCGGAATGGGCACCGCTCAAATCGCCTGCCACATCCATATTGTGGGGGCAGAACAGATAAGTTCCTGCAGCCAGCTTTTTCACGCTGCCGTCCAACGCATAGGAACAGCCGGACAGAAAATCCACCACCCGCCGGGCAATGGTCTTGTCCAGATTTTCAAGATTGACGATAACTGCCTTCCGCTCCCGCAGATCATCAGCGGCCTTGACGGCATCGGAAAAGCTGATGGGGCGAAACAGCACGACACCGGGCTTGTTGGAACTCATATTCAAAACTTTTCCGTTGAATCCGGGCTCCTCCGCCGGAGTGTTGAAAGCAGGTTCGGCTGTGGCAGCAGCGGTGCGATGGGAAGGCTTTTGCTTCTGTGCAGAGAACAAATCCTCAGCATCGTCGAAATCATCATATTCGTCATCAGCATAGGGCTGAGTAAACTTTTTCACATTATCCCAAAAACTCATGGATCTCTAGCCTCCTGGTCTGAACTCATCCGAGGGGACGGACTGGATAATTGCGTGCACCAAAGATGGCGGTGCCGATGCGGACCATGGTGCTGCCGCAGGAAATTGCGTCGGCAAAATCATCGGACATACCCATGGACAAAATTTCCATGCATACATTATCGTATTTTTTTGCCTCAATGTCAACAGAAAGGTTGCGAATTTCTTGAAAAAATTTATGATTGCCGCCGCTATTCTCGCAAACCGGGGGGATCGCCATCAATCCACGGACGAAAATGTTGGGATAAAGAGACAAATCATCCAGTAGAGGGATGATCTCCTCCTTGGAAAAGCCGGATTTACTTTCTTCCTGACCGATGTTGATTTCCAGCAGAACATCCTGCCGAATGCCCTGGTTCTGGGCTTCTCTGGAAATAGCCGCCAACAGCCGCCGGGAGTCTACGCTTTGGATCAGACTGACCTTGCCGACCACCTGCTTTACCTTGTTGGTCTGCAAATGGCCGATGAAGTGGATCTGGCTTCCTTTGTAAGCATTTTCGGAGAGTTTTTGGGTCAACTCCTGTACCTTGTTTTCGCCGCAGCAGGTGATGCCGGCAGCAATGGCCTGGCGAACATGGTCGGTATCGTTCATTTTGGTAGCAGCGCAGAGCGTTACTTCACTGGGATCCCGGCCGGCAGCCAGGGCTGCGGTGTCGATCTCACCACGAATACGGGCGATATTTTCGGCAATGGTCATGGGGGTATCCTCTTTTTCTGTATTTTTAAAGGGGGAATAGCCAAAGGGCGACGGGTAATCTCCGTCGCCCCTCGAACTCAAGCGGTGCCGACTGCGGCCTTCAACGGCTTCATGGGTGCAAGTGTTGAGATGGCGTGCTTGTAGATCATCTGCTGCTTGCCATCGGAAACCAGTACCACCACAAAACTGTCAAAGCCTGTGATCACTCCACGGAGTTGGAAGCCGTTCATTAAAAACAGGGTCACGGGCACATGGTCACGGCGTACCTCGTTTAAAATGGCTTCCTGGAGATTTGTTGCTTCAGACATAAGTATACCTTCTTTCTTTTGTAATGAGGACACTTACATCTTAACAAATTTTAGATGTCAGATTGGGTAATAAGCTGTCGAGCGCTTTGGAGAATTTCTTCAAAACCGTCATCCGAAGTCCGAACCAGCCAATTCATCTTGCAATTGCGTCGAAACCAGGTCAGCTGGCGCTTGGCATAGTGCCGGGAAGATTTTCGTACTTCATCCGCAGCTTCCTCTATGGGGATGGTACCTTCCAGCGCAGCTACAAATTCTTTATAGCCAATGGCCTGCATAGCGGTGCATTTGGCAGGAATGCCACTGGCAAGAAGTGTGCGGATCTCATTTTCCAGGCCCTGCTCCAGCATCATAGACACACGCAGGTCAATGCGGTCATAAAGTGCCTGTCGGGGCTCAAAATCCAGCCCCAGCCACAGGGGGGAATATCGGGCAGGAATGGCTTGGGTGCGCTTATTATGGGCGGTGATGGTTTCGCCGGTTTCCTCAAAGACTTCCAACGCCCGAATGATCCGCTTGCGGTCAGCAAGGTGGAGTCGAGCAGCAGAGTCCGGGTCGATGTGGCGCAGCTTTTCCAGCATGTATTCCATGCCCATTTCGTCAGCCTGGGCTTCCAAGCGCTCTCTTGCTCCGGTGGCAGGGTAGGGAGCAAAATCATTGCCCCGGATCAGGGAATCCATATACAGTCCTGTGCCGCCGGCAATGATGGCAGTCTTGCCCCGGGTAAGAATATCGTCCAAAATGGGTGTTGCCATGGCGCAATACCGGCTGACGGAAAAATCCTCATCCGGCTCAGCTACATCGATCATGTGATGGGGGATGCCCTGCATTTCAGCAATACTTGGCTTGGCAGTACCGATGTCCATCCGGCGGTAGACCTGCATGGAGTCGCAGGAGATCACTTCGCCGTTGAAGCTTTTGGCCAGTTCCACAGCCAGTGCAGTTTTTCCCGAAGCGGTAGGCCCGGCGATGCAGATAATGTTATTCATAGTAATTTCAGTCCCCATGTTCCGTCGGGTTCTTGGTAGTAGTAAAATTCATTCAGGTCGTCGGACTCCATTACTTCCAGCATAGATTCAAAATCGTCGCAGAGAAGACGGCTTTGAAGTTCTGCTTTGGAGATCCAGAAAACTTCCCCCTCGTCAGAAGATGAGAGTTCTCCGGAGAAGCGGTTCGTTTTGTAAAACAGCACTACATACCGCTCTCCTTTTTTCGTCTGGAATTGCTTGGTGCCGCAGAGCTGGGGCTTTTCGATGGTCAGTCCTGTTTCTTCCTTCACTTCCCGAATGACCGCCGCTACAAAGGACTCTCCCGGTTCTACATGACCCCCGGGAAAACAAATGCCCGGCCAATCGGGATCTTTTCGGTCTTCTACAAGAATGTTGCCCTTGTTATCGTAAATCAAGCAGAGGTTGGTGAAGATCGCCTGTTCACTTCGTGCCATAGATAACCCTCCAATGCTTATGTTCTCTTAAACTGTTTTTCCAGCTGCTTTTTGCTCAGGGTCACGCAAATCGGTCTGCCGTGGGGGCAGTATTTCAGATCTTCGTTGGCCATGACTGCCTTGACAATGGCAAGCAGTTCCTGCTCGTCATTGACCCAGCCTGCTTTGATGGCAGCCTTGCAGGCCACGGTGTGCAGCAGCTCATCCCGGACGGTAGTGGTTTTTTCCCGGCGGCCGTTCAGCAGGTCAGAAGCCAGGGTTTCCACTGCATCTGCCGCATCCGCAGGACTTAGATCCATGGGGATCTGCCGCAGCAGCACGGTGTTATCACCGAATTCGTCGATTTCAAAGCCCAGTTCATCCAGCATGGAGCGGTTTGAAAGCAGCTCTGCCGCAGCAGCCGGGGACAGCCGGACGGAAATGGGGGATAGGAGCGCCTGAGAAGAGATCTTCTCCTGATTGGCCTTTAATTTTTCAAACAAGATCCGCTCGTGGGCGGCGTGCTTATCAATGAGGAAGGCTTCCTCCCCTTGCTCCACCAGAATATAGCTGTTATATAGCTCACCCACCATTCGCCAGGGAATTTCCGGCGGCATTTCCAGGGAGGTTTGCTCCGCTTCTTCGGAGGGGGCGGTATCAATAATCACTGGCTCCGGTTTTTTCTCCACCGCAGGAGCAGGAGACGGGAAAGAGGGGGGGGGTACGGGCACGATCTGGGGGGTAGCCACTACCTGCCGCAGAGGAAGGGGGGCTTGCTTTACCGCTTCATAGGCGGCAGACGCAGCCTCTTTTTTTGGCTGAGGAGCTGAGCCCATGGCAGCAGAGAAATTTTTGTAGGTCTGGGCATCCATGGTGCGGAAGAAGGTTTCTTGCTTCTTGGGTGCCGCTTCCTGGCTAGGTGCAGGAGAAATGACGGTCGTATTGGGTTTGAATTGCACCGGTGGGCGGTCAGGAGTCTTGTTCAGCGCTCCCAGAACTCCGTAGTGGATGCAGTCGAAAACCGCCTTTTCCTGCAAAAATTTCACTTCTGTTTTGGCTGGATGGACATTCACATCCACAGCATTGGCAGGCAAGCGCAAATGCAGCACACAGGCAGGAAATTTGCCTACCATGATCTGATTTCGGTAAGCCTCTTCCAGCGCAGCGATCATGATCCGGGATTTGACCGGACGGTCGTTGACAAAGAAGGTCTGTAGGCTGCGGCTGGGGCGTGCATCCGTGGGTTTGGAAATGTAGCCGGTCAGGTGATAGCCATCCCAATGGCTGTCTACTTGTACCATCTGAGCACTTTCCCGGCCATAGACACAGTAAACGGCTGCTTGAAGTCCGCCTGCACCGGGGGTGGAAAGAACTTGCTTTCCGTCCCGTAGGAAGGCAATGGAAACTTCCGGATGGGCGAGGGCTTGTAATTGTACGGCTGCGGCCACCCGGCTGCCTTCCACGGAATCGGATTTCATAAATTTCATCCGGGCAGGGGTGTTAAAAAACAGATCCCGGACAATGATGGTGGTACCCACCGGGCAGCCGGTCTCCGTATCTTCTACGATCACACCGGCCTCCAGATGAAGGCTGGTGCCGCTGAGGGTGTCAGCGGTTTTTGTCATCAGGTCAATGCGGCTGACGGAGGAAATGGCGGCCAGCGCTTCTCCACGGAAGCCCATGGTGCCGATGGCGGCCAGATCTTCGGCTGTACGCAGTTTGGAGGTCGCATGGCGTAAAAATGCGGTCCGAGCATCTTCGGGTGCCATGCCGCAGCCGTTGTCGGTGACACGCAGGAAGGTCATACCACCGTCCTTGATCTCTACCGTGATTTTGGTGGCACCGGCGTCCACAGCATTTTCCAGCAATTCCTTGACCACGGATGCAGGCCGTTCTACGACCTCACCTGCGGCGATGAGGTTTGCAATATGGGGGGATAGTTGAATGATTTTATTCATGAGGGTCACCTCGTTGTAATGAGAACCAGGGCATTGTTGATCATGTGAATGAGCATGGGGGTGAAGATCGAGCCGCTGCGCTGATAACTCCAGGCGAAAATCAAACCGGCAGGCAGGTATTGCACCAGTGCCAGAAGCAGATAGCCTATGGGGTAAGCCCCGAGATAGGACAGCACATGGATGGCGGCAAACAGAAGTGCCGAAAAGAAATAGGCCCACTTGGGACGACGATCATACATCGTTCCGAAAATCAGACCTCTATGCAGGATCTCCTCTGCAAAGGGCGCCAGCAGGACCGTGCCTAAGATCATAAATACGGGGTCACTGCCTGTGAGCACCCAGATTTGGCTGTCATTCAGGTTAATATAGTTAGGAAAAAGCGCCTGGATAATCAATGTCAGCAGGCTGCTGCATAACCAGTATGCGGCAAATCCAACTGCTGTGTATAATAAAAACTCTTTTGGAAAGCGGAAAGTGCGCAGCAGATTTTTTCGCAAATAACGGCTGAAAATGATGAAACAGGCAATGCAGTTTATGGAAAAGTATAAAAAGTTGAGTAAAGCTGTGCTTAAGGGATGAGAAAGCGCTCCGTTGACCAGCTGCAACAGCGATGCCAGAAAGCATATTTGAAATAGAAGATAGCGCAGCCCCCAGTTTTTTTCTCTGGTGGTCAGTGTGGGGAGGGGATTTCTCAACAGTTTCATCAGTTCAGCATCCTTTTCAGCTTGTAAAGTTCGTTCATGGCCTCAATGGGGGTCAGGGTCTCCACAGTGATGGCAGCCAGCGCATCGCAGACCTGATTGCTGCGAAGATCCAGCATACTCACCTGATCGTCTGCCTCCCGGGGGGCCATCACAGGAGCAGCTGTGCCGCTTTCCAGCTCTGCAAGGATTTCTCTTGCACGGCTGATAACGGAGCTGGGCAGACCGGCCAGCTTCGCCACTTCTACGCCGTAGCTGTCGTCAGCAGCACCGGGGACGATCTTTCGAAGGAAAATCATCTGGTCGTTCCGCTTTTTTACAGCAATGTTGTAATTCTTTACATTGGACAGCTCATTTTCAATGGTGGAAAGCTCATGGTAATGGGTGGCAAAAAGGGTTTTTGCGCCCAGCTTTTTAGGATTGGCTGCATATTCCAGCACTGCCCGGGCGATGGACATACCATCGTAAGTGGAAGTGCCACGGCCAATCTCGTCCAAAATCAGCAGGCTTCGGCTGGTGGCGTGCTTCAAAATAGAGGCCACCTCTGCCATTTCGACCATGAAAGTAGATTGGCCGGAGGCCAGATCATCACTGGCACCGATTCGGGTAAATACCCGGTCAACAATACCCAGCCGGGCAGAACGAGCAGGGACAAACGACCCCATCTGTGCCATCAGCACGATCAGTGCTACCTGGCGCATATAGGTGGATTTACCGGCCATATTCGGGCCTGTGATGATGGACACCTGATTATCGGCACTGCCCAAGCTGGTATCGTTAGGTACAAACAGAGCATCCTTGAGCATTACTTCTACCACTGGGTGGCGACCGTCGGTAATGGAGATTTCGCTGCCCAGGGTTATATCCGGGCGGCAATAGCCCCGCTGGACAGCTACGGCTGCCAGGGAACACAGAGTGTCCGCAGCGGCCACTGCGGCGGCGGTGAACTGAACCCGGGCGGCCTGCTGTGCCAAAAATTCCCGCAGCTCGGTGAAAATCTGATATTCCAGAGCGGTCAGCCGATCCTTGGCGGTCAACACCTGGGTTTCCAGATCCTTCAGCTCCTGAGTGATGTAGCGCTCGCAGTTTGTAAGAGTCTGCTTGCGGATGTAGTGGCCGGGAACCTGGTCAATAAAGGATTTGGAAACTTCGATATAATATCCAAAAACCCTGTTAAAGCCAACCTTTAGAGTGCGGATGCCTGTGGCTTCCTTTTCAGATGCTTCGATGGCAGCGATGGTTCCTGCACCGCCTTCCATCAGTTCACGCAGACGGTCGGCATCTTCATTTGCACCTGGGCGGATGATGCCGCCTTCCCGAATGGTCAGAGGAGGATCGTCAACAATGGTGGCTTCGATCCGGTCGGCACATTCCTGCAAAGTGTCAATGGCATCGGCCAGCTTTTGCAGCATAGGCGCTTCCGCACGGCCAAGCAGAGCTTTTACCTGAGGCAGGGCACGCAGGCCATGGGCAAAGCCTAAAAGATCACGGCAATTGACGGTGCCGGTGGTGATGCGAGCCATCACACGCTCGAAATCTGTTACATCAGAAAGCGCCTGCTCCAGTTCTCCCCGGTTGATAGGGGAGGACACCAGTTCTTCTACGGCTTCATGGCGACGGGTGATCTCAAGCACATCCAGCAGAGGCTTTTCCATCCAGGAACGGAGCATTCGGCCGCCCATAGCGGTTCGGGTCTTGTCCAGCACCCACAAAAGAGAGCCTTTCTTTTCCTTGGAACGCATGGTTTCTGTCAACTCCAGGTTGCGCCGGGCATCCAGATCCAGCTCCATAAAGCGGCCTGTGGTGTAATACTGTACGCTGCGCAGGTGGGGTAGATTGTTTTTTTGCAGCTGCAGCAGAGTTTGCAGCAGACCGCCTGCAGCCATCACAGCCAATTGCAGTCCTCCCAGACCCAGTTGAGCAATGGAAACATGAAACTGCTGCTCCAGTGCTTTTTCAGCGCTTTCTAAGTCAAATACATCTGCCGTTCCCTCGTCTACACAGCAGTGCATCCGGCGGAACAGTGCATCATTGATAGCATCACCCACCACCCCTTCGCCGAAGCGAATGATCTCCGTGGGGGCAAAGCGGCCGATTTCCGATACCGCAGCATCCAGACTGGGGCAGACGGTGGTATAAAACTCTCCGGTGGAAATGTCGCAGAACGCAAGGCCGAATTTACCGCCTTCGCCGTAGAGTGCGGCGAAGTAGTTGTTACGGCTTTCTTCCAGCATGCAGCTTTCGGTGACCGTACCGGGGGTGATGATGCGAGTCACATCTCGCTCTACCAGCCCTTTGGCAGTGGCCGGGTCTTCCATCTGCTCGCAAATGGCCACCTTGTAGCCCTTGGAAACCAGTCGGGCGATGTAGGCATCTACACTGTGGAAAGGAACGCCGCACATGGGGGTCTGCTCTTCTTTAGGCTTGCCCCGGTCACGGGTGGTCAGGGTCAGATCCAATTCCTGAGCAGCGACACGGGCATCCTCGTCAAACATTTCATAAAAGTCGCCCAGACGGAAGAACAGGATGCAGTCCTGATTTTGTGCTTTGATGGCATGGTACTGCCGTTGCATGGGGGTCAATTCTTTTTCAGGTTTCGCCATAGGGCATAACCTCTTTCTATGATTTTTTATTATCTCAATTCGCCCAGCAAACTCCAGGTGCTGGAGCTTATAATGGCGATGTTTTGGTAAGTGCCGATCAGATCATCGCTGCCTTCAAAGCGAACCAGGCGACCGCCTTCGGTACGGGCAGTGAGATGCTCCTTGTCCCGACCGTCCACAAGACACCGGAAGGTGCGCCCCACATATCCGGCGTGGATCTCCTCAGAGATCTGATTTTGGACGGCACAGAGCCGGTCAAAGCGGTGATTTTTCTCCGCCTTCGGGGTGTTGTCCTCCATGGATGCGGCAGGAGTGCCGGGGCGGGGAGAAAAAATAAAGGTAAACAGGGAATCGTAGCGGACGGTCTCGATGAGGGAAATGGTCTCTTCAAATTCTTCTTCCGTTTCTCCGGGGAAGCCCACGATCACATCGGAGGTGAGCACCAATTCCGGCATGACCTTTTTGGCATAGGTGACCTTGTCCAGATATTTTTCCCGGTCATAGTGCCGGTTCATGGCTTTAAGCACCCGGGAAGAACCGGACTGGAAGGGCAGGTGCAGCTGCTTGGCAATCTTGGGCGAAGATGCCATAGTATCAAACAGCTTATAAGAAGCATCTCTGGGGTGGCTGGTCATGAAACGGATGAGGAAATCCCCTTCGATGTTGGCGATTTCTGCCAGAAGATCGGCAAAATCCACTCCGCAATCCAGATCCTTGCCGTAGGAGTTTACATTCTGACCCAGCAGGGTGATCTCCTTGCAGCCATTGGCCACCAGCTCCCGGCACTCGGCTAGGATGTCTGCCGGCTTGCGGCTGCGCTCCCGGCCACGGACATAGGGAACGATGCAGTAGGTGCAGAAATTATTGCAGCCATACATAATGGAGACCCAGCTTTTTAAAGTGTTGCTGCGTACAACAGGCAGGCCTTCAGCAATGGAGCCTGCTTCATCTGCAATGTAGAACTGGCGCTTGGAAGAGGTGAGCACCTTGTATAGAATTTCCGCAAACTGCCAAAGATGGTGGGTGGAAAACACGCCGTCCACATGGGGATAGCTGTTTTTAATGCGGGTGGTCACTACTTCCTGACCGGCCATACAGCCGCACAGAAAGATCTTTTGCTCCGGGTGGCGGCGTTTGGTGTGGGTCAGAGCACCCAGATTGCCGAAAACACGCTGCTCTGCGTGTTCCCGGATGGCACAGGTGTTCATCACCACCACATCTGCACCTTCCGCTTCGTCGGCAATGCCATAGCCGCATTCTTTCAGCATTCCACGGATCCGCTCGGAGTCGGCTTCGTTCTGCTGGCAACCGTAGGTTTCTACATAGGCCAGGGGAGTGCGGCCTGCACTGTGCCAATAGGCACTGATTTTATCACAATAGGTGTGCTGCTCCAGCAGCTGTTCCTGAGAAATGACGGTGGTTTTTGTCTCCATTTTTATGCTCCTTTGAGGGCTAAAATCTTAATAATTTATTATAGCAGTTCAACTGGCTTTTTGCAAGTATTTTGGCGTGTTTTGGCAATGTGGCGTGTTTTGGCAATGTGGAAAAATTGTAAATATTCATTTAACACCCTTGCTTTTGCGGTTGCGGCATGGTAAACTTGATAAGAAAATTCATCCAATATACCATTGGAAGAAAGAGGAAAACTATGAAGTGTAAGTTTTGTGGCGAAGAAATGCCGGATAACGGAAGGTTCTGCCCCTTCTGCGGCAAGGACAATGGTCAGGAAGAGGGATTACCTGTGGAGTCTGCCATTGAGCAGAGCGAAATTCCGGTACAGGCTGCGCAAGCCCAGGCAGATGCAAAGGTGAAAAGCTGGAAGCGTATTGCCGCCGTATCCGGATGCATTGCAGCAATGGCAGTGCTGGCACTGGTGTTTTATCTGGTGATCTGTGGATTGCCGGAGCATGAGCACAAATTCGGGGATTGGGAAATCCTTTCTGAGGCGGATTGTACCAAAGCAGGAGAAAAAGTTCGCAAATGCTCCTGTGGAGAAACCCAGACCGAAGCGA
The DNA here is from genome assembly GCA_964425865.1 of uncultured Oscillospiraceae bacterium. Lineage (GTDB taxonomy): Bacteria > Bacillota > Clostridia > Oscillospirales > Oscillospiraceae > Faecousia. The sequence continues at coordinate 15,180 of CAYROJ010000006.1, read as the reverse complement.
TTCCCACTGTCAGCCACAAGTATGTGGATCAGGTTTGTCAGTACTGCGGTAAAAAAGGGTATACCGTTTCCAGCGAGGATGCTGTGAAGGGTGCGGATACCGTGGTGGCGACACTGGGTGATGTGCAATTGACCAACGGCCAGTTGCAGATCTATTACCAGATGGAACTGATCAATTTCGTCAACGAATTCAGCTATTATTTGAGCTATTTTGGCCTGGACTATACCAAGCCCTTGGATGCGCAGGAATGTGCGTTCAAGGAAGGCTATACATGGCAGCAGTATTTCCTGGAGTCGGCCATCAGCACTTGGCAGCAGTATCAAACTCTGGCCTTGGAGGCTGAAAAGAATAACTTCCAGCTGGATAGTGAATTACAGGAATACCTGGACAATCTGGATACCACTATGGCAGACCTGGCAAAACAGCAGGGGTACGATGATACGGATGCATTTTTGCAGGCACAGTGTGGCAGCAATGTGACCATGGCCGATTACAGATCCTATATGGAAGTGTACTACAATGGTTATATGTACCTGGGGCAGCGCTACAATGCCTTTGAAAAGCTGACCGATGAACAGCTGGATGCTTATTTCCAGAAAAACAAGGAAACATTGGAAGGCAATGGTATCAAGCAGGATGGCAGCTATACCATTGATGTGCGCCATATCCTTATTAAAGCAGATGGCACGGAAAATGAGGACGGCACCATCACCTTTAAGGATGCCGAAGCAGCCGCAGAAGCCAAAGCCAAGGCTGAGGAGATCCTGGCCAAGTGGCTGGAAAACCCCACAGAAAAAAACTTTGCAGCTCTGGCCAAAGAGCATACTGCCGATAGCAACGGTGAAGCCGGTGGCTTGTGCAAGGATGTAGCAGAAGGATATATGGTGGCCTCTTTTAACGACTGGTGCTTTGATGAAAACCGAAAAGTCGGCGACTATGGCATTGTGGAGACCCGGTTTGGCTATCATATCATGTTCTTCTCCGCCCGTGGGGAAGACACCTGGAAGACCAAGACCCAGCAGGCTTATCTCAACGAGCAAAGTGAGAAAATGATCAATGAAATGATGGAACAGTACGAAATGAAGGTTTCTTACGAGCAGATCGCACTGGCCTATGTGTCCCTGGGATAAAAATTGAGAAACGGCCTCTGAAGACAATGCTTCAGAGGCCGTTGGTTTACCAATCGGCTCGCAGTTTTTCTGCCAAAGGCAGGGTGTGGATGATCTGGGCGGTAAGGGCTCTGTATTCTTCAACATCTGTGGTTTTGCGCAGCTGTTTGCCCAGTTTTTCACTGCCTTCAAAGCGGTGCAGCAAAAAGCCCCAGTTTTCTTTCATGCGGAACATGGCATTGCGGGCACCGCCGAAGGCTTCTATGTAAGCATCCAGCAGCTCTGTGGTGAATTTTTCCAGAGTTTCGGAGGTGGTGCCGCCGGGACAAAGCATTCCGGGATCACCGATGAGCCCTCTGCCCAGCATGACCGCCTTGATTTGCGGAAACTGAGCAGAAAAGGCGGAAATATCCTCCAAACAGGTAAGATTGCCGTTATAGCAGACGGAATTTTTACTATGTTCCGCAGCGTAGCGGAACATAGCCATGTCCACACTGCCGTTGTAAAACTGCTTGCGCACTCGAGGATGCACCGTCAGCTCCCGAATGGGATAGCGGTTGAAAACTTCCAACAGGGCAGGGAATTCCTCGGCATTTTCGATGCCCAGACGGGTTTTGACACTGATGGAAATGGGACTTTCTTTGAAGATCTTTTCAAAAAAAGCATCCAGTTCGTCAGCACTTCGGAGCATTCCGGCTCCCTTTCCCTTGGAAACCACGGTGCCGGAGGGACAGCCCACATTTAGATTCACTTCCTCATAGCCCAGCTGCTGACAAAGTGCGGCAGCCCATAGAAAGTCCTCGGCATTTTTTGTCAGGATTTGAGGGATAGCCACAAATGGAACACTGTTTGCCGGTGGCAGCTCCCGTTTCTCTTTGGGTGAGAGGGTGCGGTGCATGGTCGGCGACAGAAAGGGCATATAGTAGCGGTCAATGCCGGGGAAATACTTGTGGTGCAAGCGGCGGTAAATGCTGTCGGTGATGCCCTCCATGGGGGCAAAATAATAGCGCATAGGGCGGCTCCTTGTTGTGGATTTTCTCTATTTTAGCACGAGTAGCCGGGTTTTGCAAGAAAAAGCCGCCCTCCCGGTGGGAGGGCGGCAGGATCATACTTCCATGATAACGGGCAGGATCATGGGGTTGCGCTTGGTGTGCTTATACAGGTAGCCGCTGAGATCGTTTTTGATGGCGGACTTGATGGCAGCACGGTCACGGACTCTCTTGCGGCCGCAGCGGTCAATGGCTTCCAATGCCACATTGCGCAGCTCCTCCATCAGCTCGTCCGACTCTTTCACATAGATAAAGCCACGGGTGATGATGTCGGGGCCGGTGATGATGCCACCGTCCTCGCTGCTGATGTTGACACAGACCACGATCATGCCGTCTTCAGCCAAGTGCTTGCGGTCACGCAGCACTACGCTGCCCACATCGCCGACACCGGTGCCGTCCACCAGCACGATGCCGGAGGGGACAATGCCGCCCAGCTTGGCGGTTTTGGCGGACAACTCAATGATATTGCCCACTTCGCCGATGATGATCCGTTTGGGATTCATGCCCATGGCGGTGGCCAGCTTGCCGTGGATTTGCAGATGACGCTGTTCGCCGTGGACGGGAATGAAGAATCTGGGCTTTACAAGGCCATGGATGATCTTCAGCTCCTCCTGACAGGCATGGCCGGACACATGAAGACCTTCGCTTTTGTCGTAGATCACCTCTGCGCCCTTGCGGTAGAGCGCATTAATGATCTTGGAAACAGCCTTTTCGTTGCCGGGAATGGCGGATGCGGAAATGATGATCCGGTCACCGGCTACGATGTCTACCTGACGGTGGGTATTAAAGGCCATCCGGTGCAGGGCGGACATGTTTTCACCCTGAGAGCCGGTGGACACGATGACCACCTTGTTCTTCGGCAGACTCTTGATGTTGCCCAGCTCTACAATGGTATTGGCAGGTACTTTCAAATAGCCCAGCTCCTGGGCAACTTTCAGCATATTTTCCATGCTCCGGCCGGTAACGGCCACCTTGCGGCCATGGCGATGAGCAATGTTCAGCACCGATTGCAGACGGTGCATATTCGATGCGAAGGTTGTGATAATGATCCGCTGATCGCAGTTTTTGAACTGCCGGTCAAGGCTTTCGGTGACAATGTTTTCACTGGGGGTGTAGCCTGCACGCTCCACATTGGTGGAGTCAGCCAGCAGCGCCAGCACGCCTTCGTTGCCCAACTCGCCCAACCGGGCCAGATCGATCATGCCATCTCCGGCGGTGGGGTCGATTTTAAAGTCACCGGTCATGACCACTGTGCCGATGGGGGTGTGGATAGCGAAGGCAACAGCATCGGCAATAGAATGGTTCACATGGATAAATTCCACTGTAAAGCATCCGGCTTTTACCATGTCGCCGGGCTTGTGGGTGATGAGCTTGACCTTGTCGGCCAGCTTGTGCTCTTCCAGCTTCAGCTTGATCAGGCCGTTGGTCATGGCGGTGCCGTGAATGGGGCAATTGATCTGCTGCATACAGTAGGGGATGGAACCAATGTGATCTTCGTGGCCATGGGTGATGAACATACCCCGCAGCTTTTTCTTGTTCTGTACCAGATAGGTAAAGTCCGGGATCACCAGATCCACGCCGTACATATCTTCTTCCGGGAAGCCCAGACCGCAGTCTATCACGATCATGTCTTTGCCGTATTCCAGCACGGTGATGTTCTTGCCGATCTCATCCAGACCGCCAAGAGGGATAATTTTTAATTTTTCAGCCAAAAGAATACTCCTTTCATTTTTTGAAAGCCAATAAGGCATAACAAGCAGGCAGCCGTTTGTTCCTTCCTTGGCCCTGTATCGCCTTGGAAACGGAAAAAGCGCCTGCAACATCTTTGTTTGTGAGCCCCGCGTTCTGGGGCGGATCAGCTTGCCCGGGTCTGCCCACCCGGCGCACACTGGACCAATTATAACACAAACAAAGCAAAAAGTATACAATTTTTTTTCGACAGCTTTTTTAAGCCCATTTTTGCGAAAGAAAATCTGAAAATGTGTTGCCAATTTCAAGCGCATTTGTTATAATGAACAGGATTATAACCATATCATGGGCGTTAATGTCCATTTGGGAGGCGAGTGTGAATGAATAAAAAGAAACGAAGAATGTTCCGGCCCGGTTACAGCTGGTGTTTTGCGCTGATGCTTTGCTTCTGTGTGGCTGCGGGTCTGATGCTGAATTTCTATTTGGCAGGCATCGGTCTGGCTCTGACAGCGATTATGACCATCATCTACATGGTAACTCGCCAAAAGCGGCATAAGGAAATTCAAGCCTTTGTACAGGAGACATTCCAAACTGCCGATATTACTGCCAAAGGAACAGAAAGCCCTCTGCCCATGGCACTGGTGCGCCTTGGGGATGGAGGAATTGTCTGGGCCAGTGAGCGGTTCGTAAAAGTGACCGGCATGAAAGACAGCCTGCCGGAAGACAACATTGCCAGACTTCTGCCGGGGTTGGGGATGGAATGGCTGACGGCAGGAAAATCCGAATATCCCTACGACATGACCGTAGGAGCACGACGCTACCGTATTTACGGAACGCTGATCCATTCGGAAGAAAATGACGGTATGCTTCTGGGCATGATCTACCTTAGCGACATGACAGAAATGTATCAGGTTCGGGATGAGTACATTCGCTCTCGTCCTGTTGTGGCCATCATTCTGGTGGATAATTACGAAGAATTGACCATGAACCTGCCGGAAAGCACCATTTCTACCATGGATGCGGATATTAATACCGCTATTACAACCTGGGCGGAAGGCTACCATGGCTTGCTTCGGAAATTGGAGCGTAATCGATACCTGTTGGTGTTTGAAAAGCGTGATCTGGACAATGCTATGCAGGAAAAGTTCCCGGTTCTGGAAGATGTGCACGCAATTGTCAATCCTTCCGGCCTGTCTGCATCGATTTCCATTGGTTTGGGTGTGGATGGCACGGATTTTGAAGAAGGCTACAATTTTGCCGCCCTGTCCATTGAAATGGCCCTCAGCCGTGGCGGTGATCAGGCTGTTATCAAGGATCGCCTGAATTTCAGCTTCTTCGGCGGCCATGCCAAGGAAGCGGATCGCAGAAGCAAGGTTCGCTCCCGTGTGACGGCCAATTCCCTGATGGAACTGATCGGCAACAGTAGCCAGGTCTTCATCATGGGTCACAGAAATGCGGATCTGGATGCGGTGGGCGCAGCCATGGGTGTTGCCTGCCTGTGTCGGAAAAAGAATAAAAAATTCTACATTGTGATGGACAGAGAGCTCAATTCTTCCAAGCAGCTGCTGGCGGAGATCTTGCAGGTGCCGGAGTATGCCAATGTGTTCATCAGCGGTGATGATGCACTGTTGCAGGCGGATAACCGCAGCACGCTGGTGGTGGTGGACACCAACCGCCCGGATCAGGTGGAGTGCCAGCCTTTGCTGGATGCCATGAGCCGTATTTGTGTCATTGACCATCACCGTCGGGCAGCGGAGTATATAGACCCTGTGGTGGTCAATCTCCATGAGCCCTATGCATCTTCTGCATCGGAACTGGTGACAGAGCTGTTGCAGTATGCAGTTGACAAGAAAGATGTTTTGCCGATCGAAAGCAAGAGCTTAATGGCCGGTATTTTCCTGGATACCAAGAGCTTTAATGTCCGGGTCGGCGAGCGTACCTTTGAGGCCGCAGCTGTGTTAAAGCGGCTGGGTGCTGACACTGTGGAAGTGAAGAAGCTTCTGCAAAACGATTTCCAGGAAACCATGGCCAAGTATCAGATCATCAAGTCCGCTCGGGTCTATCGCAAGGAGATCGCCATTGCGGCGCTCAATACCGGCACCACCAGAGTGCTGGCTGCCCAAGCAGCAGATGATATGCTGAATATTTCCGGCATTACCTGCTCGTTTGTCCTCTATCCCGATGGGGAAACGATCTATGTTTCTGCTCGAAGCATTGGCGATGCCAATGTTCAGATGATTTTGGAGCCTTTGGGCGGTGGCGGCAATACGGCCACAGCCGGCGCTCAGATCACCGGAAAAACTGTCCAGGAAGTGCTGACAGATCTGGTGGATTCCATTGAAAAGTACTATGAACAATAAATGAGGAGAGTATCATTATGAAAGTGATTTTGTTGCAAGATGTGAAAGGCAAAGGCAAGAAGGGCCAGATGATCGAGGTTTCCGATGGTTACGCCCGTAACTATATGCTGCCCCGGAAAATGGCCATTGAGGCTACCACCGATGCTGTCAACACCATGCGTATGAACGATAAGGCCACTGCTGAGCGCATCGCCAAAGAAAAGGCCGAGGCACTGGCAACGGCAAATAAACTCCGTGAATTGACCCTGACCGTTACCTGCAAGGGCGGTGGTGCAGGCCGTCTGTTCGGTTCTGTTACCAACCAGGAAATTGCTGATGCGCTGGGAAAAAACAGCGGCATCAAGCTGGATAAGCGGAAAATCGTCATCAACGATCCGATCAAGTCTGTGGGCACTTACACCGTCACCTGCAAGCTGGGCTATGAGATCAGCGCACCGCTGACAGTGAAGATCGAAGAAGCCTGATGAAGACCGAAAAATCCTGTGGTGCCATTGTATTTACCCGGGAAAAGGGGCAAGTACAATACTGTGTCATTCGCCAGACCAACAGTGATTTCGGATTTCCAAAAGGTCACATGGAGCCGGGGGAGACGGAGCAGGAAACGGCGCTGCGGGAGATTTTTGAAGAAGTGGGACTGGCCGTGACACTGGTGGACGGCTTCCGTGAAGAACTATACTATCCGCTGCTGCGCAGACCCGGCTACACCAAAAACACTGTCTATTTTCTGGCGGAATTTGCAGGGCAAGCACCCCATTGCCAGCCGGAAGAAGTGACAGATGTGGCACTGATGCCCTATGAACAGGCGATGGATACGCTGACATTTGAGGATCTAAAGGAAGTTTTGAAAAAGGCCAATTGCCTTTTATGTGCGATGTAAGGGAAGAGAGAAGGAGAAACAACATGGATGAATTATTGACCCGGCAGGCACCCCAGTCTCTGGAAGCGGAGCAGTCTGTCCTTGGTTCCATCCTCATCGACAGCCGCTGTGTTGCCGATGTGATCGGAATTATCAAGCCGGAAGACTTTTACCTGCAGCAGAACCGGGAGATTTACGAAGCCATCTACACCATGTTTAATTACTCCCAGACCATCGACCCGGTGACGGTGCTGGACAAAATGCGGGAAATGGGCGTGTACCACGATAATTCCCGGGATTATGTTCTGCAATTAATGGATATAACCCCCACGGCGGCCAATGCGGTGCGTTATGCCAACATTGTCCGGGACAAGGCCATGCTCCGGGGACTGGCACAGGCGGCGGTGGATATTTCTGAAACCGTCCAGTCTCAGGTCGGTACCCCGGCTGAAATGCTGGAATCTGCGGAAAAGAAAATCTACGCTCTGCGAAAAGGTGAGCGTGGAGACTCTTTGGAACATATCGGCACTGTCCTGCACAAGGTTTTCGACCATTTGACAGAGCTGAGCCAGTCAGATTCTGCCATCCCCGGCCTTTCCTCCGGTCTGCGGGATCTGGATACTAAGATCAACGGCCTGAATAAATCGGACCTGCTGCTGATCGCTGCCCGTCCTGCCATGGGTAAGTCTGCGTTTGCCTTGAATATCGGCGTGAATGTGGCGAAAAAGTACAAGAAAACCGTGGCCATTTTTAACTTGGAAATGTCCCGTGAGCAGTTGGCCATGAGACTGCTGGCCAACGAGAGCTTTGTAGAATTGCAAAAGCTGGCTACCGGTAAGCTCAGTGAAGAAGAGTGGACAAAGCTGTGTATGGCTTCTGCTGCTCTGGCTCAGACAGACATCCGTATTGATGACAATCCTTCCGTTACCGTTGCTGATATCAACGCCAAATGCCGCAGAGTGGAAAATCTGGGTCTGGTGATCATCGACTATTTGCAGCTGATGCAAGGCTCCGGCTACGGAAAGGGCGGTGGTGATAACCGTGTGACCGTGGTGGGCGAGATTTCCAGAAGCCTTAAAATTATGGCAAAGGAACTGAATGTGCCTGTTATTTGCCTTTCTCAGCTTTCCCGTGCGGTGGAAAGCCGTACAGATAAGCGACCGATCTTGTCTGATTTAAGAGAATCCGGCGCCATCGAGCAGGACGCTGACTCGGTCATGTTCCTGTACCGTGATGAGTATTACCATGAAAATTCCGAAGATAAGGGCATTGCCGAGTGCATCGTTGCCAAAAATCGTCACGGAGAAACCGGTACGGTGAAACTGCAATGGATCGGCCAGTATCAAGCCTTTACAGACCGGGAGTGGAAGCATGCTGAATAAGCTGAGCGCCTTTGTGCGCCAATACGATCTGATCTCCCCTGGGGACAAGATCGTCTGCGCTCTTTCCGGAGGAGCAGACTCCACGGCACTGCTGTTTGCCCTGTATTTGCTCCGGGAAAAGTTTCAATTTACTCTGTCTGCTGCCCATTTCAACCACAATCTGCGTGCAGAAGAGTCTAACCGGGACGAGCAATTCGTCCGTAGCCTTTGTGACCGTTATGACATTCCGCTTTTTGTAGGAACGGGAGCGGTCAAAGCAGGGAAAAAAGGCCTGGAAGCGGCCGCAAGAGAAGCAAGATATGCCTTTTTTGCCACCTTGCCTGGGAAAATCGCCACGGCTCACACCGCCGACGATAATGCAGAAACGGTTCTTTTGCATTTGGTGCGAGGAACGGGGCTGAAGGGCTTGGGGGGCATTGCGCCGGTCAACGGCAAGGTCATCCGCCCTATGTTGAATGTGACGCGGACAGATGTGCTGGAGTTTTTGGAAGAGTATTGCCTGAATTTTGTTCAGGACAGCTCCAATGAAACAGATGCTTTTCTGCGCAATCGTCTGCGCCACCATGTAATGCCACTGCTAAAAGGGGAAAACCCCAAAATTGCGGAAAATCTGTCTGCTATGGCCTTGACTTTGCGGCAGGATGAGGCTTTTTTGCAGCAGCAGGCCAGAGCACAGGCGACCTTGAAGGTGGAAGACCTGCGGCAGATGACAAGCGCCCTTCGCAACCGCATCGTTGAGAATTTCTTAAAAGAGAATGGCGTTCGGGAGCCGGAATACCGGCATATCAGCGCCGTGGAAGATCTGATCTTTTCTGAAAAGCCTTCGGCACAGGCGCATTTGCCCGGCGGCGTGACCGTAGAGCGCTGCTATGGTACTCTGCGCATAAAACCCCAGCAGACCATGGAGCAAATCGTACTCAATTGCCCCGGTGAAACGGTGCTTCGGTCATTGGGACTGAAAGTGATTTGCTGTGTTGGAGAAGAATGCATCAATACGGAAAGTATTTTTACAGTTGCCCCTGTGGGACAGGTCGTCCTGCGCAGCCGCCGGTCCGGCGATGAAATGCGTCTGCATGGCGGAACCAAATCCTTAAAAAAACTGTTTATCGACCGCAAGATCCCAGCCTCCCAGCGCCCACTTGTTCCGGTGTTGGCAGATGAGGAGGGCGTACTGGCGGTTTATAATATTGGCGTGAACCAAAACAGAATTTCCTCGCAAAGACCTGCAATGCAGTTTGTTTTTAAAAAGATATAATTTTTTGGAGGGGAACCATGCATAAGGATATTCAGGAAGTACTACTCTCGGAAGAACAGATCAAGGCTCGTATTGCGCAATTGGGACAGGAACTCATGCAGGAGTATGCCGATAAAAACCCGATATTTGTCGGTGTTTTGAAGGGTGTTGTCGTGTTCTATGCGGATATGATCCGTGCATTCCATGCGCCCTGCCAACTGGACTTTATGTGGATCTCTTCTTATGAAGGAACACAGTCTACCGGAAATATTCGGGTGCGTCAGGATGTGTCTGAGGATCTGAAGGGACGCCATGTGGTCATACTGGAGGATATTCTGGATACGGGCCGTTCACTGCAATTTGTGTGTCAGCACCTGCGTAGCAAAGGTGTAGCATCGCTGAAGGTCTGCACGCTGTTGGACAAGCCGGAAGGCCGTCTTCCTGATGTTCAAATGGAAGCTGATTATGTGGGTTTTGCCATTCCCAATGCTTTTGTGGTGGGCTATGGCCTGGACTTCAATGAACAATATCGCAATCTGCCTTATGTGGGTATTTTAAAGCCTGAGGCTTACGCAAAGTAAGGAGAAACATTATTTTGAAAAAACGCAACTTTTTTTCCATCTTTCTTTATCTGATCGTCCTGGTAGTGATCTGCTCGGTGATCACCGGCTTGTTTTCCGGCATGAACAAAGGCGTTGCCTATTCAGAAGTGAAAATGCTCTTTGAAGAAGAGCTGGTCAAGAGTTTTACGGTCACAGGCGATACCATTCGGCTGGAACTGTACAAACCCTATGACGGAGAGAAAAACCTGACAGCAAGCATCGGCAGTGCCGATGCCTTCCGCAGGGAAATGTGGGATTTGATCGAGCAGCAGGATGCCGACGGAATTTTGCAAAGCTACCGCTTCAACGCAGAGGAAAAGACTTCCTATTACGATCTGATTTTTCCTTTATTGATCGTTGGACTGGTGCTGATCCTCATTTGGGCATTTTTGGCAGGCCGTGCCAATGCCGCCAATTCCATGAACCAATTTGGCAAGGCCAGAACAGTTCTGGGCGTGGCGGATAATCGAAAAGTGACCTTTGATGATGTGGCCGGTGCGGACGAGGAAAAGGCCGAACTGGCTGAAGTGGTGGATTTTCTTCGGGATCCTCACAAATATACCCAAATCGGCGCACGGATCCCCCATGGTCTGTTGCTGGTGGGCCCTCCCGGTACGGGCAAGACCCTGCTGGCAAGAGCCGTAGCAGGGGAGGCGGATGTGCAGTTCTTATCCATCTCCGGCTCGGATTTTATGGAAATGTATGTGGGCGTGGGTGCCAGCCGTGTTCGTGACCTGTTTGCTCAGGCAAAGAAGATCGCTCCTGCCATTATTTTTATTGACGAGATCGATGCCGTCGGCCGTAAGCGTGGCACCGGCTTGGGCGGTGGCCATGATGAGCGTGAACAGACCTTGAACCAATTGTTGGTGGAAATGGATGGCTTTGGTCGTACCGAAGGCGTTATTGTTCTGGCGGCTACGAACCGGGCGGACATTCTGGATCCGGCACTTCTGCGTCCCGGCCGTTTTGACCGCCAGATCTATGTGGGTCGCCCGGATGTGAAGGGCAGAACGGATATTTTGAAGGTTCATGCCAAGGGCAAGCGGCTGGATGAAGAAGTGGATCTGAAAACCGTCGCACGTGCTACCCCCGGATTTACCGGTGCAGATTTGAGCAATCTTCTGAATGAAGCGGCCATTATGGCGGCTCGGGATGATCGGCAGGCACTATCCATGGCTGACATTAACGAGGCTATGATGAAAATTACCGCAGGCCCTGCTAAGCGCAGCCACCTGCGGCAGCGCCATGATCTGAAGGCAACAGCAATCCATGAGGCTGGCCACGCCGTGGCCATGCACCTGTTGCCTACGGTGGGCGGCGTGCAGCATATCACCATCGTGCCTAGAGGCCAGTCCCTTGGCTCGACCTGGTCTGTGCCCAAGGACGATGCTTCCAACATGACAAGAAATGAGATGTACGAGGAGATCGTTAGTCTCCTGGGTGGCCGTGTGGCAGAAGCCCTGTATATCGGCGATATTTCTGTGGGGGCGTCCAACGATATTGACCGTGCAACGAAATTGGCCCGGGATATGGTGGCACGCTATGGTATGTGCGAGAAGCTGGGGGCTGTTTCCTATCTGGATGGTGGAGAAGTGTTCATCGGTCGGGACTACCAGACCACCAAGAGCTATTCTGAAAAAGTGGCGGCTACCATCGATGATGAGGTGAAAAACCTGATCGATAAGGCCTATGAGCATTGTAAGCAGCTGCTCAGCGACAATGCGGTTCCTTTCCAGAGGGTGGTTGATTTCCTGCTGGAGCATGAGTCTATGACAGGAAAGCAGTTTGCTGCCTGTATGGAAGGCCGTACCATCGAAGAAGCATCCGACACCACACTGCTGGATGACCATGCTGAATAAATCAAGATCGTCACAGAAGCTTCTGTGGCGATCTTTTTATGCTATTAAAGAGAACAGAATATTACCGAATGTCTGGCAGAGCATTTTACATAGGCACCCGCAAATTAAAAAGAGGGAAGGCGTGTGTAATGTACGCATTTTCGCTGAATAGATACATGGGGCGCAAGCTGACAACTCTGGATTTGCCGAACAGCTGGTCAGTCATTGGCGGCGGTGCTTCAATGATCAATATCGCATAAAAAGTATTCCGAGTAGCCAACGGCCACTCGGAATTACTTATATATCGGAGCGTCGATTTTTCGAGCTGAGGTGACAGATCAGCGAATGTACCAGTTGAATATCGTTGTCGGTTAGACCTTTTACGCTGACGCTGGCGGTACTATCTACACACAGCAGATAGTCGGTGGAAACTTTAAACATTCCGGCCAGTTCCACGATATACTGTGTGGAAGGCAGGGAGATACCCAGTTCCCATGCATTGACGCTGGAACGACTAATACCCAGCCGCTTCGCAAGATCCGCCTGCGATAATCCTTTTTGCTCTCGAAGATACCGAATTCGTTCTGCAACCATACAATCCCCCCTTTTGTTGTATGGTAAAACAGAAAAAGAGACATTGCGTTATCAGATTGATGGTAAAAACTGACAAAACGAGAAAAAAGTGCAAAATAATGCCATTATGACACGAGAAATGTCGTTTTGATTACTTTTCTTGTGCAAAAATGATGGACAGATATGGGATGATTTGACCGAAAATGCAGGGAGCCCACCTTCCTTTGCAGAAAGGCGGGCAGATATTAGTAGTTTTCTGCGTGGATCTCAAAATAGCTCTGGGGATGATTACAGGTGGGACAAACCTCCGGCGCATTGGTGCCCACCACGATATGACCGCAGTTGCGGCATTCCCAGACTTTGACATCGCTTTTGGCGAAGACCTGAGCAGTCTCTACATTTTTGAGCAACGCACGATAGCGCTCCTCATGGTGTCTTTCGATCTCAGCCACCAGACGGAATCGGGCGGCCAGCTCCGGAAAGCCCTCTTTTTCGGCGGTTTCGGCAAAGCCTGCGTACATATCGGTCCATTCGTAGTTTTCACCGTTGGCTGCGGAAGCCAGATTTTCAGCGGTGGAGCCAATGCCGTTCAGCTCCTTGAACCAGAGCTTGGCGTGCTCCTTTTCATTTTCGGCCGTCTTCAAAAATAGAGCTGCGATCTGCTCGTAGCCGTCCTTTTTTGCCTTGGATGCAAAGTAGGTATACTTGTTGCGTGCCTCACTTTCACCGGCAAAAGCAGCCAGCAGATTTTTCTCCGTTTGCGTACCTGCATATTTGTTAGCCATGGGAAAACCTCCGTCAATTATTTTTTGAGATAAGCTTATTCTATCATGGAAAAGCGGAAAAAATCAAGAGAACTTGAAGTATATAAAAATAATCGAAGAATTTTCAGAATGGGCCCGTATCACGAAAAATACAGCAGAACAGAGGTGCGATATACAGTACCTGCCATAATGAAACAAGCCTCCCCAAAAGGGGAGGCTTGTTTGGTGTGTCGGAAAGATTGGCGGCATCTATCAGTGACCTTATAGCACATAGAAGATGATGCACACAAATTGCAAAATGCTGCCCAATACCACGAAAATGTGGAACACAGAGTGCATCCACCGCTTTTTTGAGCCGATGCCATAGAGCACAGCGCCAATGGTATAAGCTACGCCCCCGGCGAACAGCCACCAAAACCCGGCATCGGTCAGAGCCTGCTTGGTCTGGGGCAGGAAGAAAATAATGCACCAGCCCATAAAGATATAGCAGATCATGGAAAAGATGTTGTACTTTTTCAAATCAATGGCTGTGAGCGTAACGGAAAGGGCGGTCAGCGCCCACTGGAATGCAAAAATGCCCCAGCCGATTCGTGGATCTACCTTTCGCAGGGCAGAAAGGGCGATGATGCTATAAGTTCCGGCGATGAGGAAATAAATGGTGCAGTGATCCAGCACCTGCATCACTTTTTTGCCGGTACCGGGACGAAGACCGTGGTAGACACTGGACATGGTGTACAGGGTGATCATACTGATGCCATAGATCAGCGCTCCGGCCAAGTCATAGCCGTTGCCCCAGACGATGGCCTTTGCCATGCACAGCACCAGAGCAATCACGCCCAGCCCACCTCCAACGATGTGGGTGACCATATTCATGATCTCTTCGCCCTTGGTATAGTCCGGAAGTAGTCGATCGGAAAGTTTGATTCGTTTTGCCATTTGAAATGCTGCTCCTTTGCTTTCGATGGCTTCACTATAATCCTTTTTGCTGGTAGAGTCCACCGAAAGAAGGGAGTAGAGGTGTCTACCGACAGTAGAATTGGTAGATATACACAAAAGTATACAGAAATTTTCGGCGGTGGATTGGCTGTCCATACAACAAATTTTCATGTTTTCTGAGAATGGATGTGCTATAATGTATATGCAAGGTAGAAAGCAAACGACTACCGAAGTAAAGGAGACTTTATGAACAATATCCTATTCTTTTTGACACCGAAAGCCATGTGTCATTATGTATACGATGATTTTACCATCCGTCAGGCTTTGGAAAAAATGGAGTCCGTTGGCTTTGCGGCTCTGCCCATCCTCAACCGCCGGGGAGAATACCGGGGCACATTGACAGAGGGCGACCTGCTCTGGGCGCTGAAAAATATGTGCTACATGGATATGCGGCAGGCGGAGGCCCGGCGCATTATGGAGATTTCCCGGCGAAAGGACAATATTCCCGTTCGAGTCAACACCTCCATGCATGAGTTGATCGAGCGGGCGACTTACCAGAACTTTGTCCCGGTGGTGGATGATAAGGATGCGTTTATCGGCATCGTTACCCGCCGCGGAATCATCAAATACTGCCAGGAAAAGGCACTGGTCGCGGAATAAGTACGGCTCCCAGGCATCGAAAGATGCCTGGGATTTTTTACATTATCCACCTAAAAATGCGAAGAACAGAGAGAATTCACAGGATATTTGGGAAAGTTTACAGTTGTAAAAGAAGCCCGGATGCTGTA
>CAYROJ010000005.1:0-28993 GCA_964425865.1 uncultured Oscillospiraceae bacterium | reverse complement strand
TGAAGGTCACCTTCAACTACACCCACACCGACAAGAACTACGCAGATCTGTTCAATAACGTTAAGTTCCGTCAGGCCATCTCCATCGCCGTTGACCGTAACCAGGTCTCCGAACTGCTGTCCGACGGCTTCCTGCTGCCCGGTCAGTGCGCTCCTCAGGAAGGCAACTTCGGCTATGACGCAGAATGGATGACCAAGTGGACCGAGTATGATGTGGCCACCGCTAAGAAGCTGCTGGAAGAGTGCGGCCTGAAGATGGGCAGCGACGGTTTCTACGACTTCGCAGACGGTTCTGACTTCCTGCTGACCTTCTACGGCTATCTGGACTCCGGTGCCGCAAACCAGTATCCTGTCCTGGAGCAGTACTACAATGCTGTTGGCATCAAGACTGCTTGGAAGGAATTTGAAATGGCAGCATTCGACATGGAGGTCGACAACAACAACTGGACCGCAATTCTGGGACCCCACACCTCCATCGGCGGCCTGTCCATGAAGGACCGTGTTGCTCCCTTCGTTCCCACCGAGCAGGCTGCTGAATGGTACGGCGAGTTCGGTACCTGGGTCGGCACCAACGGTGCCAGCGGCGTAGAGCCCACCGGCGACATGGCCAAGCTGGTCGAGATCTGGAAGAAGTGGAAAGCAACTCCCAACACTGATGAAAGAGATGCCTACAACCTGGAGATCTACGAGATCCACAAGGAAAATCTGTGGACCATCGCTTACCTGCAGAGCGAAGGTATCTACAATCTGGTCAGCTCCAGCTTGAAGAACCATCCCGATAACCTGGTTCACGCTGACCTGTACATGTACGCCAACATCGTTCACTACGAGAACCTGTTCAAGGCTCAGTGATCCACTTTCAAGCATAACACATATCTAGAATTTGGGGGGCGGGGAAGCCAGTTTCCCCGCCCTCAATTTCGTTTTAGTAGGATCAAAGGAGGCCAATTGTATGAATGATTGGCAAAGAGAAATGGTTTTTCGCTACCACCCCCACATTTATAAAGACAGCAGAGAACCATTCCCCATCCGATTTGTTGGCTACACCATTTTCACCCAGAAAGTGCAGTCAGAAAGCTTTCCGAAATGGATCGTTGATCCGGCGCAGGTGGGGGCGCAGGCCATCATTGAATATGCAATCTATTATGATTATGATATTCAGCATATGTACGATCTTGAGCACATTTGGGTGGCAATCGATGCTGCCGGAAATGTGATCGACTGCTGGTGCAGTTTTCACGGGATGCGACTTCGCGCAGCCGGGGTCGGTACATTCCGAATGGACGGAACGCATCCAATTCTGTATGCTCAGCCGGGAAAACACGCAATGATGC
This sequence comes from uncultured Oscillospiraceae bacterium, assembly GCA_964425865.1. Lineage (GTDB taxonomy): Bacteria > Bacillota > Clostridia > Oscillospirales > Oscillospiraceae > Faecousia. The sequence continues at coordinate 27,660 of CAYROJ010000005.1, read as the reverse complement.
CAAACCCCGAATTGTTTGAATTACATCCGCAATTTCACACTGCTTGTACATCCGAGGCAGGCGGAGGACTTCTTCTGCCGACATTCTTAAATGGCGCAGTAGAAACAAATGACTGCCTTGATATAAAAATCACCAATTACATCCGCACCCATTATACCTTTCGTCCAAGCATGGAGTTTGTTTTGGAAAAGTTGAATTGTGAGCAATTCATAACCTGGCCGGAGCTGCTGGATCGGATTCCCAAGCTAATCACCGAACAGGTAAACATCATCTGCCCATCGGCTAGAAGCGACCCCCACAACTAGATTTTACGAGGGGCAGGGATTCCAGTTCCCTCGCCCCCCAATTTTTTGAAAGGAAAATTTCATGGATGACACAATGGTAAATGCAAAGCAGCCTTTCCTTGAAAAACTGAGAGAGTTTTTCAGGAAAGATCTGGTACGCTATATTCTTAAACGGCTTTTGATGTTCATTCCCACACTGTTTCTGATCTCCGTGCTGACCTTTATCGTGATCCAGCTTCCGGAAGCAGACTATGTGGACAGAGAAATTGCAAAGCTGGCCGCCGAAGGCGAATATATGAGCCAAGCAGAAGCAGATGCCCTGCGTGCAGAGTATGGCCTGGATCTGCCGATGCACGAAAGATACCTCAAATGGGTCTCCGGCATCATCTGGACCCCCACCGACTCTGCCTACTATCGACTCTACGGTTCCCACCACGACTGGAAGTATTCCTTTGCCTATGGCAAAAATGTTTGGTCTGTGATCAATGAGCGTTTAGGCCTGACCATTCTGGTTTCTGCCCTGATCATGCTCTTCCAATATGGCATTTCCCTGCCCATCGCAGTGTATGCCTCCACCCACCAGTATTCCGTCGGTGACTACATTTCCTCCATCATCGGATTTATCGGCGCTGCAATACCAAACTTCATATTGGCATTTATGCTAATGTACCTGTCGTATAAATGGACCGGCAATGCAAATGTCGGCCTGGATACCAGTGGATTTTTCCCCTTCTTAAAGAGTATGATCATCCCCTTCCTGGTCATCGGCACCTCCGGCACCTGCGGCATCATCCGCTCCGTCCGGGCCCAGATGCTGGATGAGGTAGGCAAGCAGTACACCCTGACCGCCCGTGCAAAGGGCGTTTCCGAGCGGAAGATCGTGATGAAATACTGCTTCAGAGCAGCCATGAACCCCACCGTTTCCGGCTTGGGCGGCGTGCTGTCCAGCCTGTTCTCCGGCTCCACCGTCACCGCCATGGTTCTGATGATCGACATTCAGGGTCCGGAGCTGCTGAAGGCTTTGCAGACCGGCGATGTGTACCTGGCCGGCGGCATCGTCATGACCCAGGCCATCCTGGTGGTCATCGGTATTTTGCTGTCTGACATCGCACTGGCATTCCTGGATCCCAGAATTCGTTACTCCGGAGGTGGAAGATAATGCGTTTCTTCAAGAAAAAAGAAAAGTCTCAGGAAGACTATTATCTGGCCTCCCAATGGGTGCTGATGGCCAGAAAGCTGAAACGGCACAAGCTGGCCCGTGTATCACTGATCATTCTGGGCATTTTGTACCTCGGTGCCTTGTTCGGCAATTTCATTGCACCCTATGGTCTGGAAGAATTTGACGGTCTGTACCGCAACAGCGCCCCCACCAAGATCCATTGGACATACGAGGGCGAATTCGTTGGTCCTTATGTCTACAAGCTGCAAAAGACCATCGACAGAACGAATTTCTCCGTTACCATCACTGAGGACACCTCAGAATACTATCCCATCGAGTTTTTTGTCCATGGCACGGAATATAAGTTCCTGGGCTTTATCAAAACAGATCTGCACCTGTTTGGTGTAGGAGAAGGCAGCAACGGCGGCACAGGCGCAAAGGTCATGCTCTTCGGCGCAGACTCTCTGGGTCGTGACCTGTTCTCCAGAGTGCTTTACGGCAGCCAGGTCTCTTTGACCATCCCCTTTGCCAGCGCCATCATCAGCTTCTTCCTGGGCATTTTGATTGGCTCTCTGTCCGGTTATTTCGGCGGCATGTTCGATATTATCGTGCAACGGATCATCGAAGTGATCGGTGCCGTGCCCCAGATCCCTCTGTGGATGGCTCTGTCCGTCGCAATTCCTGCGGGCATTTCCACCATCAAAATGTATTTCTACATGACATTGATCCTGTCGTTTATCAACTGGACCGGCATGGCCCGTGTGGTCCGTGGTAAGATGCTGTCGCTGAAGAACGAAGACTATGTGATGGCTGCCAAGCTTTCCGGTGTTTCCACCTGGAACATTATCTGGAGACACCTGGTGCCCGGCTTCATGAGCTATCTGATCGTGTCCATGACCTTGAGCATCCCCAGCTCCATCGTTGGCGAAACCTCCATGTCTTACCTGGGCCTTGGCATCAAGTCCCCAGCCACTTCCTGGGGCGTTCTGTTGCAGGAAGCCAGTGCTGTTACTGAGATCGCCAGCAACCCCCACAAGCTGATCCCCATTATTTTCGTCACCATCACCGTTCTTGCCTTCAATTTCCTGGGCGACGGTTTGAGAGACGCAGCCGACCCCTACAAATAAGCATTGGAGGTATGTAGTAATGAATAAAGACAATATTCTTGAAGTCAAAGACCTCCATGTGGATATTCGCATGTCAGAAGGTCTTCTGACCGCCGTCCGCGGCGTCAACTTTGAAATGAAAAAGGGCGAAACCCTGGGTCTGGTCGGAGAATCCGGCTGCGGCAAATCCCTGACCTGTAAGGCAATTCTGGGCATCAATGAGAAAAAGTGTGTGTCCAGCGGACAAATTATGTTTGACTCCGAGCAGCTGGGCGAGGTGGAACTGATCGATCTGGCAAACCAGAAAAAGACCGACAAGATCCGTTCCATCCGTGGCAAAGAGATCTCCATGATCTTCCAGGAGCCCATGGTCGCCTTCTCCCCCATGTACACCATCGGCAACCAGATCAACGAAGCGACCCTGCTGCACATCACCAAGGATAAGAAAAAAGCCAAAGAGATCTCTCTGGAAGTCATGCGTAAAGTTGGCATTGCCAACGCCGAAAAGCGCTATAACCAGTACCCCCACGAGTTCTCCGGCGGTATGCTGCAGCGTGCACTGATCGCCATGGCGCTGGTGTGCAACCCGAAGCTGCTGATCGCTGACGAGCCCACCACCGCTCTGGATGTGACCATTCAGGCACAGATCCTGGAGCTGATGAAAGCGCTTCAGAAGGATTTCAACACAGCAATTCTTTTCATCACCCACGACCTTGGCGTTGTCGCCAAGATGTGTGACCGGGTGGCCGTCATGTACCTTGGTAAGATCGTGGAAAGTGCAGATGCCAAGGAAATTTACGCCAATCCCCAGCATCCTTATACCAGAGGTTTGATCGGCTCTGTCCACAAGATCGGTTCCAAAAAGGAAGACCGGCTCTTCTCCATTGAAGGCACCGTACCTCTGGCCATGAACCTGCCCAAGGCCTGCGGCTTCTACGACCGGTGCGATGCACGGATCGAAGGTCTGTGTAACAAGGCAGAGCCGGAGCTGGTGGAAGTAGCCCCCGGCCATAAAATCGCCTGCTTTAACTGCCCCCACGAGGCATGCAAGGCACAAAGAGCAAGAGTGGAAGCACTCCTGAAGGAGGAGGGCACAAGCAATGAATAAAGACAATATCTTAGAAGTCAGAAATGTACATAAGCGTTTTACCTCCAAGGGTATTACGGTCAGAGCCGTCACCGATGTCAGCTTTGATGTCAAGCCCGGTGAGACCATCGGCATCGTCGGCGAGTCCGGCTGCGGTAAAACCACCTTGGGTCGCTGCATCGTCCGTGCATACAGCGCTTCTGAAGGCGAGGTCTTCTACCGCACAAGAGAAGGAGAAGAAGTCAACTTTTTGACGGTAGACCGCAAGAAGATGAAGCAGATCCGTAAGGAGATCCAGATGATCTTCCAGGATCCCTACTCCTCTCTCGACCCCCGTATGACCGTTCTGAACATCATCAAAGAGCCCTTAAAAGCCAACTACCCCAAGATGTCCAAGTCCGAAATGGATCAGAGAGCCAAGGAAATAGCTGAAAAGGTAGGTCTCAATCCCTCCTACCTGATGCGCTATCCCCACGCTTTCTCCGGTGGTCAGCGGCAGCGTATCGGCATTGCAAGAGCTCTGGTGGTCGAGCCTCAGATCATTGTCTGTGACGAAGCCGTTTCTGCACTGGATGTGTCCATCCAGGCTCAGGTCATCAATCTGCTGCGAGATCTGCAGCAGGATCTGAACCTGACCTATCTGTTTATCAGCCACGACCTGTCGGTGGTCGAGCACATTTCCGACAAAGTCGGCGTAATGTATCTGGGTAGAATGGTAGAATTCGGCAAGACGGAAGAACTGTTCGAAAAGCCCCTTCATCCCTACACGGAAGCACTGCTGTCCGCAGTTCCGGTTGCCGATCCTACGGTCCAGATGGAACGCATTCCTCTGGAAGGCGAGATCCCCAACCCGGCCAATCCCCCCAGCGGCTGCTATTTCCACACCCGCTGCCGCTACTGCACTGAAAAGTGCAAGCAGGAAGCACCCGAATATGTGGAGCAGGAGCCGGGTCACTTTGTCGCCTGCCACCGAGCCAAGGAGCTGAAGCTGAAAGGATTCTCCTATGAATAAGAAGCTGATCATTTTCACCGACTCCGGTGACACCATCATCGACGAAGCCACCCAGGTCTACGATGACCGGCACATCGTCCAGGAAGCGGACTTCATCCCCGGCGCCGGGGAAGTGCTCCGCCAGCTCCATGACGAGGGCTACACCATCGCCCTGGTTGCCGACGGCGAGTGGGAGTCTTTTCAAAATGTCTACCGCAAAAACGGCCTGGGCTACTGTTTCGATGCCTGGATCGTATCGGAAGTGGTAGGCAAACAGAAACCGGAGCCTATTATGTTTGAAACAGCTTACGAAAAGCTGGGTCTGACCGAAGCCGACAAAAAGCGGATCGTCATGATCGGCAACAATCTTAAAAAAGACATTGCCGGTGCCAACCGCCAGGGTCTGACCTCCATTTGGCTGGACTTGTCCCCCCGGTACTTCCACACAGTGGAAGAGCCGGATTGGCAGCCGGACTACACCATCCACACCCCGGCGGAACTGCTCCCGCTACTGGCTGAATTAAATGCAAAACTGGAAGATTGATGAGGTATTGCCTATGCAGATCATCGCACCCAAACGCCAGCTGGAAGAAAAGCTGGAAAAACTCATCGAAGCCTTCACCCCCATTTTGTACGAGGACGATGAGGTCTTCCTGGAAAATATGAAAGACCGGAACCTGGCCGGCGACGACATTCGCCGCTATCAGCACTGGGAATGGACCCAGGGCGTAGGCCTGTACGGTCTGTGGAAGCTGTTCGCCCGCACCGGGGAGCAGAAATATCTGGACATTCTGACCAAGTATTTCGATGCCCAGCTGGAAATCGGCTTCCCTGCCCTGAATGTCAACACCGTCGCCCCTTTCCTAACCATGAGCTATGTGGGCGAGCATCTGGCTGACGAGCGTTACCTGGCCCCCTGCCGGGAAAGCGCAGCCTGGATCATGGAACGCTTCCCCCGCACCAAAGAAGGAGGCTTCCAGCATATGACCTCCGACACCCTCAACGACCAGGAGCTGTGGGACGACACCCTGTTTATGACCGTGCTGTTCTTGGCCAATATGGGCCGCATCGAGGGCAAACAGGAGTATATCGAAGAAGCCCAGCGACAGTTTTTGCTCCATGCCAAGTATCTGGCAGACCCGGAAACAGGGCTGTGGTACCACGGCTGGACATTCAACGGCAACCACAATTTCGCCGGAGCCTTCTGGGGCCGGGGCAATTGCTGGGTGACCATTGCCATCCCCGAATTTTTACAGATGGTTCACTGCGACGAGGATGTGAAGCAAAAGCTGATCGTCCTGCTCCAAAATCAAGTCAAAAGCCTTGAAAAATACCAGGATCAGAGCGGCATGTGGCATACGCTCATCGACGATGAGACCTCCTATGTGGAGTCCAGCGCCACTTGTGGCTTTGGCTACGGCATTCTCAAAGCCGTCCACACAGGGCTGATCGACGGCAAATATGAGGCCACTGCCCTAAAAGCCCTTGATCCTATCCTGGGCTACATTTCCGACACCGGCGTTGTCAGCCAGGTGTCCTACGGCACCCCCATGGGCCGTGACAGCAAAGATTTCTATAAGAACATCGAGCTCAAGCAAATGCCCTATGGGCAGGCACTGGCCATGCTGTTCCTGGCCGAATGTCTGCAAAGCTGAAATCAGCAAAACACCAAATATGCTTACATCTTAAGCGGCTATACTGGGAAAATGAGGCCGCTTGGCCTCATTTTCCCATATTACCCCAAATTTGAAAATATCAGTGTCTCTGTTTTGTGAGCACTTCAAAATAAAAATCTAAATTCTTGGAGGAATACACATGAATACTTTGCCCGTAATGAAGCCCTACATCGGCGGCCAGTGGATCGACAGCGAAAGCCAGAAATACAACACCATCTACGACCCCTCCACCGGCAAGCCCATCGCCCAGGTGCCCCAGTGCACCGCCGCAGAGGTGGAAAAAGCCATTGCTGCTGCCAAGGCCGCCTTCCCTGCCTGGAAGAACACCCCTGTGCGTAACCGTGCCAACATCATGATGAAGCTGCGCAATCTCATCGAACGGGACAAGGAAGAGCTAACCCGGATGGTGGCCACCGAAAACGGCAAGTGCTGGAGCGAAGCCGCCGGTGATGTGGCCAAGGCACTGGAGATGACAGAGCTTGCCTGCTCTGCGCCCAGTCTGCTGATGGGCGAAAGCCTGATGGACACCTCCCGCGGCTATGACACCACCCTCTATCGGGAACCCATTGGTGTGTTCGCCGGTATCGCTCCCTGGAACTTCCCTGCTATGATCCCCGTGGGCTGGATGGCACCTCTGGCCATCGTCTGCGGCAACACCTTCGTGCTGAAGCCTGCCTCCACCACCCCCATGACCTGCATGAAATTTGCCGAGCTTTACAAAGAAGCCGGCGTTCCCGACGGCGTGTTCAACATCGTTCCCTGCTCCCGTACAGAGGCGGAGATCCTGCTGACCCATCCCGATGTCCGTGGTATCACCTTCGTTGGCTCCACCGAGGTCGGTCTGCATGTGTATTCCACCGCCGCTGCCCACGGCAAGCGGGTACAGGCACTGTGTGAGGCCAAGAACCATGCGCTGGTGCTGAAGGATGCCCCCATTACCCGTACCGCCGCCGGCATTATGAACTCCTCCTTCGGCTGCGCCGGTGAGCGCTGCATGGCACTACCCGTGGTCGTGGTGGAAGAAGAGATCGCCGATGCACTGGTTGCCGAACTGGTGCGCCTGTGCAAGGAGCAGAAGATCGGCCCTGCCTACGACAAAACCTCCAACCTTGGCCCTGTGGGCAGCAAGAGCCACCAGAAATTTGTGCTGGATTGGATCGAAAAGGGCATTGAAGAAGGTGCCCAGCTGGTGCTGGACGGCCGAAATGTGAAGGTGGAAGGCTATGAAGATGGCTACTACATCGGCCACACCATTTTTGACCATGTGACCGAGGATATGACCATCGGCACCCGGGAAGTCTTTGGCCCCGTGCTGTGCATCAAGCGTGTAAAGAGCTTTGAAGAAGGTCTGGCACTGATGAACCGCAATCCCTTCGCCAACGGCAGCGTGATCTTCACCCAGAACGGCTACTATGCCCGAGAGTTTGCCAAGAATACCGACGGCGGCATGGTGGGCGTGAATGTGGGTATCCCCGTACCCATCGGTGTGTTCCCCTTCTGCGGACACAAGCGTTCCTTCTTCGGTGATCTCCACTGCCACGGTAAGGACGCTTTCCGCTTCTACACGGAAAGCAAGTGCGTCACCACCCGCTGGTTCGACGAGGAAGAAATGAAGAAGGAAAATGTGGACACTTGGGACGGCAGTGCCCTGTAAAGGAGGCTCTTTGTATGAGCTACATCACCTTTGACCAAAACCGCCCCTTCGATCTGGTGCTGCTGGGTCGAGTGGCTGTGGATTTTAACCCGGTGGACTACTTTCATCCTCTGGAAGAGTGCACCACCTTCAAAAAATATGTAGGCGGCAGCCCGGCCAATATTGCCGTAGGCGCTGCCCGGCACGGACTAAAGGTAGGCTTTTTCGCCCGGGTGTCCGATGACCAGTTGGGAGATTTCGTCACCCATTTCTTCCAGAAAGAGGGCATCGACACCTCCCGGATCCGCCGCTGCGAGCACGGCGAAAAGATTGGCCTGACCTTTACGGAGATTTTGTCCCGGGATGAAAGCAGCATTCTCATGTACCGCAACTGCATTGCAGATCTGCAGCTGTGCCCCGACGACATTGACGAAGAATACATCAAAAACGCCAAAATGCTTTTGATCTCCGGCACTTCCTTGGCCGCCTCCCCCTCCCGGGAGGCCGCTTTGAAAGCGGTCATGCTGGCCAAGCGCTGCCATACGCCCATCATTTTTGATGTGGACTACCGCAGCTATTCCTGGAAGAATATGGATGAAGTTTCCATTTACTATTCCATGGTAGCCAAAGAAGCGGACATTATCATGGGCTCTCGGGAAGAGTTTGACCTGATGGAAAGCCTCATCGAGCCCGGTCGGGATGATCTGCAATCTGCCGCCTACTGGCACAGTCAGAACGCCAAGATCGTCATTATCAAGCACGGCAAAAAAGGTTCCACCGCTTACACCTGCGACGGCAAGCACTATACCGTGCGCCCCTTCCCGGTGGAAGCGCTGAAATCCTTCGGCGGCGGCGACGGCTATGGTGCCGGTTTCCTGTACGGCCTGTACAGCGGTTGGGATATGTACGACTGTTTGGAATTCGGCTGCGCCCAGGCTTCCATGATGGTAGCCGCCCATTCCTGCTCCGAGGAGATGCCTCATGCCGATGCCATCCACGCTTTCATCCGACAAAGCAAGGAAAAATACGGCGAAAATGTCTGCTGTGACCGGGAGGAAAACCAATGAGTAAGATGACCGTAGGCCAAGCCCTTGTAAAATTCTTAGACAATCAGTATATCGAACTGGACGGCGAAGAGACCAAATTCGTCGACGGCGTGTTCACCATTTTCGGCCACGGCATTGTGGTTGGTCTGGGGCAGGCACTGGATGAAAACCCCGGTTCTCTGCGGGTCTATCAGGGCCGCAACGAGCAGGGCATGGCCCATGTGGCCACCGGCTTTGCCCGGCAGAACAACCGCCGCAAGATCATCGCCTGTTCCTCTTCCATCGGCCCCGGCGCTGCCAATATGGTCACGGCCGCAGCCTGTGCTACCGTCAACCACATTCCCCTGCTTTTACTGCCCGGCGACACCTTTGCCACCCGTCAGCCCGACCCGGTGTTGCAGCAGCTGGAGCAGGAATACTGCCCCAGCGTCACCACCAATGATGCCTTCCGCCCGGTGTGTAAATTCTGGGATCGAATCGTTCGGCCGGAACAGCTCATGTCCACCATGGTACAAGCCATGCGCGTGCTGACCGACCCCAAGGAAACCGGCGCTGTCTGCGTGGCACTTTCTCAGGATGTGGAAGGCGAAAGCTACGACTTCCCCGACTATTTCTTCCAAAAGCGCATCCACCGTATCCGCCGTGCCCAACCGGTGCAGGCAGATCTCAACGAACTGGTGGAGCTGATCTGCCAAAGCCGTCATCCCGTGGTCATTTGCGGCGGTGGTGTGCGATACAGTGAAGCCGGCCATACACTGGCTCACTTCTGTGAGACCTTTGCCATTCCCTTTGCCGAAACACAGGCAGGCAAATCCGCCTGTCCCTCTGCCCACCCCTACAATCTGGGCGGTGTGGGTGTCACCGGCAATCTGGCCGCTAATACCATTGCCCGACAGGCTGACCTTATCATCGCCGTGGGCACCAGACTGACAGACTTCACCACCGGCTCCAAAGAGCTGTACGGCCATACCAAGCTGGTATCGGTGAACCTTTCGGCTTTCGATGCCGCCAAAATGGATGCCACCATGGTCATCGGCGATGCCAAAGCCACCTTGGAACTGGCACAGGCAGAACTGGCCAAAAAGGGCTATATCAGCGGCTACCACGGTGAGATTGAAAACGCCAAAAAGGCATGGCAAGCGGAATACCAAAAACTGGCCGATTACCGCTATGACGAACATTTCCAGCCCCTGATCTCCGCCAGAAAAGAGGGCGCCATTGAAGAATTTGCCGCACTGACCGGCAGTGCCATCACCCAGACCGCCGCCATTGCCCTGATTCGTCAGACCATTGACAGCGATGCCATCATCGTGGGCGCTTCCGGCAGTTTGCCCGGAGATTTACAGCGGATGTGGACCACCGAGCAGAAAGACGCCTATCAGATGGAATACGGCTATTCCTGCATGGGCTATGAAGTAGCTGCCGCCTTGGGTGCAAAGCTGGCCTCCCCCGAGCAGGAGGTTTACTCCATGTGCGGCGACGGTGCATTTTTGATGATGCATAGTGAGCTGGTCACTTCCCTGCAGGAAGGCAAGAAGATCAATGTGCTGCTGTTTGACAACGCAGGCTTTGGCTGTATCAACAATCTGCAAATGAGCAACGGCATTGGCTCTCTTGCCACCGAGTTCCGCTATCGGGACGAAAAGGGCGGTTTAAACGGCGGTCTAATGTCCATCAGCTATGCCACCGTAGCCGCCGGATACGGCTGCAAGAGCTACACCGTCACCACCTTGCAGGAGCTGAAAGATGCGCTGCTGGATGCCAAAAAGCAGACCGTTTCCACCCTCATCGACATTAAGTCTCTGCCCAAGACCATGACCGACGGTTACGGTTCCTGGTGGAATGTGGGTCTTGCCTCCACCACTGCCGTGGAAGCCCAGAAGCAGGCTTACGAAAAGCTGCTGCAACACCGTGATGCAGCCAGAAGATACTGATATTTCGGAGGAACGATCATGTTTCAAAATGTAAAATTGGGCATTGCCCCCATTGCTTGGACCAACGATGACCTGCCGGAATTGGGTGGGGAGAATACCTTTGAGCAATGCGTCAGTGAAATGGCGCTGGCCGGGTTCACCGGCAGTGAAGTGGGCAACAAATATCCCAAAGATCCGGCGATTTTAAAGCCTGCGCTGGCCTTGCGGGGCATTGAAATTTGCAATGCATGGTTCTCTACCTTCCTCATCAGCCGTCCCTATGAAGAGACGGAGCAAGCCTTTGAAGCCCATGTGGCTTTTCTGGCCGCCATGGGTGCTAAGGTGGTGGGCGTGTCCGAGCAGAGCTACTCCACCCAAGGCATTCAGAGCCAACCTGTTTTTGAAGGCAAGTACGAAATGAACGACGAAGAATGGACGCTGCTGTGTGACGGACTGAACCGTCTGGGCAAACTGAGCCTTGAAAAATACGGCGTAGCGCTGACCTTCCATCACCACATGGGCACGGTGGTGCAGACCGCCGCCGAAACCGATCGGCTTATGGCCGGAACGGATGCCCGATATGTGAGCCTGCTGTTTGACAGCGGCCACTTTGCCTACTGCGGCGAAGATCCGGTGGCGCAGGTGCGCAAGCACGCAAAGCGCATCCGCCATGTCCATCTGAAAGACATCCGCCCGGATGTGGTGGCTCGGGTGAAGGCCGAAAAGCTGTCCTTCCTGGAAGGTGTCCGTCAAGGCGCATTTACCATCCCCGGTGACGGCTGTGTGGACTTTGACTCCATTTTCAAAGTGCTGTCCGAAAGCGGCTATGAAGGCTATATGGTAGTGGAAGCCGAGCAGGACCCTGCCAAGGCCAACCCCTTGGAATACGCCATTCGTGCAAGAAAATTTATCCGGGAACATTCCGGTCTGTAATTTGGAGGTAAAACCATGGTTACTGTTGGTATCATCGGTGCCGGCCGCATTGGCAAGGTACATACCGAAAGCATTTCTAATTTTGTCCGCAACGCCCGCATCAAGACCGTTGCCGACCCCTTTATGAATGACGAAACCGCCGCTTGGATGAAAAGTATGGGCGTAGAGGGCACAACAAAGGATTATCACGACATTCTGGCTGACCCTGAGATCCAGGCTGTGCTGATCTGCTCCTCCACCAATACCCACTCCCCCATCTCTCTGGAGGCCATTGCCGCCGGAAAGCATGTGTTCTGCGAAAAGCCCATCGACCACGATCTGACCAAGATCAAGCAGGTGGTGGATGCACTGAAGGGTAGCAACATCAAGTATCAGGTGGGCTTTAACCGCCGCCACGACCACAACTTCGCCGCTGTCAAGCAGGCCATCAACGATGGCAAAGTTGGCGATGTGCACATCATCAAGATCACCTCCCGGGATCCGGAGCCTCCGTCAGCGCAGTATGCTGCGGTTTCCGGCGGTATGTTCCTGGACATGACCATCCATGATTTTGACATGGTGCGCTACTTGGCCGGCTGCGATGCAGAGGAAATTTATGTTCAGTCTGCTGTGCTTGTGGATCCTGCCATCGGCGAAGCCGGAGATGTGGATACTGCCGTTATCACCCTGAAAATGGAAAATGGCGCCATTGCCGTCATCGACAATTCTCGCCGTGCCGCCTACGGCTATGACCAGAGAGCGGAAGTTTTCGGCTCCAAGGGCATGGTAGCCACCGCCAACGACACCCTCTCCTCTGCCGTTTTGAGCAACGCCGATGGTGTCACCGGGGAAAAGCCGCTGTACTTCTTCCTGGAGCGCTATATGCAGAGCTTTGCCACGGAGGTCAAGGGCTTTATCAGTGCCATTGAAAACGACACCCCCACCCTCGTGGGTGTGGAAGACGGTCTGAAGCCTGTGCTCATGGGCATTGCCGCCAAGAAGTCGGTGGAAGAGCACCGTCCTGTCAAGCTGTCCGAAATCGTCTATTAAGGAGGCGCTCCATGAGCATGGAATTTAGCCGCCCTGATTTTGACGAGCAGGGCGTGAAGATCCTCTCCCGGGCAGGCGACCGGGAAAACGACATGATGATGAACATCACCGTTTATCGAATGAAGGCCGGAGAAGAAAAAATTTTTTCCTGTGAAAAGGAAGAAATGGCTGTACTTTTGGTGCTGGGCGATGTAAACTTCCATTGGGAGGATCGCTTTGAAAACGGTCAACGGACGAATTTTGTAGAGCAGGGGCCTTACTGCCTGCATGTCAGCCGGGGCACCCCCGTTCGGGTGGTGGCCAACCGGGACAGCGAGGTTTTGGTGCAGAGCACCGAAAACGAGACTGCCTTCCCTTCGGTTTTCTACAAGCCGGAAGACTGCCGGGACGATATTTTCGGTCTGGATGTATACGACAACAAGATGAAGCGCACCGTGCGCACGGTCTTTGACTACAAAAACGCCCCTTATTCCAATATGGTCAACGGCGAAGTGGTCAATCATCAAGGGGGCTGGAGCAGTTATACCCCCCACCACCATCCCCAACCGGAGGTATACTACTATCGCTATGAGCGGCCGGAGGGATTCGGTGCCTGCTTCATCGGTGACAACGCTTATAAGATCACCGACGGTGCCGTGGCCGCCATTCCCGGCGGCAAGACCCATCCTCAAGTCACCGCCCCGGCTTTCCCCATGTACTACTGCTGGATGATCCGCCACCTGCCCGGCAACCCCTGGACAGACCGGGTGGTGGATAAGCGATACAGCTGGATCGATGCCAGAATGAAATAACGAGGTATCCTTATGAACATTGGCAGACAATGGAGTGATCGGCTGCGCCTGTGGGCGGAGCAATTTCCCAAACACTATTTCCGCAAAACCGACACTTTGCCCCTTTCCTACTTCACCACTTTTGAACATTTGCCCTTTGCCCAAGCGGTGCAGGGTAGTTTTGTCCCTGCGCCTGTGGGCATGAAATGGGGCAAAAAGTGGGAATACGCCTGGTTTCACACCACCATCACCATCCCTTCCCAGCTTCAAGGGCAGCGTGCTGTCTTCACTTTGGGCTGCGGCGAGGAAATGCTGGTGTGGGTCAACGGGCAGGAGGCCGGGGCGATCGATAAGCACCACAAGTTCATCACCCTCTCCTGTTGCGCCAATGCAGGCGATACCTATGAGATCTATGCTGAATGTTATGCCGGTCACGGCCTGCGCAACGAAGGCGCAGGCCCGGTGGCCTGGGGAAACGATCCTGTGCCGGAGCCACCCCAAGCCCAGCAAGCCATTGCCCCCTCCCTATTGGGTCTGTGGAATGAGCCCCTGTTCCAGGCGGCCATGGACTATCTGACCCTGTATTCTCTGGTGCAGAAGCTGCCGGAAAAGAGCCTGCGCACCATGAAGATCGTGGAGGGACTGAAAAAGTTTACTTACATCGCCGATTTTGAACTGCCGGAGCCGGAAATGACCGCATCGGTGGTAGAAGCGGCAAAAGTTTTGCAGCCTTTGCTGCAATGCAAAAACGGCTCCACTGCCCCGGATTACACCATTTTCGGCCAATCCCATCTGGACTTGGCTTGGCTGTGGCCGGTGGAGGAGACTATGCGTAAATCCGCCCGGACATACTCCAATCAGCTGGCGCTGATGGAGCAGTACCCGGACTACAAATTTCTGCTGTGCGAGCCCCCCATCCCCGAATACCTGAAAGCCCTCTATCCTCAGGTTTACGCCCGGGTGAAAGAAAAGCTCACCCAAGGCGCATTTATGGCAGAAGGTGCCATGTGGGTGGAAAGCGACACCAACATCCCCTCCGGCGAAAGCCTGATCCGGCAATTTTCCCGGGGCAAACGGTGGTATCGTGAGGAACTGGGGGTGGACAGCCAAATGGCATGGATGCCGGATACCTTCGGTTTTTCCGCCGTCCTGCCCCAGATCATGAAAAAATGCCACATTCCCTATTTCGCCACCCAGAAGCTGGTGCGGCAGGATCCGGAATGTGAGCCATTCCCCTACAATGTATTTTGGTGGGAAGGCATGGACGGAAGCAAAGTCCTTTCTCACCTGTTTAAGAAAAACAACGCCGTGTTCCTGCCCGGAGATCTGCTGACCCGTTGGGAAGAAGACAGGATCCAGCAGGAGAACATCGACGGGCTGATGTATCCCTTCGGCTACGGCGACGGCGGCGGTGGCCCCACCCGGGAAATGATCGAAATGGCTCGGCGCTGTGCCGATCTGGAAGGGGCGCCCCGTTGCCGGATGGAAAGCCCTGTGCGCTACTTTGAACGACAGGAAAATGTAGAAAATACTTATCGGGGCGAGCTGTACCTTGCATGGCACAGAGGCACTCTGACCGCTCAGGCAAAAACAAAAAAATGCATCCGTCAAGCGGAGATCGCCTTGAAAAAGGTGGAATACGCCCTTGCACGGCGGAAACTGTCCGACAAATCGCTGCCGGAAAATTGGGAAGAGAAATTAGACGAACTGTGGAAAAAACTGCTGTTCAACCAGTTCCACGATATTGCCCCCGGCACTTCCATCGCCCGTGTCCATGAGACCGCCGAACGGCAGCTCAAAGAAGTGGTAGACGGCTGTGAAGCCTTGCTGAACGCCATGGGTATGAGTCTTCAGAGCGGCTCTGTGGCGCACAATCACCTCAGTTGGGGAAGAGCCTTTGGCGGCGTCAAAATCCCGGCGCAGAGCTGTGCAGTCCTTCCTGCCGCAGCTTCCTGCGCCACCGTCACAGAAGCCGGCGACGGCTGGGTGCTGGAAAATGGGCATCTGCGCTGCTGTATCGACCGCCAAGGCAGGCTCACCAGTGTCCGCAGTCAAGGAAAAGAATTCTTGTCCGCTCCCGGCAACGAACTGCTGCTATTCAAGGATGTGAACACCTGCTACGATGCCTGGGAGCTTGGCAGTATGTACGAAAATCTCCCGGTGGCTCTGGACAGTGCCTGCGAAATGGAAATGCTGACCGACTCCGAGGGCGCAGCGCTGCTTCTCAAGCGGCAGCTGGGCACTTCTCAGCTGGTGCAGAAGATCCTGCTGGGTCACCAGGCTCAACGGCTGGACTTTGTGACCACCGTTCAATGGCAGGAGCGGCACAAGCTGCTGAAGGTCTCCTTCCCGGTCAATGCCTACGCAAACGAGGCCATCCACGAAATTCAGTTCGGTTTTGTGAAACGGCCTACCCACCGCTCCCGTCCGCATGACAAAGACCAGTATGAGGTCTGCAACCACCGCTACACCGCCCTGACCGACGGAAGTGTAGGCGCAGCAGTCCTTAACGACAGCAAATACGGTGTCAATGTGACCGGAAACGAGATTCGGCTGACCCTGCTGCGTTCTCCTTTGATGCCCGATTCCCACGCCGACCAGGGCATTCAGGAATTTACCTATTCTTTCTGTCCCTTTATCGGCAGCTTTGCCGACAGCAATGTGCTGCATCAGGCGGTGGAATTGAACGAAACACCCCTGTTTGGCTGCGAATCGGAAGACAGCCTGCCCATTTTCCTGCCCAGCGCCAAAAACATCATCGCCGAAACGGTGAAGATCGCCGATGTGGCAGAAAATGCCCTTCTGGTTCGTGTTTATGAAGCCATGGGTCAGCAGACCGATTGCAGCTTTGCTCTCCACAGCAGCATCCGCTCCGTCACTGAAACGGATATGCTGGAAGAGGAGCCCAGAGCTGTGGATGTGAACAATATCCACTTCTCCCCCTTTGAGATCAAGACCTTTATTCTCCATTTGTAAGAGGAATTTTTATGTACAAGATCGGAATTGACCTGGGCGGCACCAACACGGTGGCAGGCCTGGTAGACGAAAACGGTCATATCCTTGACCGGGCATCCGTAAAAACCAACCTGCCCACCACCATGGAGCGGATCGTGGCCAGCATTATCCAGCTGACCCACCGTCTGCTGGATGACCACGGCTTAAGCTGCCGGGATCTGGCCTCCCTGGGCGTAGGCGTACCCTGCACCGCCAACAAAGAGACCGGCTGCATGGAAGATGCAGACCACCTGGGCTTCCCCGGCGGTCAGCTGGTAGCCCCCCTTCATCAGGCGCTGCAAATTCCGATTTTTATTGAAAACGACGCCAATGCCGCCGCCTGGGGCGAATACCGGGCGGGGCATTACGGCGCAGACTCCTTCTTTCTTGTGACCTTAGGCACCGGCATCGGCGGCGGTATCATCTGCAACGGCAAGCTTCTTCCCGGTATCAACCATGCCGCCGGAGAGCTGGGGCACATGAGCATTGATTTAAAGGGCAACCCCTGTGTCTGCGGCCGCAGGGGGTGCTTCGAGACCTACGGCTCCGCCACCGCCTTAATCTGCCAGACCAAAAAAGCCATGGAAGCAGATAAATCCACCCTTTTGTGGCAAGTATGCGGCGGCAATGCAGCAAATGTAGAAGCAAAGACCGTCTTTACCGCCGCAGCCCAAGGCGATCGCCTGGCGGCACAGCTCATTGACGATTACACCACCTATCTGGCAGAGGGGCTGACCAACATCGTCAACATCCTCGCCCCGGCCTACCTGTGCATCGGCGGCGGTGTCAGCCACGCAGGCGACCGGCTGCTTATCCCCGTCAGAGACAAAATCTATCAGCGGATGTACGCCAAGGCCGAGGCAAAAAAGCCTCAGATCGTCCTGGCAAAACTTCATAATGACGCCGGCATTCTCGGCGCCGCATTACTGGAAAATTAAGAGGAGAACCGTACTATGAGAGCACATTACGAGCGCCTGATCCAAGATACCGAAAAAAGAGTGCAGCACGCCCTGCAAACCCAGAATTTGCAGCCCGGCAGTCCCTATTACGGTGCCTTTGTCATGCCCACCGGCGTGTATATGCAAAAGCACTCCCTGTACCAGATCGCAACCCTGGCGGCAGCCTATTGCAACAAGGACACCGCCTACTATCACGACGAAAATATCCTGACCTCCATGCTGCGTGCACTGGACTATGTGGCCTCCACCCAGCATGAAAACGGTCTGTTTGACTATATAACCTGTAATTTCTTCTCCGCCCCCGATACCGCTTTCTGCATCGGCATCATCACCCCTGCCCTGCAATATCTGCGCAAGCTGGACAAGCGCACCGATGGCGAAGAAATGCTGATGGCACGACTGGAGAAGATCATCCATAAAGGCGGCAGAGGCCTGTTGGAGGGTGGCTTCCACACCCCCAACCACCGCTGGGCCATTGCCGCCATGCTGTCCCAGTGCGGTAAGCTCTTCGGTGAAGAGGATCTGATCCGGGCCGCCGCCGTTTACCTCAACGAAGGCATTGACTGCAACGAAGACGGCGAATATTCCGAAAAATCCGCCGGCAATTACAACGCCGTCAATAATACCGCCATGCTGTTCCTGGCTGACGCTTTGGGCGATGACAGCTTTGAGCAGCCTGTCATCCGCAACCTGCACATGATGCTGACCTACTGGGAGCCGGATGACAGCGTTTTCACCGCCAACTCCACCCGGTTCGATAAAGACCTGCTGGTATACCCCGACGGCTACTACTTCTTCTACCTGTATTTGGGGCATAAGTACAACATTCCCGAATTTATCGCCATGGCCAACTACACCTTCCGGGTGATCCAGGAAAAGAATCTGCTGTCTCCCGATATGCTCATCAAGTATATGCTCTATCCGGAGCTGATCGATTTTGAGTCGGAGCTGTGCGCCACCCCCACCGAATACAAGGCTTTCTACGCCGACTCCGGCATTGCCCGTGTCCGCCGGAACAAATACACCTACACCGTCATGAAGGACAAGTCCAATTTTCTCCATGTCCACAACGGCTCCATCAAGCTGGCCGTCAAGGTAGCCGGCAGCTTCTGCGAGCACCGGGCCTTCAAGGCAGAGAAGATGTGGGAAGAAAACGGCGAATTCCACCTGCACCAGACCATGCACGGCTGGTACTACCTGCCCTTTGAGAAAAAGCCCGCCACCTCCGACTGGTGGCAGATGGATAACGCCAGCCGCAAGAAGAAAATGGGCCCGGATATGGACATTGATGTGATCGTCCGGGAAACCGAAGACGGCATTGATGTGGACATTCAAACTTCCGGTGTCAATGGTGCGCCCTGGCGTGTGGAATTTGCTTTCTCCGGCATCAGCCGCATTGCAAACCAGCACATGACCATGCCCATCCACGGCGATGAGGTTCTGGTGCTGAAGGACTCCGACTTTGAAGTGACCGACGGCTTTGCCACCATGAAGGTCGGCCCCGCTTTCGGCAATCACCACTTTACCGAGGGCAAGGAGGACAGCGAGGCCAAGACCCCCGGTGCCGCCACCGTATACATGACTGATTACACCGAGTTCCATCATGTGATCTCCATCCGCCCCTAAGGAGGAATACTATGCGTTTTTACGAAAATCCTGAAAAAACCAGTGAAAACCGCTGCGCTCCCCGTTCCTGGTACATCCCTGCCGGTGTAGCCCGGAAGCAGCTGCTCAATGGCGACTGGAGCTTTGCCTATTTTAACCGGGACATTGATGTGCCGGAAGTGATCGAAAAGTGGGATACGCTCCCCGTGCCCTCCTGCTGGCAGCTCCACGGCTACGAAAATCCCAATTATTCCAACATCAATTACCCCTACCCCTGCGACCCCCCTTATGTGCCGGATGACAATCCCTGCGGCATCTATGAGCGCAGTTTTGAAATCAAGGAAATTCTGGGCAAGACCTATTTTGTTTTTGAGGGTGTGTCCAGCTGTGCCAGCCTGTTTATTAACGGCCGGTATGTAGGCTTCACCCAGGGCAGCCACATTGTTTCCGAGTTTGATGTGACCGATTTTATTCACATCGGCACCAATACCGTAAGGGTACAGGTGCTCAAATGGTGCTGCGGCAGCTATCTGGAAGATCAGGACTTCTTCCGCTACAACGGTATTTTCCGGGATGTATATTTGCTGCACCGCCCTGTGGGGCACATTGGCGATATTGAAATGATCCCCACAGACAAGGAGATCTCCATTCGTCTGGACGGAGCTGCCCAGGTGCGGATCTTCGACGGTCAGACGCTTCTTTTGGATCAGCCCATGGAAAATGCCCTGACCTTTGCCCCGGAAAAGCCCATTTTGTGGAACGCAGAAAAGCCCCACCTGTACACCGTGGAGCTGGAGCGACTGGGCGAGATCATCACTTTAAAGGCCGGCCTGCGGAAAATCGAGATCTCCAAGCAATATGAGATCCTCATCAATGGCGTGGCCGTCAAATTCCATGGTGTGAACCATCACGATACCAGCGCAACACGGGGCTGGTGCCAGAGCGAGGAAGAGCTGCGGCAGGATCTGCTTTTGATGAAAAAGCTGAACATCAACTGTGTCCGCACCTCCCACTATCCTCCTGCGCCGGTATTCTTGCAGCTGTGTGACGAGATCGGCCTGTATGTGGTCTGCGAAACAGATATTGAGACCCACGGCTTCCTGCGGCGGCTACCCAATGTGCCTTACCGCTATGATGTGGAGACCAACGCCTGGCCCTGCACCATGACATCCTGGGAGCAGGAATTTGTGGAGCGGATGGTGCGGATGGTGGAACAGTTTAAAAACCACGCCTCCATCTTCATGTGGTCCACCGGCAACGAAAGTGGCCACGGCTGCAACCATCTGTCCATGATCCGCTGGACAAAAAATCGGGATGCCAGCCGCCTGATCCACTGTGAGGATGCCTGCCGCAAGGGGCAGTTCCATAACAGCGATGTGTACTCCATGATGTACCCCTCTTTTGCGGCAGTAGAGCGCTATGCCACCACGGACGACATCAACCTTCCGGTATTTTTGTGTGAATACGCCCACGCCATGGGCAACGGCCCCGGCGATGTATACGAATACAACGAACTGTTTGACCGCTACCCCAAGCTCACCGGCGGCTGCATCTGGGAATGGGCCGACCATGTGGTCACCGTAGACGGCGTGCAGAAATACGGCGGCGACTTCCCCGGCGAGCAGACCCACGACGGCAATTTCTGCTGCGACGGTCTGGTCTTTGCCGACCGCAGCCTGAAAGCCGGCTCTCTGGAAGCAAAGGCCGCTTTCCAGCCTATCCGCACCCGGTTTGAAGAGGGAATTCTGACGGTAGAGAACCGGCTGGACTTTACGGATCTGGAGGAATACCAGTTTGTTTGCTGGACGGAAACCGACGGCGTTGCCACCCCCTTGCAGATCCAGCATCTGCCGGTAGCACCTCACGAAAGCCTGTCCCTGCCCATCGACTTTACCGCTCCCACATGTCGCTTCGGCGCTTATCTGAATGTGGAGCTGTGGAAGGACGGCGAAGTGGTGGCTCACTGCCAGCACGCTCTGCCCTGCAATTTGCAGAAAGAAGCAGAAAAGGCCCCTGCCCAACTGACCGAAGACAGCAATAACATCTACGCCCAGGGCGACGGGTTCTCCTATACCTTCTCCAAGCACTACGGTGCCTTTACCTCCATCGTCGTCCATGGCCGGGAGCAGCTGACAGGAAAGCCTGTTCTAAGTGCCTTCCGTGCCCCCACCGACAATGACCGGGGCATCCGCCACCGCTGGATGCAGCTGGATGAATGGCAGGGCGAAAATCTGGACAAGAGCTCCATCAAGATCTACGATTGCCGTATCCAGGACGACCAAATTCTGGTGAACGGTTCTTTGGCCGGCATTTCCAGAACGCCTCTGCTGCGCTTCACCCAGACAGTGACCATCCGCTTTGACGGGCAGATGGAATTTACCCTCAGCGGCGACATTCGCTCCGACGCCTTCTGGCTTCCCCGGTTGGGCTACGAGTTTACCCTGCCCGGCGGCCACGATCATTTCCGCTACTATGGCAACGGCCCGGCAGAAAGCTACCGTGACCTGTGCCACACAGGCCGCATGGGTCTGTATGAAAGCGATGCAGAAAGCGAATATGTGCCCTATGTCCGTCCTCAGGAGCACGGCAATCACACCGGGGCAAAATGGCTGGCCATCGGCGATCTGGAATTTTTCGCCGATGAAATGGAGATCAATGTTTCCCGGTACTCTACCGCTGCACTGACCTGCGCTGAACATACCGACGAGCTGATCTGTGACGGCAACACCCACCTGCGCATCGATTATAAGGTTTCCGGCATCGGCTCCAACTCCTGCGGCCCGACACTGGAAGAAAAATATCGGCTGGATGAGAAGCAGATCCTCTTCCGCTTCTCCATCCGTCCCACCCAAAAATAAGCAAAGGAGGCGCCTATGCAGGCCTATCTTTTCGTCCACTTCCGGGAGCGCAAGACCCCCGACGGTGAGCAGGTCTATTTTGGCCTGAGCAAAGACGGTTTCCACTGGGAAAAAGTCAACGGCGGCGCACCTGTTCTCTGGTCCTATGACGGTGAAAAGGGTGTTCGGGACTGTACCATCATCCGCTGCGCCACCGACGGAAAATACCGAATTTTCGCCACGGATCTGAGCCTTGCCTATAATTTCAAGAAAAAATATCACTTTGATTGGCCCACCGTTTCCCACACCGGCAGCAAATGCCTTGCCATGTGGGAATCGGAGGATCTGATCCACTGGTCAGAGCAGAAGATGCTCCCGCTGGGGAACAAGGATTTCGGCTGTCTGTGGGCACCGGATGTGTTCTACGACCCGGAGCAAGGGGACTATGTGCTCCACTTCTCCTCCAGCCACGCTTCCAACGGCTTTGGCAATATGGGCATCTATTTCACCCGCACACCGGATTTTCACACCTTCACCGAGCCACGGCTCCTGTACCAAAAGCCGGATGCCGGCATTATCGACTCGGCCATTTATGTAGAAAATGGGCAGTATTTCCTGTTCCTGAAGTCCGACCACAACCCGGAGCGCATCATCCTTCTGCGTGCCCCCCACGCCGAAGGACCCTACACCCGGGTGGAAGCCTTTGACGAAAGTATGCGCTCCATTGAAGCAGGGCTGTACGAAGGCCCCACCGCTGTCCGGCTGGAAGACGGCCAATGGTGCCTGTTCCTGGACTATTACGGCGTGCCGGGGGCAGGTCAGGGCTATGTGCCTTTCATCGCCAAAACCCTGGAAAGCGGCCGTTTTATTCGCTCGGATCAGCAGTTTTCTTTCCCCTATGGCTATAAGCACGGCACGGTCATACCCATCAGCATGGAAGAATACGACCGCATCCGCAATCACGATTTTACCCAGCAAGACTGGCAATGATTTGAAAAGGAGAACCAAATTATGAAACGCTCTGAAATCAACAAAGCTCTGAAAGAACTGGAAGCCATGTGCCAGAAGGAGCACTGCTACCTGCCTCCTTTCTGCCATTTCACCCCCGAGCAATGGCAATCTATCGGCCACGAATATGACGAAGTCCGGGACTGTATGCTGGGCTGGGACATCACCGACTACGGCCTGGGCAATTTCGACAAGTTCGGCTTCTCCCTCATCACCATCCGCAACGGCAACCGTGCCATGGCCGACAAATACCCCAAGGTCTACGCCGAAAAGCTGCTGTATCTGAAGGAAGGCCAGTACGCTCCCAACCACTTCCACTGGTATAAGACCGAGGACATCATCAATCGGGGCGGCGGAAATGTGCTCATCCGTGTTTACAACAGCCTGCCCAATGAGGAGATCGACTACGAGTCCGATGTGACCGTCCACACCGATGGCCGCACTTATACCGTCCCTGCCGGCACCCAGATCCGTCTGACCCCCGGTGAGAGCATCCACATTCAGCAGTACCTGTACCACGACTTCTCTGTGGAAGAGGGCAGCGGTGATGTGTTGCTGGGCGAAGTGAGCCAGTGCAACGACGACAACACCGACAACCGCTTCAATCCCCCTGTGGGCCGCTTCCCCAGCATTGAGGAAGACGAAGCACCCTACCGCCTTCTGTGTAACGAATACCCCAAGGCCAAGTAAGAGGTAGCGCCATGATCGATGTTGTTGCATTGGGCGAACTGCTCATTGACTTTACCTGCATCAGCTCTGATGCCGACGGCTACCCCACCATGGCCGCCCATCCCGGCGGTGCTCCGGCTAATTTTCTGGCAGCACTGAGCAAATACGGAGCAAAGACTGCTCTTTTGGGCAAGGTTGGCACCGATGCCTTCGGCAAGCTTTTGACTGCTACCTTGAACCAGGCAGGCATCGATACCACCGGCCTGGTAGCATCAAGCGATGTGTTTACCACCCTGGCCTTCGTCACCTTGGACGAACAGGGTGACCGGGAATTTTCCTTCTCCCGCAAGCCCGGTGCAGATACCTGTCTGACCTTTGATGATCTGAATTTATCCCTGATCGACGAAGCAAAGGTGTTCCACTTCGGCACCCTGTCTCTGACAGACGAGCCCTCCCGTTCCGCCACCTATCAGGCGCTGGCCTATGCCAAGAGCAAGCGCAAGCTCATCACCTTTGACCCCAATCTCCGCAAGCCCCTGTGGAAAAATCTGGACTCCTGCAAAGAGCAGATGCTCTGGGGTCTGCGGCGGGCAGACATCGTCAAGATCAGCGACGAAGAAGTAGAATTTCTCTTCGGTATGGGTGTCGAGGAAGGCGCAGCCCACATTTTGGAAAATTACAGTGTCAAGCTGGTATTCGTCACCTGCGGCGCTGATGGCTGCTATTTCTCCAACGGCACCGCCCGGGACAAGGTGCCCTCTCTGTCCGGCATTCGGGTGGTCGATACCACCGGCGCCGGGGATATTTTCGGCGGCAGTGCCCTTTGGAAGATATTGCAGCTGAACAAAGCTCCGGAAAAATTGACGCAAGCGGAGCTTTTGGATATCGTAGGCTTTGCCTGTACCGCCGCAGGCCTCTCTACCACCCGGCCAGGCGGCATTTCCAGCGTGCCGGAAATGGAAGAAGTTTTGCAGAGGATGAAATAATGCTGCACACCATCAAAAACGAATTTCTGACCGTCACCGCCGCCGAAAAAGGGGCGGAGCTTCGATCCATTTTGGGGACTGACGGCACTGAATATCTGTGGCAGGGCGACAGCCGCTACTGGTCCGACCGGGCGCTGAACCTGTTCCCTTTTGTGGCCCGACTGACCGAGGGCAAATACTATCTGGATGGACAGCTCCATGAAATGCCCATCCATGGCTTTGCCCCCTACCGGGATTTTCAGCTGACAGAAAACGACGGCCGCAAAATGGTGCTGGAGCTGTGTGACGACAGTGAGACCCAAGCCCAGTATCCCCGGCATTTTTCCTTTCAGGTGATCTATGAATTGGAAGGAAACACCCTCCATATTTGCTTCAAAGTGGAAAATCGGGACGAAAAGCCCCTGTATTTTGGTCTTGGCGGCCACCCCGGTTTCAATGTTCCCCTGGAAAAGGGCAAAAATTTTGAAGACTACCGCCTGCGCTTTGGCGAATACGCCCCCTGCAAGCAGGTCATTTTCACAAGCGACTGCTTCCCCACCGGTCAGACCCAGCCCTTCCCCTTGGAAGAGGGAAATATCCTGCCCCTGCGCCACGAGCTGTTTGACAACGATGCCATCGTGTTGACGGACATGGCCAAGGAAGTGACCCTGGAAACGCCCCGGGGCGGTCATCGTGTCACCGTTCGCTTTCCGCAAATGGATTACTTGGGGCTGTGGCATTGGCCGAAAACCGATGCTCCCTATCTCTGCATCGAGCCCTGGTGCAGTCTGCCTGCTAAGGCCGGGGAAATCACCATATTTGAAGAAAAGAAAGATCTATACTGCCTGCAACCGGGCAAATTTTACGAAAACAATTGGAGCATCACGCTCCGCTGACCTGCTAGGAGGCTGCCATGGAAAAGACCTATCTTGGCATTGAATTTGGCTCTACCCGCATCAAGGCGGTGGCAATTAACGAAATCTTTGCCCCGGTTTCTTCCGGGGACTATACCTGGAAGAGCACCTTTGAAAAGGGCATTTGGACATACGATTTGGCAGAGGTCTGGAAGGGCTTAAAAGCAGCCCTGTCCGGCGTGCAGGACAGGGAAAGCATCGCCGCCATGGGCATTTCCGGCATGATGCACGGCTATCTGGCCTTCGACAAGGACTGGAATTTGCTGGTGCCTTTCCGCACCTGGCAAAATACCGTCACCGCCCAGGCGGCGGCAGAACTGACGGAAGCCTTTGGCTTCAACATTCCCCAGCGTTGGAGCATTGCCCATCTGTATCAGGCAGTTTTGAACGGCGAGCCTCATGTGGAAAAGATCGCCCACATCACCACCCTGGCTGGCTTCGTCCACTATATGCTGACCGGAGTTAACGCCATTGGCATTGGCGAAGCTTCGGGAATGTTCCCCATCGACAGCCAAAGAAATACTTACGACGAGCAAATGCTCCAAAAATTTGAAAAACTGACGGAAAACCAGCCTTGGAACATCCGCAACATCCTGCCCGGTGTGCTGATGGCAGGCGAAAAGGCCGGCTATTTGAGCGACAGCGGTGCCGCTTTGCTGGGAGGTCTTCTTGCCCCCGGTATTCCCTTTGCTCCGGCAGAGGGCGACGCAGGCACCGGCATGACCGCCACCAACGCCGTGGCCCCCAGAACCGGCAATGTATCCGCCGGGACCTCCATCTTCTCCATGGTGGTGCTGGAAAAGCCTCTGGAAAGGGTGTATGAGGAAATTGACCTTGTAACCACCCCCACGGGAAAGCCTGTTGCCATGGTTCACTGCAACAACTGCACCAATGACTCCAACGCATGGGTGTCGGTTTTGAAAGAAACTGCCGAGGTTTTCGGTGCAACACCGGATAGCGGCGAAGTCTACACCAAGCTGTATGAAAAGAGTTTGGAGGGCGATGCCGACTGCGGCGGTATCTTGGTGTGCAACTACATGGCAGGCGAAGGCGTCACCCATCTGGACGCAGGCCGTCCCATGGTGGTACGCCGCCCGGACTCCAAGTTTACCCTTGCCAATTTCTTCCGGGCAAGCCTGTATTCCACCATGGCTACGCTCAAAATCGGCATGGATATTCTGGCAAAGGAAAATGTGGCCATCGACAGTCTGACCGGCCACGGCGGCCTGTTTAAGACCCCTGTGGTGGGGCAGAAATACATGGCTGCTGCCTGCAACGCCCCCGTCACCTGTATGCAGACCGCCGGAGAGGGTGGCCCCTACGGCATGGCACTGCTGGCCATCTACATGGCAACCAAGGCAGAGGGCCAGTCGCTGGAAGAATATCTGTCGAGCCGGGTCTTTGCCAAAGCAGAAAGCACAACCATCTCCCCGGAAAAGGCGGATGTGGATGGCTTCAACGCCTATCTCGAATGCTACAAGCAGCTTCTGACGGTAGAAAAGACCGCCGTAGAAGTTATCTAAGGAGGAACAACAAATGAAATACAATTTCTGGTTTGTCGTCGGCTCTCAGGATCTGTACGGCGAGGAAGTTCTGAAAACCGTTGCCGCCCGTGCCGCTGAAATGGCCAAAAAAATGAGTGAAAGCCTGCCCTATCCTCTGGTATACAAGGTCACAGCCATGAGCAATGCCCAGATCACCCAGATCGTGAAAGAGGCCAATTATGACGATAACTGCGCCGGTATCATCACCTGGTGCCACACCTTCTCCCCCAGCAAAATGTGGATCAACGGTCTGGCCGCTTTACAGAAGCCCTACTGCCATTTCGCCACTCAGTACAACAAGGAGATCCCCAACGACGAGATTGACATGGACTTTATGAACCTGAACCAGGCCGCCCACGGCGACCGGGAGCATGGTTTTATCGCCGCACGGCTGAGAATGCCCCGGAAGGTCATTGCCGGATACTGGCAAAATCCCGATGTGCTGGAGCGCATCGGAAGCTGGATGAGATCCGCCGTAGGCGTAGCCGTATCCAAGAACATGAAGGTCATGCGCTTTGGCGACAATATGCGTGAGGTG
>CAYROJ010000004.1:19439-34971 GCA_964425865.1 uncultured Oscillospiraceae bacterium | reverse complement strand
CCAAGCACATCATCGTCATGGACGCTGATGCCACCAACCGCAAGGGCTATCACCCCGCTACCGTCAGTGCGGAAAACGCTGACAAGTGTACCGGCTGCGCCAGCTGTGCAAAGATGTGCCCTGATTCCATCATCACCGTAGAACGAGACTAAGGAGGAGCCCATGGAAAAAGAACTGTGGAAAGGCAACGAAGCCGTTGCCGAAGCCGCCATTCGTGCCGGCTGTAAATACTTCTTCGGTTATCCCATCACCCCCCAGAATGAGATCCCGGAGTATCTGTCCTACCACCTGCCCAAGGTGGGCGGCTGCTTCTTGCAGGCAGAGTCCGAGGTGGCAGCCATCAATATGATCTACGGTGCAGCCGGCTGCGGCGTGCGCTGCATGACTTCTTCTTCCTCTCCCGGAATTTCCCTGAAGCAGGAAGGCATCACCTATATGTGCGGTGCGGAGCTGCCTGCTGTCATCATCAATATGATGCGTGGCGGCCCCGGTCTGGGTACCATTCAGCCTGCACAGGGTGACTACTTCCAGGCAACCCGTGGCGGCGGCAACGGCGACTATCGCCATCTGGTCTATGCCCCTGCCACCATTCAGGAAGCTGCCGACTATGTGCAGATGGCTTTCGATGTGGCCGATCAGTACCGTAATCCCGTTATGGTTCTGGCTGACGGTATGATCGGTCAGATGATGGAGGCCATTGAGTGGCGTGAAATGCCCAAGCGTGACCTGCCTGAAAAGACCTGGGCTACCACCGGCACCAAGGGCCAGAGAAAGCCCAATGTCATCAACTCCCTGTACATCGACCCCAATTTGTGTGCTGAGCACAATGAGCGTCTGGCCGCCAAGTATAAGGCCATGGAAGAAAACGAGACCCGCTGGGAAGAAGTGAATACCGAAGATTGCGAAGTCCTGTTCGTGGCCTACGGTACACCCTCCAGAATCACCAAGGCTGCCATCAAGATGCTGGAAAAGGAAGGCATCAAGGCTGGCCTGTTCCGTCCCATTACCCTGTGGCCATTCCCCACAAAGCAGTTGAAGGAAGCGGCTAGCCAGCCCAGCGTGAAAGCCGTTGTGGACTTTGAGTTGAGCATGGGTCAGATGATCGATGATGTGAAGATCGCTCTGGAGGGCTGCCGTCCTGTTTCCTTCGTTGGTAAGGCCGGCGGTGTGGTCCCCACCCCTGCGGAAGTGGCTTCTGCAGCAAAAGCAGCGATTGGGAGGTAAGAAAATATGGCAATTGTATATCAGAAATCCAAGGGCTTGACGGATGCCGAGCTGCACTATTGCCCCGGCTGTACCCATGGCATCGTCCACAAGCTGGTGGCCGAGGTCATGGAAGAACTGGGTATTTTAGGTACCACCATCGGCGTTGCACCGGTGGGCTGCTCTGTCTTTGCTTATAACTATTTCAACTGCGATATGCACGAGGCTGCCCACGGCCGTGCACCTGCTGTGGCCACCGCGATCAAGCGTGTTTCCGAGCCCGGCACCACCGTCTTTACTTACCAGGGTGACGGCGACCTGGCTGCTATCGGTACTGCCGAAGTGGTTCACGCCGCCATGCGTGGTGAGAAGATCACTACCATCTTCATCAACAACGCCATTTATGGCATGACCGGTGGACAGATGGCCCCCACCACTCTGGTTGGACAGAAGGCTACCACCGCTCCTTTGGGTCGTGATGCTGACCACTACGGCAAGCCGATCCGTATGAGTGAGATCATCTCCACTTTGGAGGGCGCTGCCTATGTTACCCGTGTTTCTGTTCACGATCTGGCAAATCTGAACAAGGCCAAGAAGGCCATTAAGAAGGCTTTCCAGATGCAGATGGAAGGCAAGGGCTACACCTTCGTGGAAGTGCTGGCCTGCTGTCCCACCAACTGGGGCAAGACTCCTGCCGCTGCCATCGACTGGCTGAAGGAAAATATGATCCCTTATTTCCCGCTGGGCGTTTATAAAGATGTTGACGGGGAGGTAAAGTAAGATGACCAATGAAATCATGATCGCCGGTTTCGGCGGACAGGGCGTTATGGCCATCGGCAAGACCCTGGCAGAAGCCGGTATGAAGGAGGGGAAGGATGTTTCCTGGCTGCCCTCTTACGGCCCTGAAATGCGTGGCGGTACGGCCAACTGCTGTGTGGTCATCTCTGAGGACGAGATCATTTGTCCCATTGTTCTGGAGCCGACGGAGTTGATCGCCATGAACCTGCCCTCTTTGCGGAAGTTCGAGCCCAATGTTGTTAAGGGCGGCACCATCTTTGTCAATAGCTCCATCATCACGGAGAAAGTGAACCGGGATGATGTCCGTGCTATCTATGTGCCCTGTCTGGATATTGCCAACGAGCTGGGCAATGCAAAGGTGGCCAACATGGTCATGTTGGGCGCTTACATTGAAGCAATGGGCA
This sequence comes from uncultured Oscillospiraceae bacterium, assembly GCA_964425865.1. Classification (GTDB taxonomy): domain Bacteria; phylum Bacillota; class Clostridia; order Oscillospirales; family Oscillospiraceae; genus Faecousia. Next base: position 32,566 of record CAYROJ010000004.1, on the reverse strand, counting down.
ATCTGGGCACCGAGACCATCAAGGAGATGCTGGTGCATATGTTCACCGGCCCCAAGGCCAAGCTGGTTGAGCTGAATATTGAGGCTCTGCGCCGTGGCGCTGCCTGCGTAAAGTAAAAATGAAGGAGAAAGTAGAAATGCTGGATCTGGAGATCAAGATCATTAAAAACGAAAACCCCAAGAGTAAGCCTGCGGACGAGTCCAAGCTGGGCTTTGGTAAATATTTTACCGACCACATGTTCATCGTGGAGTATGATGAAGGACAGGGCTGGCACGATGCCCGTATTCAGCCCTATGGCCCTCTGATGATAGACCCTGCCTCTCCCGTGCTGCATTACAGCCAGGAGATCTTTGAAGGACTGAAGGCATACCGCCGTGCAGACGGTCATATTCAGATGTTCCGCCCTATGGAGAATGCCATGCGTATGAACCGTAGTGCCGAGCGTATGGTCATGCCCCAGTTGGATGCAGAATTCCAGGTGAAGGCCATGAAGCTGCTGGTGGAGACCGAGCAGGATTGGGTGCCCCATCGTGACGGCACTTCACTGTACCTGCGTCCTACCATGATCTCCGATGGCGCTGAGCTGGGCGTTCATGCATCCAAGCGGTACTTGTATTACATCATCTGCTCTCCTGCCGGTTCTTACTATAAGAACGGTATGGCACCTGTCAATATCCACATCGAGGACAGCTATGTTCGTGCCGTCAAGGGCGGTACCGGTGCTGCCAAGACCGGCGGTAACTACTCCGCTTCTCTGCGTGCCGCTTACGAAGCTTCCAAGAATGGTTTCGACCAGGTTCTGTGGCTGGACGGCAAGCAGAATAAGTATGTGGAAGAAGTGGGCGCTATGAACATGATGTTCGTCATCGACCACAAGCTGTGCACCGCACCCACCGGTGGTTCCATTCTGCCCGGTATTACCCGTAAGAGTGTACTGCGGCTGGCCGCCGACATGGGCCTGGAAATTGAGGAGCGTCCTATCTCTGTGGCAGAGCTGTATGAGGCTTACACCAAGGGACAGCTGACCGAGGCCTTCGGCACCGGCACTGCTGCTGTGATCTCTCCTGTTGGCCTGCTGGAATACCGGGGCGATGTGATCCGCCTGAGTGGCGGCGAGATTGGCCCTGTGGCACAGGCGATCTACAATAAGCTGACCGGCATTCAGTGGGGCAAAGAGCCTGATCTGTACGGCTGGATCGAGCAAGTTCTGTAATTAAAAAGCGTTTTGATCCCCGGTTGCCCGGAAACTGAACTGCTCCCCGTCAAGTGGACAGTGAAATAAAATAAAGTTTTTTACACTTCCGGCAGTCAGTTTGACTGTCGGAAGTCGTTTTTTAGGATGCACGGCACTGCGGTGCCGTGGGAACCTCATCCCGGTGCAAAAGGGTGTCACGATCCGACTGGCAGGCAGTGCATTTGCCGATCATACGGAGTATTCCTGGCGATTTGTGGCTTATGATGCCAACTATAACTATCTGCACACCCGTGATGGCCAGGGCTGGGCAAACACAGGCACTATCGTACAAGAGAATACCACATCCGTCACATAGATCCACAATGAGTACACCATCAGCGATCAGGTCCAATATCGCCGGATTTCTTGCAGAGCAGGTGCTAATACTGCATCTGTCAACGGCAAGGATCTGATTATTACCATTGACGAACCCATCGATTAAGAAAGGCGGAGTTTTGTGCAGGCACATTTGTGCCTGCTTTTTTATGAAGCATCCGATATAAGAGAAAAATAGGCAGGGAAAAGATGGTAAAAATGAAATATTTATTTGGCAGATTTAACAAAAAATTAATATAAATGGCCCCCGTCAAGTTGAAAAGGTAGACAATCCTGTCGAATTGTGGTATAATGCCCAAAACTGGGTCACTATTCCCTAAGGGGAAGCCAGACGATTTAGCAGAGCCCGGTATTTGAAATGAAAGATGAAGATCTGCAAGGGACTGGAGCCGCACCGTTGCAGTGCAACGAAGGCGGATGCACAGGAAATTGCCCTTGCGTTTGATGTTGCTTTCTTCCGGCTGAGAAGAAGCTGATGGGAGAGAAAAATGAAAAAAGAACACAGAGCCTGTGCCGATGATCCCCAGGATTTGCGGGGGAAAGGTTCAGCTGCGTCTAAAAATAAAAAACGGTTTTCACTGAAATACTGGCATCAATCAGCCATTTGGCTGATGCTATACGACATTGTAGTCATGGGTGGCTCTTATTTTCTGGCACTATGGCTGCGCTTTGATTGTCGGTATTCGGAGATCCCACATGATTATTTGCGGTCATGGATGTATTTTACGCCGATCTATGCGGTGATCGGCATCGTGGTATTCTTCCTGTTTCATCTATATCAGAGTATATGGAAATACGCATCCTTTGTGGAGATGAAACTGATGACCATTGCCTCGCTGGTGGCGGCTGCTGTTCATATCGCACTGATCACACTGCTGTTCCAGCGTATGCCCATTTCTTATTATGTGGTGGGTGCAGCCATACAGTTCATGCTGGTGCTGGCTGTTCGATTTGCTTATCGGTTTGTGCTGCTGGAGCGTGGGAAAAGACACAGTGCCGTGCAGAAAGCTAATGCGATGCGGGTCATGCTCATTGGAGCAGGTTCTGCCGGACAGATGATCATCCGTGACCTGCACAATGCCAAGGAGAGCAACGAGCGTGTTTGTTGCATCATTGACGACAATGAAAGCAAATGGGGCTGTTATATTGACGGTGTGCCTGTGGTAGGCGGCAGAGATGATATTTTGCTTTATGTGGATAAGTACCGGATCGAAAAGATCATGCTGGCGATCCCCAGTGCCACCCCGGCTCAGCGCAGAGACATTTTGGATATTTGCAAAGAGACAAAATGTGAGTTGAAGAATTTGCCCAGTATCCATCAGATCATTACAGGGGAAGTTACAGCCAGCCAGATGAAGGATGTGGCGGTAGAGGATCTGCTTGGCAGAGAAGCTGTGCAAGTGGATATGGAAGGGATTTACAGCTTTATCGCAGGCAAAACCATTTTGGTAACTGGCGGCGGTGGTTCCATCGGCAGCGAGCTTTGCAGACAAATTGCAAAGTGCGATCCGAAAAAGCTGATCGTTTTTGATATTTATGAAAACAATGCCCATTCTATTTCCCGGGAGCTGCAAGACCATTACCCCAATTTGAACATGGAGGTGCTGATCGGCTCTGTTCGGGACAGCCGGCGGATCGATCAGGTATTTGCCAAGTACAAGCCGGATGTGGTGTATCACGCAGCAGCCCATAAGCATGTTCCTTTGATGGAGGGTAGCCCCTGTGAAGCCATCAAGAATAATGCCATCGGTACTTATAAAACGGCCTATGCCGCCATGCGCAACGGCTGTAAGCGCTTTGTGCTGATCTCTACGGACAAAGCCGTCAATCCGACCAATATTATGGGCGCATCCAAGCGCCTGTGCGAAATGATCGTTCAATCCTTTGACCGAAAGATCCGGGAGGGAAAGGCAGATCAAATACAGCCCCTGTGTGTCCACGGCGAGCATACCGAGGACTGTGGGCAGTGCAGTGGAAATCATTCTAAGCCAACGACAGAATTTGTGGCCGTGCGGTTTGGCAATGTTTTGGGAAGCAATGGCTCTGTTATTCCGATTTTCAGAGAGCAGATCGCCAAAGGCGGCCCTGTGACGGTCACACACCCGGACATTGTTCGCTATTTTATGACCATACCGGAGGCAGCTTCTTTGGTCCTTCAGGCAGGAACCTATGCCAAGGGCGGAGAGATCTTCGTGTTGGATATGGGTTCTCCGGTAAAAATCGACACGCTGGCTCGAAATATGATCCGGCTTTCCGGCCTGCAGCCCGGCGTGGACATTAAAATTGAGTATACCGGCCTGCGTCCCGGCGAAAAGCTGTATGAAGAAAAGCTGATGTCGGAAGAGGGGCTGAAGACCACAGCCAACCACCTGATTCATATCGGCAAACCCATTACCTTCGATGAGGATGCATTTTTGCATCAGCTGCAAATGCTGATGGATGCTGCCTACGACGGAAAAGAGTTGCAGATCCGGGAACTGGTGGCCGGGGTGGTGCCGACTTACCATCCGGCACCGGAGCCGGAAAATGAAGCGCATCGGAAAGCTTACTCTGTCTGATGTGGCAACAGAACAAAGCAAAGAAGGGAAAAGCGTGATGGAACCGAGAAAGCGGATCCCATTTAGTCCTCCGGATATATCGGAGGCGGAAATCCAGGAGGTTGCCCAAACCCTGCGCTCCGGATGGATCACCACTGGGCCTCGAACAAAGGAACTGGAAAAGCGGATCGCCCAGTGGGTGGGCGTCGAAAAATGCGTCTGTTTGAATTCTCAGACAGCCTGTGCGGAAATGGCCCTTCATATTTTGGGAATCGGCCCGGGAGATGAGGTGCTGGTTCCGGCGTATACATACACGGCGTCGGCTTCTGTCATTGCCCATGTGGGCGCAAAAATCGTCTTTGTGGACAGCCAAAAAACCGGCTATGAAATGGACTACGACGCACTGGAGGCGGCTGTTACAGAAAAGACAAAGGCCATTATCCCGGTGGATCTGGGGGGTGTGCCCTGTGACTATGACCGGATTTTCCAGATCGTAGAGAATAAGAAAGACCTGTTCAGACCCCAAGGGGAGATCCAGCAGGCGCTGGGCAGAATCGCAGTCTGCGCCGATACCGCCCATGCTTTCGGCGCAAGCCGTCGTGGGCAGATGGTGGGAAGCCTTGCTGATTTTTCCAGCTTCAGCTTCCATGCAGTTAAAAACTTTACCACGGCAGAAGGCGGCGCACTGACCTGGCGCACTATACCCGGCATCAGCAATGAGGATATTTACAAAAAAGTGCAGCTGCTGAGCCTCCACGGTCAGTCCAAAGATGCCCTGGAAAAGACAAGGCTGGGCTCTTGGGAATACGACATCGTGGGAACTTACTACAAGTGCAATATGACCGATATTGCGGCAGCAATTGGGTTAAAGCAGTTTGAGCGTTATCCCCAGCTGCTTCGGCGCAGAGAGCAGATCATCCGGCAATACGATGCCGCCCTGCAGCCTCTGGGGGTGGAAGTGCTTGACCATTACAACGATCAGCACAGATCTTCGGGCCATCTGTATCTGACCCGTATCCCCGGCGTTACTGCCCCTGTGCGAAACGAGATCATCACGCAAATGGCGCAGCGTGGGGTCGCCTGTAATGTGCACTACAAGCCCCTGCCTATGCACACGGCCTATCGGAATATGGGCTGTGACATTCAGAATTATCCCAATGCATACGCCCATTATGAAAATGAGATCACCCTTCCGCTGCATACCTGCCTGTCGGACGAGGATGTGGCCTATGTCATCGAAATGTTTACAGAAGTGTTGAAGGAGTATTTATAATTGAGAGTCATAAAATGGGAACAACTTCCTGCCGATATGCAAACTGAGGAAGTTCGGAAATATTATGATATTCTCCAGAAGAAAAACGGAGCACTTTTCTTGAAAAGAGCCTTTGACCTGTTGGTGTCGGCAGCTTTGCTGGTGATCCTTTTTCCGGTGTTTTTGGTTTTGGCCGTTGCCATCAAACTGGACTCTCCGGGGCCGGTGTTCTATCGGCAGGAACGGGTCACCCAGTATGGAAAGCGTTTTTACATTCACAAGTTCCGCTCCATGGTGCTCCATGCGGATCAAGGCGCCCAGGTCACGGTTCATAACGACTGCCGCATTACACGGGTGGGAAAGATCATCCGAAATTGCAGGCTGGATGAGATCGCACAGCTGATCGATGTGCTGAGCGGCAACCTCACCTTGGTGGGGGTTCGGCCGGAGGTGCCTCGCTTTGTGGAGCAGTACACCGCCGAAATGCAGGCGACACTGCTGCTGCCGGCAGGGGTGACCAGTCTTGCAAGCATCTATTATAAGGATGAAGCCAAGCTGCTCGACAGCGCAGAGGATGCGGACAAGACCTATGTGGAAAATATCCTGCCCGGCAAGATGTATTATAATCTGAAGGGCATGGAGCAGTTCAGCCTGGCAACCGATGTGAAGATTCTGTTCATGACGGTGTTTGCAGTGCTGGGAAAAGAATACAGTGCAAAATCCGGGGAGGGCGAAATTGAGACATGATGACCGTATCACTGTGCGTTGTGGCTTACAACGAGGAAAAATTTCTGCCCAACCTGCTGAAGGATCTTCAAAACCAGACCTATCCCCATGAAGCAACAGAGATCGTTTTGGTCGATGGAGGATCGGAAGATAAAACAAAGCAGATCATGGAGACCTTCGCCCGGGAGGAAACCTCTTTTTACAGCATTCAGGTGCTGGACAATCCCCAGCGCATCCAGGCGGCCGGATGGAATGTAGCCATTACCCACGCAAAAAGCGATGTGATCGTCCGCATTGATGCCCATACCCATATTCCACCGGAGTTTACCGCAAAAAATATGGCGTTGCAGGAAAAAGGGGAGTATGTGACCGGGGGCGTGCGTCCCTGCCTGATCGATGATCCGACACCCTGGAAGCGGACACTGCTGGAAGTGGAAAATTCCATGTTCGGAAGCAGCATCAGCAAGGGGCGGAACAATCATAAAAGCGGCTATGTGAAATCCCTGTTCCATGGAGCCTACCGACGGGAGGTTTTCGAGAAAGCAGGGCTGTTCAATCCCAAGCTGCTGCGGACGGAAGATAATCAGATGCACTACCGCATCCGAAAGGCCGGGTATCGGTTCTACTGCGACCCGGACATCGTTTCCTACCAGTATGCCCGCAGCGATTTCAAGAAAATGGTCAAGCAGAAATATGGAAATGGCTATTGGGTGGGGTTGACCCTGGGGGTTTGCCCGGGTTGTATCTCCCTGTTCCACCTTGTGCCGCTGGCATTCGTCCTGGGCATTGGAGTGACCACAGCCCTTGCCTGCCTTGGCCATTGGCTCCTGGCTGCGCTGATGTGGGCTTCTTACGGTGCATTCGTCCTGCTGGGGACGGTGGCCACCGTTATCAATAAGAAAGCAAATCAATATACCATCTTTATGCCGTTGCTGTTTCTGATCGTGCACTTGAGCTACGGTCTCGGAACGGCGGTGGGGATCCTGTCGATCCTGCCGAAAAGACGGAAATTGTTGTAATAAAGAAAACGGAAAAGGGGGCGAGATATGGCGACCTTGCAGGAACATCAGGCGGTGTTGCTGGAACTGTTGGAAGAATTTGACCGGGTGTGTAAAAAGCACCATATACAATATCAGCTTTTTGCCGGAACAGCGCTGGGCGCAGTCAGGCACCGGGGCTTCATCCCCTGGGATGATGATCTGGATGTGGCGCTGCTGCGGACGGAGTATGACAAACTGCTGAAGCTGCCGGCGACGGAATGGGGCAGTGCCTACTATTTCCAGGGGGAATATTCCGCCCACTGGCCCTGGCACTTTTCCAAGCTGCGCAGAAATAACACCACCTGTCTGGAAAAATATCACCCCAAGGACGAGCAGACCCACCAGGGGATATATATCGACATTTTCCCTCTGGATCAGGCCTGTGGCTGTGAGCTGGGGCGAAAGCTCCAGTACCTGGCATCCAGAGTGGTGCTGGCCAAGTCGCTGGACAAGCGGGGATACGAGACCTCGTCCAAAAAGAAAAAGGCGTTTATTGCGCTGTGTAGGCTGCTCCCGACAAAGTGTTTCCTGTCCATGACCAAGGGGAAGGGGAATACAGGCTATGTCCATAGCTTTCTGGGCGGCACATCCTCCTATAAAAAGGGGCTGTACCCCCGGGCGTGGATGGAAAAGACGGTGCTTGCCGATTTTGAAGGGAAGAAATTTCCCATTTGCGCCGAATATGACCAATTGCTGACCGCCATGTATGGCGATTATATGTGTTCGCCGGATGAGGCTCAGCGCCAAATCAAGAAGCACGCACTGCTGGTGGACACGGAGAAGAACTATACAGCCTATGAAGGCTACCGGGATGGAATGTGCTTTGAAGTGCATACCCGGAGCATCCGTTAGAACATTGCAGGAAGTGAGCAGACATGAATGTTCAGGTTCTCATTGCAACCATGAACCGGAAGGATCATTCCCTTCTGGATGACATGAATATACAGACCGCCGCCATTGTGGGAAACCAGTGTGATCGAAATGAGATCAGCGAATTTACCCATGGGGGTCACCCCATCAAATGGCTGTCGTTTGCGGAAAGGGGCGTTGGATTAAACAGAAACAATGCATTGATGAGGGCGCAAGCCGACATCGTCATGTTCTCCGATGACGATATGGTGTTTGTAGCCGACTATGAAACCATCGTAACACGAGCGTTTGAACAGATTCCACAGGCAGATGTGATCATTTTCGACCTGTCGTATCCCAACCATGACAGAAAGCCCATCACGAAGATCCGCCGCTTGAACGCCAGAAGCTGTATGCGCTTCGGTGCGGCACGGATCAGCGCCAGACTTCAGTCTTTGCGAATGCATGGATTGTCCTTCAATCTGTGCTTTGGCGGCGGCGCACAGTACAGCAGTGGAGAAGACTCCCTGTTTTTGATGGATTGTATTCGCCGGGGATTAAAGGTATATTCCTATCCGGTGGTCATTGCCCACTTGCAGGACAGACCCTCCACCTGGTTCCGGGGATATACGGACAAATACTTTTTTGATAAAGGGGTGCTCTCGTCCCTGCTGTATCCAAGGTGTGCTCTGGCCTATGCCGCCGTGCATTGCCTTAAGCAGCGCAGGACTTATGCCCAGTATGGTGCATGCCGTGCCTTTTTGAAAATGCGAGAGGGGATCCTATCCCAGCAGAAATAACAGAATCTTCCGCCACCTGAGGAGAGGAAAGCGGAGATTTTGATGATATATAGATAAAAAATAACAGCAAACATCATCCTTCGGCTTGAAACCGGGAAACAGGTCATAACCGGGCAGCGCTTCTACTGCCCCCGGGAAGAGCAGAAGGCAACGAATGCAGGAGGTAAAACTTATGCTAAAGAATTGTGCGAAGCGGGTATTCTCGCTGGCACTGGTGCTGATCATGGTGCTGACCATGCTGCCCACCGATGTGCTGGCGGCGGAGCTGCATAGCGTACTGGAGTCCGGCAGCAGTAGCAGCGCCGGAGCATCAGGCAGTTCCGGCGGAGGGACATCATCTTCCGGCACGAATAATGAATACACCAAGGGAACAGCCGCCCAGGTCATGGCAGATATGGGCGATGTTCTGGATCTTTTGAAAATCACCAAGGGCATGACCGAGGAGGAAATGACCGCAGCCATGAGCAGAGCCGGGGATGAAGATTTCTGGGTCGCCATGGAGAAGGTGCAGAATGTGGACGATCTGCTGCCCAAGCTGAGCAACGCAGAGTCTATTCTGCTGAAAACCTTCGATACTTACACTACCTATATGGCCTTCCGGACAATGCTGGAAGAGCAATATGGTGTAGAGACAACCAAGGATACAACAGTCACAGCTACCCCCATTGGTGGCGTTACAGTCTCTAATTACGGCAATAGTCCCACAGCAGAGAATAATGGTGGTACTGTAACGATAAAAGGTGCTGGCGACAACGGATTTTTTTTGGTCATAGGAGCTAGCACAAAAACATATACTGTTACAATTACAAATACAAGTGTAGACAAGGCAAGCCTGGAGTTTTACAGTAAGAACTCGTCGTTTGACTCTGTTACCTGTGGGGGAAGCGCCCTTGCAGATGGAAAACACACATACGATCTGGAAGCAGGTGGAACTGTTGTTATCACACTGGTGACACAGAAAAATGATAACACTTGTGTCTTCACCTTGAGTGACTTTAAGCTAACCACCATAACGGACAGTTCTAATATTACCATCGACTATGACTCCGGCAAAGGTGCGGTAAAGGTTGATGGAAATACTGTAAGCAGTGGTACATCTGTAAATGTGACAGCAAGCGTTACACTCAGCGCTACACCGGCCAGTGGCCATGTCTTTGTTGGTTGGAGAGATAAAGATAATGTTCTGCTCAGCAGAGATGCAAATTATACTGTGAAGCCCAGTGTTGATCAAACGATAATACCAATTTTTGCAAAGTCGGGTGAAGCATGGTATCTGCACAAAGCAAGCCAATATGTATCCAACAACTTTGATACAGTGGCCAATATGAAGGGTCAGATGTCCCTGCTGACGGATGCAACATTGTCCGGCGGAACATATACCATCCCGGAGGGAACAATACTGTTGATTCCCTGCAATGAACAGAATTCCCTGTACCAAGAGGAAGGACCGGCCTATGTTAGTAACAAATACACGACACCATGGGTCTATCGGACACTGACTCTGACAAATGGGGCAAAGCTGATTGTTAATGGTGCCATGTGTCTGGCGGCTACCATCACAACCGGTGAGGGCGCCAGAGATTATTCCGGATCTCCTGTTGGTGGAGTCGGTTTTGTGCGGATGGAAAATGGCACAAATATTACGGTCAACAACGGGGGTAAACTGTTTGCTTGGGGTTATATCACCAGCACTTCCAATGCGGTCAATCCTTTGAATGGGGGCACAGTGACGGCATACTCCGGTGCGCAGATCTATGAACTGTTCCAAATTACGGACTTCCGCGGCGGTACCATTAGTTCCAGAATGGCAACAAGCGACAAGGGTGTATTCCCCATTTCTCAGTACTATATCCAGAATATTGAAGTGCCACTGACCATCCATGCCGGAGCGAAGGAAACAGCGTTCACGGGTATTTACATGAACGATTCTGACTGGGTCAGTGATGTGAACTTCCTGGGCGGTGCCGGCAGCGGCTGTATGTTTGAGCTGACAAGCGGCCACATAATCAAAAAGTATGATGGTGCCAGTGACCGCCTGATCCTTGATGTGATGGGTGAAATGACCATTGTCGGTGTAACACTGAACATGGGCAGAACAGAGCTTAAGTCTGAAAAGTTCAACTTGCCAATTAACAGTAATATTACCATCAACGTCAATAACTACACATCGAACGGAACCACAGTGGGAAGTACCATCAATATTGGACAGGATATCGTGATGCTTCCCGGTTCCGAAATCAATATCAAGCAGCATTCAAAATGTGTACTTAATGGCAAGAAAGCCATTTTGGTTGACCGGGATGAATGGATTCAAGTGTCCGGTTCCGGCTACACCACCACGGGAAATGTGAACTTTAAGGCAGTCACGTACGCACCCGGTAGAACGAAAAACCGGACAGATGCTGATTTGGTGGATGCAAAGATCAGCGTCGAAGGCGTGCTGGATGCCAGCAACGGCTATATTTATACCACCTCCGGTGGCGCAAATATCTGCGGCGTCAATGGTGGACAGGTGCTGATTCGGAGCGGATCTGAAACAAGTTTCAACATGGCGACAGCAAAGCAAACTAACGTGATTGGAAGTACAATCTGGTCAGCAGAATATCATCAGATCAATATGACAAACGCCAAGCTACTGAATGGCGATGGCACCTACACGGCTGCGACGACTACCAGTACCTATGTCTATACAAATGGTAAGTGGCACTGCGGCGCAGCAGATGAGGATCATGTTAACCATAAGCATACAACGACAGATGTTGTGACTGCGCCCACCTGCACAGAACGGGGCTACACAACGCATACCTGTACGATTTGTGGCGCAGTTTATAAAGATACTTATCAAAAAGCACTGGGTCACACAGGCGGCAAGGCAAACTGTAAGGAACAAGCGACTTGCTCCCGAAAGGGCTGCGGCCAAAAGTACGGTGAACTCAATCGGAATAATCACGCAGAAGACAATACATGGGAGCAGGATAACAAAACCCATAAGAAAAAGTGGGGGTGCTGTAACACAGAAGAAACAGCAGAAGACCATACCTTTGAAAAAGGCAAATGTACGGCCTGCGGATACGACTGTCAGCACACCGGCGGCGAGGCTGCCTGTAACGCTCTGGCAAAGTGCACCAACTGCGGAAACCCTTATGGCGAATACGCAGCGCATAATTATAAAGATTACGGTGCAGACGGAGATTGTAAGACGGAGGCAAATTGCAAGAACCCGGCAGTTTACTATAAGAAGTGTTCTGTGTGTTCTCAAAGCTCTGTGAAAGAAGCAAATGAAGCAGCGCGAGAAACCTACACTTTCGGTGAGAAAAATCCGAATAAACACACGGGTAAGGCTGGATCGTGGAAATATGATAAATCCAGCCACTGGGAGGAATACGATTGCTGCCAGGCCAAGTTTGGAACAACTGAGACACACGATTGGTCAAACAATAACGGTACATGTAAGGTCTGCGGATACGGCTGTCAGCACAGTGGCGGCAACGCTACCTGTACGGAGCCGGGAATCTGTGAAACCTGTCATAAGCCGTATAGCCCTGCTACAGGTCACAATTTTACCGGGGAATTAGATGAGGATAAATATCTGAAAGCGGCGGCTACCTGTACGGAAAACGCTGTTTACTACAAGAGCTGTACCGTATGTGGGGAATCTTCCGAGGGCACAGCACCGGCGGCTACCTTTGCGAAGCCTGAAACTGCGCTGGGGCACAAGTGGAATGACGTTACGGTGCAATATGCGTGGGAGGGCTACACGAAATGTGTAGCAACACGGATTTGCGGCCGAAACTGCGGACATAGCGAGACTGCTACGGCTACGATCCATTCAGAAGTAACCACGGCAGCGGAATGTGAAAAGGCGGGTGTAAAGACCTACACTGCCACCTTTGATTCCAAGTATGACTGGGCAAAAACGCAGACCCAGACGGAATCAATCGCTGCGCTGAAACACGACTACGGCGAGACCACCTATGAGTGGGGCAAAGATGGCAAGAGCTGTACTGCAAAGCATGTGTGTAAAAACAATGCGACTCATGTGGAAACAGCCAGCGCAACCGTACAGGGCACCCAGACAAAGGCACCTACTTGTACAGGCAAGGGCGAAACCACCTATACTGCCACATTTGCAGTCACCTGGGCGGTACAGCAGACCAAGACGGTTGCTGATGTAGATGCTGTCGGCCATGCCTATGGCAAGACCACCTATGAGTGGAGCGAGAATGGTAAGAGCTGCACCGCAAAGCATATTTGTGCCAACGATGCAAGCCATGTGGAGACGGCAAAAGCCACCGTTACTTCTAAAGTAACGACAGCCGCTACTTGTACCGTCATGGGTAAGACGACCTACAC
>CAYROJ010000004.1:0-19339 GCA_964425865.1 uncultured Oscillospiraceae bacterium | reverse complement strand
TTTGATGCCAAGTATGATTGGGCAACAACGCAGACCCAAGACAAGCAGGATATTCCTGCATTGACCCACAGCTATAAGGATGCTGTGTATAAATGGGAACAGGTAGACGGCAAGTGGACTTGCACTGCCACACACGAATGTCAGCGCCTGAAGTGCGGTCACTCCGAAAGTGCCACTGCAAGTGTCGCTTCTAAAGTAACGACAGCCGCTACTTGTACCGTCATGGGTAAGACGACCTACACGGCTACCTTTGATGCCAAGTATGATTGGGCAACAACGCAGACCCAAGACAAGCAGGATATTCAGGCCAAGGGTCACGATTATGGTGAAACTACCTATGTTTGGGCAGACAATGGCCAGACTTGCGAAGCGAAGCGTGTATGTAAGGTAGAAACCTGTAAATATGAGGACAAGGCAACCGCAGCGATCACCTCTAAGGTTACCACACCGGCTACCTGTCGGGCAAAGGGCGACACCACTTACACCGCAACTTTCACGGATGCGTGGGTGCCGAAGAAGGTACAGACAAAGCTTATCGAGGGGAATGTGGATAAGGATCCCAACAACCATGCTGGTGTGCTTGTCTACACCATGAACACCGACGGCAAGACCCACAAGGTCGCCTATCAATGCTGTGATGTTGTGAAATACAATGCTCAGAACTGTACCTACAAGAATGGTAAGTGTGAGTTCTGTAACAGCACCCAGAAGGTCACGATCATCTGGGTGATTGGAGATACGACAACCCCTGAGACAGTGGACTACGGCACAGCGCTGACCCACACGGATCCGGCAAAGGAGCACGACGCTGAAAACCATTACAGCTTTGTCGGCTGGGCGGAGAGTGCGGACGGAGAGACTGTTACACTGGGCACCGCAACCAAGGATGTTACATACTACGCAATATTCAAAGCCGAAAAGCACAAAGTGAATCGGGAAGTGGAAGGTTATCAAGGTGCAAACCCTCATGATTGCTCTGTGTGCGAAAGAGCGATGGTAGAGGATCACACTTGGGGAAATGGTACCTGCACCGAAGATGCAAAGTGCAATTTCTGTGATGCGACAAATCCCAATACCGCTTTGGGACACAAGTTCGATAAGATCGATAAGACCGAGTGGGAATGTGAAAATGGCGTCTGGAAGTGCACGGTAATCAGCAATTGCGCCTCTGAGAACAACTGTAGTGCAACCAGAAGCTATACTGTTGTGGCTACCAAGGACAGCAGTTGGAATGGCACGAAAGCTCCTACCTGTATCGAGAAGGGCGCAGAGAAGTACATTGCCGAATTTACACTGACCCAAGGCACCAACGACTGGACGGGCACAACGCAAACGATTACCAGAGAACATGAAGTCGAACTCAAGGCTTTGGGTCATGATCTGACTAAGACCGAGGCGGTGGCTTCTACCTGTATCAAGCAGGGCAACAACGAATACTGGACTTGTAAGCGCTGTGAAATGGTTTTCAAGGATGCATTGGGCAAGAATGTGACTACAGTCAAAGCCGAAACGCTGGGCCTTTCCGATCATAAGTGGGACACCGGCGTGGAGAACCAAGCTCCTACCTGTACAGAAAAGGGTGAAAAGACCTTGACCTGTACGATCGAGGGCTGCGAGAAAACAAAGACTGAAGATGTCGCCCCGTTGGGCCACAAGATCACGCAAGATGTGCCTGAAGTGCCTGCTACCTGTTACAGCACCGGCGTGAGCGCACACCAAAAGTGTATACGCTGTGACAAAACCAGTGGCAAGACCACCCTGAATAAGAAAAATCATACCTACGGTGAAGTCAGCATTCTCTGGACCACCACTACACCTTATGCTCTGGGCAGCGCAGGCAGCACAGTGATCTGTACCGCAACACGCAGCTGTACAGTGCAGGGCTGTACGGACAGTGCTGATGGCCATACCCAGACTGCAACGGCGACGGTGCAGCCCCACCGGACGGAGCCTACCTGTACGGAAAAGGGTGAGACGGTCTACACCGCTACCTTTGACGCAAGCTGGGTCAATAAGGCTCTGACGGAAGAGCAAAAGGCACAGTTGACCAAGACCGAGGAAATTGCGGCAGCAGGACATAGCTTTGCTGATGTTGTTTACACATGGAATGTCTCTCAGAATGGGGGACAGACGACGGTGGTGTGTACCGCCAAACGCACTTGCAGCTGCGGCTATTCTGAGCAAGCTACCGCTACGGTCGGAAAGGATACCGTAAATTCTGTTGCTTCGACCTGTGAAAACGGGGGCAAGGATGTTTACAAGGTTACCGGATTCACATACGAGGAAGGTAAAGAAACCGACTGGGCGATTGCGAACGATGTGGGCACCAAAGAAATCACGCTTGCAGCGTTGGGTCACGAGTGGGTAAAGGATGATAGCAAAACAGCTATCCCTGTTACCTGCACGACCGACGGAACGGATTATGAAAAGTGCAACCGCTGTCCTAAGACCCAAGAAAAAACGGTCAAGAATAAGGGACATGAGCTGGAATACACTGGCAAGGTGGAGCCGACCTGTACAGAACCTGGCTCTGCATCTCATGCAAAATGCAAAAATTGTGACTATGAGAAAACTGAAGGTTCTGTAATCTCTGCACTGGGTCACAAGTGGAAGGTAGAATACAATTGGACGAAGAACGAACAAGGTGAATGGACTTGCACTGCTACCGCCGTGTGTCAGAGAGCGTGCTGTACGAATGTCAAGGATAGCGAGACCGGCACGGTGGAGTCCAAGGTCAACAAGGAAGCCAATTGTGAGAATTCCGGCGAGATGATCTACACCGCCACTTTTAAAAAGGACTGGGCCGATAAGAATAAGGAAGGTAATTCCCAAGAGTATCAGTATGTCGGCGAAATGACCAAAACCGAGGAAATTTCGGCGAAGGGTCACAGCTTCACCAAAGAAGATGCGAAAAGCGAATATTTGAAATCTGCGGCCAATTGTGCCAGTGCGGCGGTCTATTACAAGAGCTGCTCCGCCTGCGGATTAAGCTCTAAGGGGCAGACGGGTGAAGCAATCTTTACCGACGGTGATGCCCGTAAGCACCAATGGAACGTCGTTTACACATGGAACGGCACGGAAAGCTGCACCGCAACATGCACCTGTGCGTATAGCGACTGCACAGTTACACAGACGGCTACTTCCAAGAAGACCGAGGTCAATGATACGGCCTATAAACCTACCTGTACCGTTGCAGGCAAGAAGATCTATACTGCCATATTCGCAGAAGACTGGGCAAAATCCACAACGAAAGAAGTCGAGTGGGCAGCCACTGGTCACAGCTACGGCGAAGTGACCTACACATGGAACGCCACTGCTACCGAGTGCACAGCAACACATACCTGCTCGGTCTGCTTAGAGGGAACAGAGGGGCACGCGCAGACAGCTTCTGCGACCAAGATCGAAAACACCAGAACAGATGCACCCGTTTGCGGCCAGAAGGGCTATACGACCTACACGGCTAGCTTTACTGAAGAATGGGCAAAATCTGAAACGGCTGTTACAACGGTCATCTATGATGCAAATGCACTTGAGCATAAGTACGGTTCTGTTTCCTACAAATGGAGCGAGCGTGACCAGGACGGCAATCGCACCTGCACCGCAATGCGTGACTGTTCTGTTTGCGCAAAAACCGTAGCGGGTCACACTCAGAGTGTGGTGGTAACGGCTACGCGCGAGTCTGAACTGGATGCGACCTGCCAAGTAAAGGGCAAGACCACCTATAAGGCGACATTCGATACCACTGTAACGCCGTGGACGGCAGCCGAAAAGGTAGATACCTTTGAGGATATTGCTGTGGTCGCTTGTAAAGAGGGAAGCAGCAAGGTCACCAAGTCTCCGCACTACAAGACGGATGGTGAGCTTACTTACTACTGCAAGTGGTGTGGTCAAGCCTGCGGCACTTCGACAATCGCTCCTACGGGTAAGCTGTACATCTCTGTCCTGGGCGACAGTATCACAGCTTTTACGAATTACTCCAACGGTGATGCTGCGCAGAATACCAACACGACGCTGGCAGGCGGTAAGGTCTGGTTCCCCATGAACCGAGAGTATGACTCCGAAGGCAACAAGATCGACAAGAACGGTGAAATTCAGGAGGCAGAGCACATCTGGATCTACCGTGCAGCAAAAGCATTGGGTGCTGAAGTGCTGGTCAATAACTCTTGGTCCGGCAGTGCTGTCCAGTTCTGGCAGTACAGTGCTCCCGGTATGTGGGAAGACCGCTGTGTACAGCTCCATGCCAATACAGGCACTTTGGAAGGTTACGATCCGGATATCATCGCTGTCTACATGGGTACTAACGACTTTAAGTGGGTAGAAGGTATCCCCGGACAGAATGCGGAGGATGAGCAGGGCAATATCATCCATGCAAATTTGGGAACTTATGCCGATACCATGGCGAAGGTCAAAAATGGAACGCTGACGGTAGACAGCACGCCCGAAACCACCATGGATGCTTACTGGATCTCCTTTAAGAAGATGCAGGCACGCTATCCCGACAGCGAGATCTATGTTCTGGGTCTGTTGCAGTTTAAGTCTACGAAACAGCAGCCCACAGCATTCAATGATGACATCGAAAAGATGGCAGCTGAATTTGGCTGTGTCTTCGTGGATCTGGAGAAATGCGGCATCGAAAGCGACGAAAAGAGCTTTGAATACCTGATGGAAGATTGGCTGCACCCCAACCTGAAGGGTATGGAAGTCGTATCCAACGCTTTTGTGAGCGCTATGATGCACAATGCAAGTGGTGTTGTAGGTGAGCAGTATAAGGACCAATTTGTAAATGTATCGTATAGCCTGGACGGTGTTACGGCACTGGAAGGCGTTGATCGGATCGCACTGAATGGACAGCGCTTCGTGGCTAATCTGAAGCTGAAGGACGAGAGCAGGATCCTGCAGGTCAAGGTCAAGATGGGCGGTAAGGATATTACAGCTCAGTGCTACAAGGCCGTTACAGATCAGAAGTATGGCTCTGTGGGACAGATCGTTATCGAAAATGTCACCGGAGAGATCACCATTGAGGCAGTTGCCCATAAGCACAGCTATTCCCCTAAGGTGACTGCACCTACTTGTGTTGATGCCGGTTATACGACCTATACCTGTTCTTGCGGACATAGCTACACCGCAAACGAAACAAAGGCATTGGATCACAGCTTTACTACAAAGCCGGGCTCCATGATTTCCGGGGCTACCTGTACAAAAGCTGCAGTATACAAGCTAAAATGTGATAACTGTGAAGCCGAGAGCCCCAACAAGACTGTTTCGGTTGGAAAAGCCAATGGTCATAGTTACCAGAAGAATTTATATGAAGCTGAGGCAGTAGTCAATGCAACCTGTACTACGGCAGCAAAGCATAACCGAGTGTGCGATAACTGTAATTATGTAGATCAATCCCAGACAATCTTTGTGGGTGAAGCTAGAGGTCATAGTTTTACACGGCAAAATGCAACGGACGATTACTTGAAATCTGCTGCAAATTGCGAAAATGCTGCCGTTTACTACAAGAGTTGTGCAGTTTGTGGCAAGAATTCCAAGGGACATGAAGGTGAAGTGACATTTGAATACGGTAAGGCAAACGATCACAGCTTCACCAATAGGAAATCCGATGTGTTGGTATCGCCTGCCGATTGCAATAATGCTGCAGTTTACAAAGTCCAGTGTGACCACTGTAATGCTGTCAGCAACAAAGATACTGTAAAATTCGGCAAGGCCCTGGACCATGAATGGACAGGCGTTACGGTCGACTATGTGTGGACGGGGTATACAAAGTGTATTGCAACACGCACTTGCGGTCGTGGTTGTGGATATATCGAGACTGCTACAGCCGAGAAAGAGCGTGTCACTACACATGTAACAATAGCTGCGACTTGTGAAAATGCAGGTGAGAGAACATACACTGCTACATTTGCAGAACAGTGGACGATTCCTCAGAACGCAATCGAGCCGATTGCTGCTTTGAAACATGATTACGGTACAGTGTCCTATGATTGGTTTAAGGAGAATGATCAGTGGACTTGTATCGCTACACACACATGTAAGCGTGATAACTGTGGCCACCCTGAAACCATCACTGCAACGGTCACATCCGTTGAAAAGACGGCTGCTACTTGTACCGTCAAGGGCTGGACGACCTACACTGCCGCCTTTGCAGAGAAATGGGCAGAGCAAAAGACCAGGGATGAGCAGGATATTCCGGCTAAGGGACACAGCTACGGCGTAACTACCTATGTGTGGAGTCTGGACGGTAAAACCTGTACAGCAGAGCGTGTATGTAGTGTGGCAAGCTGTAAAAATAAGGATACAGCACGAGCTATGGTCACCTCTACTGTCAGCCAGGATGCAACCTGTACAGAAATGGGTGAGACCAAGTATACGGCTGCTTTCTCCGTGGATTGGGCAGAGACCCAGACCACTACCAGAACGGATATTCCTGCATTGAACCACAGCTATGGCACAACAACCTATGACTGGAAACAGGTAGACGGCAAGTGGACTTGCACTGCAAAGCGTGTTTGTAGTCATAATGAGGAGCATGTGCAGACCGCAGAGGCAATCATCAGTTCCACTGTGGTCAAGGATGCGACTTGTACACAGATGGGTAAAACCAGATACACAGCTACATTCACCGTCACATGGGCAACAACACGAACCCGGACGGAGACCGATATTGCGGCTACTGAACACAGCTATGGCGCCACCACTTATGAGTGGAGCGCAGATGGCAAGACCTGTACTGCAAAGCGTGTGTGTGCAAACAATGCGGCTCATGTGGAAACAGCCAGCGCAACCGTACAGGGAGCCCAGACAAAGGCACCTACTTGTACAGGCAAGGGCGAGACCACCTATACTGCTACATTTGCAGTCAGCTGGGCGGTACAGAAAACCAAGACGGTTGCTGATGTAGATGCTGTCGGCCATGCCTATGGCAAGACCACCTATGAGTGGAGCGAGAATGGTAAGAGCTGCACCGCAAAGCATATTTGCGCCAACGATGCAAGCCATGTGGAGACGGCAAAAGCCACCATTACTTCTACTGTTTCCAAGAACGCCACTTGTACGGAAATGGGCGATACCACTTACACGGCTACATTCAATGTCGATTGGGCTGTCCAGAATACCAAAACCGTTACCGATATTAATGCAAAGGGTCATGTCGAGGTCATCGATAAGGCTGTTGCAGCTACCTGTACGGTAGATGGCAAGACGGAAGGCAAGCATTGCTCTGTCTGTAAAAAAGTGCTGGTGGCACAGCAGACGGTGAAGGCAAACGGTCACAATGAAGTGATCGACAAGGCGGTTGAAGCTACCTGTGAAAAGGACGGCAAGACCGAGGGCAAGCACTGCTCTGTCTGTAATGAAATCCTGGTTGCACAGACAACAATCACCAAGCTGGGCCACGATGAGGTCGAGATCGAGGAAGTGCCTGCTACCTGTACACAGGATGGCCACGGAGAAGGCAAACAGTGTATCCGCTGCAAAAAGTACACTGTGATCCCGTCCGTGAAGGAAGCACTGGGGCATAACATTGTGTCCTACGAGGCAAAGATCCCCACCTTGGGTAGTGTCGGCTGGAACGCATACGAAAAGTGCCTGCGTTGTAGTTACAGCACCTATGTGGAGCTGCCTGCTTTGGAAGTGCCTGTCATTGATAGCTATGAGGCCTTTGTAAACAGTCTGAAATATCTGGAGCTGGTTGCCGAGCAGTATGCACGGGCCAATCCCGGTAAGGATCCGCTGGCACTGGTCATCAAGTACATCCGTACCGGCGTTGACCGTTATAACTCCGGTTCCTGGGGTATTATGG
The DNA here is from genome assembly GCA_964425865.1 of uncultured Oscillospiraceae bacterium. Taxonomy (GTDB): domain Bacteria; phylum Bacillota; class Clostridia; order Oscillospirales; family Oscillospiraceae; genus Faecousia. The sequence continues at coordinate 11,535 of CAYROJ010000004.1, read as the reverse complement.
CTGGCTATGAGGATACTGATTTTGCAGACTATGTGAAGAAAGTACAGGATGAAGCCAACGTTGAGATCGGCGCAGAGAGTGAAATGCTCAACATCACCGGCTTGAAGGACATTGAGGAGTTCTATCTGCCCAACGGCGATTGGACCGACTTTGGCCACATGTTCGGTATGATGGACATCAGCTACCACAACAACTTCAGCCAGAACCACATTGATGTGGCCGGTTGGGGCGGTGACTTGGTAGACTTGGTGAGCGCCGCAGACCGCCATCATGTTACCGGCACCTTGAACGAGATGATCAAAGAGGTTCGGAACAACATCCTGCTGAAAACATTTGAAGGCGAGTCTGATGTGTTTAGCCAGACGGATATGTACGGCGATATGGACGGCTTGTATCTCATTGCACAGCTGAAGGAAGTAGAGTATGAGGCGGACACCCTGTGTGCGATCATGAAAGATTATTTCACAACAGAGCTGAACGATGAAAGCAGAGCTGACTATTATCTGAAGAACCGTTTGGACGGCGTCAGCACTCGAAACGCTGTTCGTGAGGCCGTATACAAAGCCTATACTGGCAATAAGGTCGTAACGACTCTGGAAAACACCAGAGATTTTGAAACCAAGAACCTGGATGATCTGAGAAAGGCCTGCTGCTATGCCTTTGCAGATTATATGTGTGAGCTGGCCGGTGACTATGTAGATGCTTCCAATAATATTTACTACACCGACTTCTCCGCTGAAACATCCACTCTGGCCCCTGGCATCACCCAGGAGATCCACCACGCAATTTCTGCTGATGGCAAGCAGATGGTTTACTACCTGGCTACCGCAGATATTACCCGTGGCGATGTCCATGTCTATGCCAACTACAACGAAAATGATCCCAGCCTGGGCTGGAAGATGTCTCGTGTGGAAGACCAGATGATGGCAGCACAGAATAAGTACGGTGACCCCAATAGCGCAAGCTATATTCCCAACTACAATGTGATCGCCGGTATCAACTCCGACGGCTTCGACATGAACACCGGTGAACCTATGGGCTTGCTGATCATGAATGGTGTCAAGTATCACAGCGTGAATAGCTCTGGCTTCTTTGCAATCACCAAGGAAGGTAAGGCAATTCTGGGTACCACCGAAGAGTGGAACGCACTGGATGAAAGCACCATTGGAGAGGCAGTTGGCGGTTTCGGTACTGTGCTGGTCAAGGACGGCAAGGTCTGCATTACCAGAACGGATAGCTACTATTCTGATAGAAACCCCCGTACTGCAGTTGGTATTACCAGAACAGGTAAGGTCGTGTTCATGGTCCTCGATGGTCGTCAGGAACCCACATCCTGCGGCGGTAGCATGATCGAAATTGCACAGATCATGTTGGAGGCAGGCTGTGTGGATGCCATCAACCTGGACGGCGGCGGCTCTACGACCTATGTTGCAAAGCAGGAAGGTGCAGATACGCTGAGCGTGGTCAGTAAGCCTTCCGATGGATTTGCCCGTTCTGTCAGCTCCACGCTGATGATGGTTTCTACTGCACCCAGCTCGACTGCATTTGATTATGCACTGCTGGAAAGCAAGTACAACTATATGACTGTGGGCAGCATCATGCAGATCACGGCCAAGGGCGTCAGTGCAACCGGTAATACAGCAGACATTCCTGAAAATGCTTACTGGGCAGTGGAGGATGAGGCCTATGGCAGCATTACTGCCGATGGCATTCTGACTGCAAAGCGCTTGGGTAAACTGACTGTGAACCTGATCTCCGATGGAAAGGTGATCGGCACCAAGACAGTCACCGTGCAAGAACCGACCAACCTTTACTTCACCAAGACCAACATGAATGCAGTTTACGGCCAGACCGTGGAGCTGCCCGTGAAGGTTTTGTACGAAGGCAAGGAAATGGCGGTAAATGCAAATGACATTATCTTTACCTTGAGCAACGATAAGGCTGGTGCAATTCAGAACTTTGCCTTTACGGCAGTGGAATCGGAGCTGAAGAATGTGACCGTTACCGCAGCCTTGGCATCGGCACCCAGCACCAGCGCATCCATCACGGTAAACCTGTTCAAGCAGGGTGAGACCAGCTTTGACTTTGACCAGGCCACGGCCGGCGACCGCCAGTTTGCTTGGGTTCGTGATGTGCTCAACGCAAAGACCGATGACAACTCCTTCTACGAGATCATCGATGCAGACAAATCCATGACCACCAGCTACACCTTCGCCATTGATATGACCCAGATCCCCATCCCGCAGCAGCTGGAGGAATTGACCTATATGCTGCCTGGCTCGGATATTGAGGGCGCATCTGCATGGACATTCCTGCTGCAGTTGGCAGAGCGTGTCAGTGTGCTGACGGAGGTTACGCCCACCTTTACAGTGGATGAACGGTTTGACATTGATGTTTCTGAGATGAAGGTGGTCAATGATTACTTCTATCTGACAGAAAAGAAGGTAGAGGGCAATGAGATCAAGCTGACCCTGAAGTGGAAGGATCAGACGAAGGCCATTGACCCCGAAACCGCAAATCCCATGTGTATCCTGAGTGGCCTGAAGTTAACACCGAAGGCAGATGCGGACTGGGGCGATAAGGGGCGGTTGCAGATCGTCAATCAGGGCAAGATCAGCTATAAAATCTACTTGCGTGCAAATGCACTGTATTCGTTCGCTTGTAAGGAAGAGAACCAAAAGGTCTACGGCCTGCATCCGTTCGAGAACCCCGATCCCAATGTGGCCGGTGGCATTGAGCGTGGCGCATGGTTCGGTGATACCTACAACGAATTCACGGATGGCTATACCCTGTCTAAGGATGTCCGTGAGGGTTGGTTCAATGAAGAGGGCGGATACGCCTACTTCGTCAACGGTGAGAAAGTGACCGGCATCCAAAACATCGACGGCCTGTACTATTACTTCAACGAGGCTGGTATCAATGTGGGCAAGACACCTTACACGGGTCTTGTGGAAGAGGACAATAAACTCTGCTACTCCAGATTGGGTGTTTTGACCTCCGGTTGGGTGGCTGTGAATGACAGCTATTACTACTTTGATAAAGTCACCTTCCAGGCACATACCGGCGAAAGCACCATTGACAATCTGACCTATCGCTTTAATAACGATGGACAGCTGATCCTCGGTGCCTTTGAGACCACCCCCAATGGTACAAGATATTACTGGGCTGGCCGTATGTTGGTTCGTGAATGGCTGGATCTGGACGATGGAAAGCACTATATCAATGATGACGGCTATCTGGTCTATGGTGATTATCCCGTCATGGAGGATGCTACCCTTGACCCCATCTGGTGGCACTTTGATGAGACCACCGGTGCCTGCACAGGCTTGTCTGACGGCTTCGTATACTGCGATGGCCTGAAGTATTACTGTGAAAATGGTGAATGGTTCTATGGCGCGATCAAGGTCGATGGCGGTATCATCTTCAGCGGCTCTAACGGCCTGGTCAAGACCAATGTGGCTTGTTATGTTGCGCAGGATCTGGAAACTACCGCAGGCTTGGCTACCGGCCTTTACTGGTGTGATGAAAACGGCTATATTCTGGCCAATGGTTTTGCGACCATGGAGGGATATACCTACTACTTCAGCAACTATGAAAAGGCCAAAGGCTTGACCAAGATCGATGGAGATTACTACTTCTTCAATACGACCAGCGGTAAGATGTACAAGGATACCCGTCTGTGGGTCAATGGCGAAAATAGCTACGGTGTTGCCGGTGGTTATTACAACTTCCTGGAAGACGGTAAGATGAACATCGTTGGTGATTCCAAGCCTGACCAGAATCCTCAGCCTGACCAGAATCCTCAGCCCGATCAGACCAACCGACCCAATACGAAACCGGCCGGAGCAAAGATCGAGGAGGAGGAAGATGGCAGACTCTACTTCATCATTGATGGTGTCAAGCAGAAACAAGGTCTTTACAAGTTCAATGGTGAATTCTACTATGCCAAGGACGACCGTTCTCTGGCAAGAAGTGAAGTGGTCTGGGTTGAAAGCCCTGAAAATCTGACCGGCGAGACGCAAGGTTACTTTGCCTTCGATGAAAATGGCAAGATGATCAAGACCGGCTTTGTAGAGGACAGCCATGGCGGTATTTATTACTATGATAATATCGTCAGAGCAAGAGGCTTTACCAAGATCGGCCAGGATTACTACTACTTCGATGAAACCAGCGGCGATATGTACAGAAACAAGCAGCTGTGGATCGGAGAGAATGCCTACGGTGTAGAAAGCGGCTACTTCGCCTTTGGCGCAGATGGCAAGATCATTCGCACCGCCTTCATTGAAAGTGCTGACGGCAATGTTTACTACTACGAGAACCTGGTTGGCGTCAGAGGCTTTGTGAAGATCAATGAGGACTACTATTACTTCGATGAAAACACCGGTGCTATGTATAAGAATGCACAGTTGTGGATCGGCGAGAACCGTTATGGCATTGAAAGCGGCTACTTTGCTTTCGGCGCAGATGGCAAGCTCCTGCTGACCAGCTTCGCAGAAGGTTCCGACGGCAATGTTTACTATTACGAGAACTTGGTTGGTGTCAGAGGCTTTGTGAAGATCGGTGGAGACTACTACTTCTTCGATGAGGCCACCGGTGCCATGTACAGAAGCGCTAAACTGTGGATCGATGAAAACAGCTACGGCATTGAAAAGGGCTACTTCGCCTTTGGTGCAGACGGCAAACTGGTTCAGACCGGATTTGTCGAAGGCTCCGACGGCAGTGTTTACTACTACGAGGACATGGTCGGTGCAAAGGGCTTCACGAAGGTCGATGAGGATTACTACTACTTCGACGAGAACAGTGGCGCTATGTACAAAGACATCAAGATCTGGATCGAAGAGAATGCCTATGATGTTGAAAGCGGCTATTTCGTCTTCGGCGCTGATGGCAAGCTGGTCAAGACCGGATTTGTCGAAGGCTCTGAAGGCAATACCTATTACTACGAAAATGTGGTAAAGGCAAGAGGCCTGATGAAGGTAGGCGAGGAGTTCTACTTCTTCGATCAGTCCAGCGGTGTTATGTACAAGAGTGTGACTCAGTGGATCGGAGCAAATGCCTACGGCATTGAAAGCGACTACTTTGAAATTGGAGAAGACGGTAAGATCGTGAAGACCGGTTTCCGTACGAATGACGATGGTAGCGTTAGCTACTATGAGGACATGGTCAAGGCCAAGGGCCTGACGAAGATCGGCGAGGACTACTACTTCTTCAACGAGACCAGCGGCAAGATGATCACAGGCAAAACCGTGCGTGTAGGTGACAATGCCTATGGTATTGAAAGTGGCTTCTTTGCTTTCGATGAAGAGGGTAAGGCTATCGTCAGTGGCTTTGTAGAGGGCGGCGATTCCTACACCTACTACTACGAGGACATGGAAAAGGCCAAGGGCCTGACGAAGATCGGTGAGGATTACTACTTCTTCGATGAGACGGACGGCAAGATGTTCAAGAACAAGAAGATGTGGGTACAATCCGATATTTACGCAGTTGAAAACAGCTTTGTGGCCTTCGATGGAGACGGCAAACTGGTTAAGACCGGCTTTGTAGAGGACGGAGATGGAAACACCTACTACTACTTAGATATGGTCAAGGCAGAGGGCCTGACGAAGATCGGCGAGGATTACTACTTCTTTGATGAGACAAGTGGTATCATGTACAAGAACACGAAGCAGTACATTGGCGGCGATAATGCCTATGGTATTGAAGCCGGTAAGTATAAGTTCCTGGATGACGGTACGATGACCACAGCGACCAACGAGTATGTATGGGTCGTCGTCTTGTCCGGAACCCTTGCAACAGCTGCGGCTGCGGTGGTCGTGTTCATTCGCATCAGAAAGCGCAGAAGATAATTCTGAGCCACCGGAAAGTGTCGAAAAGTAAAACGGCCTTTTACGCAAAAACGGGGAAGGAGACAGGAAACTGTCTCCTTCCTCAAATACCCACAGGCGGATCAGCGCCTGATATTCCGGTATAAAAGTGATACAGAACAGGTATCTGCATCAGTTTTATGTTGGAATGACGCCCGGAGCGGCGCACAGAGCAGGTTAATATCTGAATTTCAACAGATGGGGGAGAGACAATTGAAATACAGTATCATTGTTCCGGTATACAATGCTGAGGCTTTTTTAGAAAACTGCATTGCATCCGTCCTGTCCCAGAGAATTGATGACTGGGAGCTGATTTTGGTCAATGACGGTTCCACAGATGAAACCGCAGAGATTTTGAACCGATTTGCCCGACAGGATCGCCGCATCCGTGTGATCCATCAGGAAAACAGCGGCCAGTTCTTTACAAGACAGCAAGGCATTACAGCGGCAGAGGGGGAGTACCTCCTGTTTTTGGACAGCGATGATCAGCTGACCACAGATTGCCTGGAAAAACTGGCACTGGCCTTGGAAAAGTATGATCCGGATGTGCTTCTGTACAGAGGGCGGATCGTTACGGATGGACAGGAAACCGAGCGGCTGGTGGGAACTGTAAGCCAGACGGAGGGTGAACTGCCTTTGCAGCAGGTAAAAGAACGGCTGCTGTTTACAAATGAGTTAAACTCTCTGTGTCTAAAGGCGTTCCGCCGAGAATTGTTTGCCGGAGAGACAAGAGATTACAGTGCTTTTTTTGGAATGCACTGTGGAGAAGATAAGGCTCGGGTACTCTATCCTGCATCCAAAGCCAAAAAAGTGGTGTATATCCCCGATGTCTTGTATCGGTATGCCTATCGACCCAACAGTGTGATGCACAGCTGTGAGTTGAAGACTGTTCGGCGCTTGATGGCCGGTGAGATGTTTGCGTTGCTGTATTCCTTCATGCAGGAATGGAATATGGACGAACCACGCTACCGGGAGGCGCTGGGCGTGTATTATCTGCAAAATTATCTGATGGCGTATTACAATGTCCGTAAAGGTATTCAAAATCGAAAGCAGCGCAGCCAGTTCCGCAGATACCCTTGGGGGGAAGTGATGGATCGGCGGGCACTGCGCTACTGCCTGAGCAGCAGGTTGTCTGCTCGGGATAAACTGCGGCTGCTTTGCGCCGTGCTTAGAGTATAAGGGGAAAGCGATTTCAATAAAATGAGCAAACAGATCATTCTGAAAAATCAGGCACAGATCAATATCTTGACCACGGTGCTCAACCAACTGGTCACCACCGCCTGCGGCATTGTGGTGCCCCGATTGCTGATCCGTGCATTCGGGTCGGAAGCCTATGGAATTTCCGTGTCGATCACCCAATTCCTGGCCTATATTTCCTTGCTGGAAGGCGGCATTGGCGGTGTTGCTCGTGGAAGGCTGTACGGCCCTCTGGCCAGAGGCGATGAAGAGCAGATCAGTGCTGTATATCAGGCAATTCGCCGGTTCTTCCGTGGGGTGGCCATCACATTCTTGGTGTACAGTGTCCTTTTGGGCCTTGCCTATTATGACATTGCCAAGGTGACCCTGTTTTCCAGAGAGTATATTTTTGGGCTGGTCATGGTGATCGGCGTGACAACGCTGGCCGGCTATATGGGTGGCCTGGCTAATCTAACGCTGATTGTGGCCGACCAAAAGCAGTACATCAATAATCTGATTTATATGTTGACCACCATTGGCAACACGGTGATCGTTGCTCTGATGGTACACTATAAGTGGGATCTGATCTGGGTCAAGCTGGGCAGCAGTGTGGTCTTTTTGCTACGGCCGCTTCTGTACGGAATCTATGTCCGCAGACACTTTAAACTGGTTCGCAAGATCAAGCAACGAGTACCCTTGGCGCAGAAGTGGACGGGAATCGGCCAGCACCTGGCCTATTTTATCCATTCCAATACGGATATTGTCTTGCTGACGGTGCTGTCCGGGCCACGGCCGGTGGCTGTGTATGCCGTGTACAACATGGTTATTAAGAATATTCGCAACATTACAGAGGCCTGTGTCGGGGGCATGGAGTCCGTTTTTGGACAGAGCATTGCCCGAAAACAGCAGAGCCTTCTGCGGCAGCAGTATCGTCGCTACAAAACCATAATCACGGCGGTCACCATTGTGCTGTTTAGCTGTACGGGAGTTTTGATCATCCCGTTTATCGAGCTGTATACCAGAGGAATTACGGATGCGAATTACATCCAGCCTGCATTTGCTCTGGTTTTGCTGCTGGCAGAGGCGATCAATTGCCTGTGCGCTCCCTGCGCCAGCCTGCCTGTGGCGGCAGGTCACCTGAAGCAGACCCGTTGGGGTGCTTATGGCGAGGCGATCGTGAATGTAGTGCTGTCCTGTTTGCTGATCGGCTGGAATCCGCTGCTGGGTGTGGCTGTTGGCACGCTGGCTGCAACGATTTTACGGGGTGTTTATTATTCTGTTTATGCCGCTAGGAACCTGCTGGATATTTCGGTGGGAAAGGTTCTGGTGGTGCTGTTTGCTTCCATCTGCGTGATGATCGCTGTAATTTTGGCCGGCGGCATGGTAGTACAGCAATTGGCCATTGAAAACTATATCAGCTGGGTACTGTGTGGCGCAGTGACATTTGTAGCCATCTGCCTGCCGGTGCTGCTGGTGGAACGGATGCTGAGTAAGCGTATAGCAAAGGCCGCGTGAATTGCCGTAAAAAGCCGTTGCACGTTTGCACAAAATGCAGTAAAATGGGCACAGAATAAAAAACGGAGTGTTTGGATGAAAAAAATTCTGATCGTCAATAACAATTTGCATATTGGTGGCGTTCAGAAGGCACTGATCGGTCTGCTCTGGGGCATCCGGGAACGCTACGATATTACGCTGCTGCTTTTCTACCCTGGCGGTGCCTATCTGGATCAGATCCCCCCGGAGGTAAAGGTGATCACCGCCGCAGGCGCTTATCGCTATATCGGCATGACAAAAAACGACACCGATCTGTGGAAAGACAAGCTGGGCAGAGCCTTTTTCGGTACCCTTGCCCGGATATGTGGGCGGCATTATGCCCTCTTTTTAATGGGTCTGGGACAGAAGCAGCTCGAAGGATATGATGTGGCTATTTCTTATTTGCACAGCGGTGGACAGAAGGCGTTCTATGGTGGCTGCAATGAATTTGTGCTGCGCCATGTACGGGCGGCGAAAAAAGTCACTTTTCTGCACTGCGATTATGGCGCTTGCGGAGCAAATACCCAAAAGAATGCAGCGCTGTATGAAAAGTTTGACAGCATTGCAGCCTGTTCAGAAGGCTGTGCCAAAGCTTTTAAAAAATGTTTACCCAATTTGGCAGACCGGGTGCAGGTGGTCGAAAACTGCCACTGCTTTGACCGGATACAGGCCATGGCGGAGGCGGCACCTGTATCTTTCTCCCGGGATCGGATCCATATAGTCACCGTTGCACGGCTGGGGGAGGAAAAGGGCGTTGACCGGGCGTTACAGGTCATTGCCAAGCTGCAAACAAAGACACCATACTGCTACCACATCATCGGCGGTGGGCAGCAGGAGTCGATGCTGCGGCAATTTGTGGAAGAGAAGAACCTTTCCCGGCAAGTCCGTTTTTATGGATTGCAGGAAAACCCTTATGGATATATGCAGGCGGCAGATTTGCTGTGGATCCCCTCTCGCAGCGAAGCGGCACCTATGGTCATTGGGGAAGCGGCATTTTTGGGAACACCGATCCTCTCTACGGAAACATCCTCTGCCCGGGAAATGATCGAAAAGACGGGCTATGGATGGGTTTGTGAGAATTCAGAGCAGGGAATGCTCAAATCCTTGCAGACCCTTTTGGAAACGCCGTCCAGCATCAAACAGGAAAAAAAGCGGATGGAGATCGATAACCGCTCGGCATTGGATGCCTTTGCTGCCTGTGTCGATGAAAACTCTTGAATAACAAAGTTGTAATGAACGGGAGATATGTCATGGCATTGAAAATGAAATCCCTTATAATGTGCATCGGTACGGTGTTGCTGCTTTGCTTTGCGCAGATCAGAGGGAGCAGCCTGCTGATTTTAGGAGCGGCAGGACTGTTTTTGCTGTTGTTGGGCTGGGAAATGTTCCACGATCATGCGCTGCCGATATTGCTGTTTTTTCTGCCCTGGTCTACGCTGATGCGGATGCAGGCAGGCGGCTTTTCCTTTTACACCGTCGGACTGGGCGTGGCCTGCCTGATCACCTTGGTCAAGAGCCGCTTTGCCATGCGGCAAAAGGACATTATTAGCGGCCTGCTGTTTGTGATTTTGACTGTGACGGCAAAGCTGCTGAATGAAAGCTCCCTGAATATGAGCTATATTGCATTCGTAATGTTGCTTGTAATGGTACCGACACTGCGCAAGCAGGATAACAAAGGAACCTATGATTTTAACACAGCCAATGTGTTTTTTGCGGTGGGAATCATTCTGGCGGCATTCTGTGCGCAGCAATTTAAGGGCTATTCCAATATCAGCAAGTTTATTCGTATAGATTCGTATTCCAACATTACGAGAATGTGCGGCTTTTACAGCGATCCGAATTTCTATGCAGCGCAGATCAGTGCATCGCTGGCAGGTACATTCCTGTCTATTTTGCGTGGAAGAGGGAAGCAGATCCCGGTTGCGATGGGATTATCCGTGTTGCTGCTTTATTGCGGTTTGCTGTCGGGCTCCAAGAGCTTTGCCATCGTGCTTCTGTGTATGATGGCCATTTGGGTGGTTTTACTGTTCAAGGTGGATAGAAAGCCTTCGTTTAAACTGGGGATCATCTGCATGGTGGTTGCTTTGGGAGTGGTTATTCTGTCCTCTCAAACCTTTCAGGCACTGTTCCAGGTGCTTCTTAACCGTTTCTCCGGATCCTCGGGACTGTCCGGCTTGACCACAGGGCGGACGGACATCTGGATGAGTTATTTGTGTGAGACGACCAATGATCCGCTGAGCCTGCTGCTGGGCAAGGGATTTACAACTATTTTGGTGAACAATAAGGCATCCCACAATACTGTTTTACAGGTGATCTACCAGTTTGGCATCCTTGGATCGCCACTGATCGTCAAGTGGTGGCTGGATATGGGCGACCGGCAGCTGCTTCGCCCTGTGAGACGGCAACACAAGTTGGTGGAGATGGCATTGCTGTCTGTGGGCTTTTTCTTGCCATGGATGGCTCTGGATGTGCTGTTTTTTGATGAATTCTTTCTTATGCATTGGTTCTTCCTGCTGGGACTGGAGGATCTTGTTCGAGTGGAAGAAATGCCGGTATCCGTTGCCGGGCTAACCGAAAATCAATAAATGGAAGCAGGCAACCTCCCATGAGGTTGCCTGCTTTTGCAATAAAAAAGTGCGTTCAGAGCAGCTGCTCTGAACGCACAATATGTTTTGTTATTTACCGCAGAAGTCTTTAGCGACTTCCACAATATGCTCGCTGGTCAGACCGTACTTTTTCAGAAGCTCGGCTGCCGGGCCGGACTCGCCAAACTGATCCTGCACGCCAATGCGGCGGACGGGGGTGGGCAGCTTTTCGCTCAGCAGGGAACAGACCGCTTCGCCCAGACCGCCGATGACACTGTGCTCTTCGCAGGTGATGATCTTGCCACACTTGCGGGCGGCTTCCAGAGTCAGCTCCTCGTCCAGAGGCTTGACGGTGGACATATTGATGACCATGGCGT
>CAYROJ010000003.1:0-38520 GCA_964425865.1 uncultured Oscillospiraceae bacterium | reverse complement strand
TACCTTGCGGCACAGCCTGCTGTTTTACTTGGGACTTTTTTTACAGCCCCTTTTCATTCATTCATTCATATTTCCCAGCTTTGGCCGCCGGAAAAAGAAGCAGATCGTCCACAGGCCAGCCAGACCTACAACGGTGTAGATGATGCGGCTGAGGATCGTGGCAGTACCAAACAGCCAGGCCACCAGATCAAACTGGAAAATGCCAACCAATCCCCAGTTGATACAGCCGATGATGGAAAGGATCAGTGCTAGAATGTCCATAGTATACCTCCTTGTGTATTTTTACTGAAAATAGTGTTTCCAAAATGCAGATTTTTATACTTTATGATTGACGAAACTATTTTTCTTCGGTATAATAGCCCATGGAATATCACCGAAAGGAAGGATCAACACATTGAATATTTTTGGAAAAGCTGACATTTTGCTTCCGACAAATGCGGATATGCACCAATGGGCGGTCATTGCCTGCGATCAGTTCACTTCTGATGCATCTTATTGGAACCGAGTGCGTGCCTGCGCAGGGGAGAATCCCTCCACGATTCACATGATCCTGCCGGAGGCGGATTTGGGTTCTGTGGACGAGGGCAATGCAATTGCAAAAATAAATGACACCATGGAGCAGTATCTTTGCCAGAATGTTTTCACCGTTTATCCCGGATCCTACATTTATGTGGAACGCACCCTTCTTAACGGTAGTGTGCGCCCCGGCTTGGTCGGTGCTGTGGATTTGGAGGAATACAACTATCATCCCGGCTCTGTTTCCAAGGTGCGTGCCACAGAAAAGACGGTGTTGGAGCGAATTCCCCCCCGTCAGCGTGTCCGCAAGGATGCTTCCATCGAGTTTCCTCATGTGTTGATGCTTTGTGACGATGATCAAAAGCAGCTGTTGGAACCGATCGCTGCGCTGAAAGGCAGCTTAAAAAAGGTTTATGACTTTGATCTGATGGAAGGCGGCGGCCATATCACCGGTTATTTGGTGGAAGGGGAGAATGCGGATGCATTTGACCGTCGCTTACAGGCTTATTTTGCCACTGTTCCTGAAAAATATGCAGATTTGGATGGCGCACCTGCTTATTTGGCTGTGGGAGATGGCAACCATTCTCTGGCCACGGCCAAGAGCTGCTATGAAACCTTAAAAGCGAATCATCCGGGTGTGGATCTGAGCGATCACCCTGCCCGTTATGCGCTGGTTGAATTGGAGAATATTCATGATGAGTCTCAGGTTTTTGAGCCGATCCACAGAATTATGTTCCATGTGGATGGAGAAAAACTTTTAAATGATATTCAATCCGTCTGCGCAGAGGATGGTTTTGCTGTTCGTTATGTAATGGGAGAAAAAGAGGGAACATTGTATCTGGATAAAGCAAAAGGCGAGTTGGCTGTGGCTGTTTTGCAGGAGTTCCTTGATCGTTGGATGGTTGACAATTCTGCCGAAATCGATTATATTCATGGAGATGATGAGGTGACGCAGCTGGCTCGGCAGGAAAATGCAGTTGGCTTCCTGCTGCCCTCCATGGAAAAGCATCAGCTGTTCCGTGGTGTGATCTCCGGCGGTGTGTTGCCGAGAAAGACCTTCTCTATGGGTCATGCCCGTGAGAAGAGATACTATTTGGAAGGCAGAAAGATAAAATGACGACTCTTTATGAAGGCGCTTTTGCGAAAGTGAATTTGACCCTGGATGTGTTGGGCAAGCGCGCAGACGGCTATCACGATATTAAGAGCGTGATGCAGACCATCTCCCTGCGGGATGATATTCAGATCGATCTGGGAACCGGAAAGCCTTGGAGCATTATTTGCGACAAGGAAGATGTTCCCACCGATGAAACAAACCTGTGTTGGAAGGCGGCTAAACTATTCTTTGATACAACGAAAAATGACCCAGACGGTTTAACTGTGCGCATTACCAAGCGCATCCCCATGCAGGCTGGTCTGGGCGGTGGCAGTGCGGATGCAGCAGCAGTGCTGCGTGCGCTGAACCGCCACTATAATGCACCCTTCTCTTTGCCTGCATTGGCAGAACTTGGAGCAGCCGTAGGCAGCGATGTGCCGTTCTGTGTGTTGTGCGGCACTGCTGTGGTAGAAGGTCGAGGGGAACGTATTCGCAAGCTGCCGGATCTGCCTGAATGCATTTTCGTGGTATGCAAGCCGGATTTCTCCGTCTCTACACCTGAACTATACAAAGTTATCGATGAGAAGGCCATTGCCAAACGGCCGGATCTGCAGGCTATGGAAAGTGCCATGCTGGCAGGTGATTTGCCTGCCATTGCTGAAAATGTGTGCAATGTGTTCGATCCTATTGTGTCGGCAGATCATTTGGAGCTGAACTATATTAAGTCCATTTTCAATTCCTACGGGGCTGTGGGCTACCAGATGACCGGCAGCGGTTCAGCGGTGTTCGGTATTGTCTCTGAATTTGAGAATGCAGCTGTGATCTGTAATATGCTCAAAGACAATTATCCCCAGGTTTTTATCGCCAAATCTGTATAATATTGCTTCAAACCGTCCATACTGGAAGTATTTCAATATGGACGGTGTTTTTATGAAGAAAATAATGAGTTTGGCTCTTGTTTTGTTCCTTGGTGGCTGCATTTTTTACGGAAAAGACTTGCTCTGCGACAGAAGCAAACTGGAAAAGGAATTGGTGCGACTTCATGTAGTGGGCGCTTCTGATTCTGGACATGACCAGAGCGTTAAACTCTCTGTTCGGGATGCTGTGCTTCAGTATATGGAGCCATTGTTAGAGGGCATTACAGACCCACAACAGGCAAAAACCTATATCGAGACCCATTTGCCGGAAATTGAAACGGCGGCCAATCAGGCGCTTTCACAATTGGGGGAGGCAAAGCAGGCGGTGGTCAGCTTTATGAAAGAGGAGTTTCCTGTTCGGGAATATGACTCTTTTTCACTGCCGTCCGGTGTTTACGACTCTCTTCGGATCGTCATCGGAGAAGGAGAAGGGAGAAACTGGTGGTGTGTCGTCTTTCCGAAAATGTGCTACAATGCCACAAAAGTGAAAGATGTAGCCGCCGGGGCAGGGTTCTCTGAGGATTTGACACAGGCGATTACCGGAGAGTATAAAATCCGGTTTTATTTTCTGGATGTATTGGGAAAGGCGCAAAATTTCTTCCATCAAGGATGAGCTTGCCACTGTTTTTTTCTCATTGGCTATGTTATAATGTAGAAAAAAGATAGAAAGGCGGTGGCCCCATGCTGACACTGCTGCTTGGCAGAGACTGGACTGCCAATCGAAAAGAAATCCTTTCCCGTATTGCCCGGGATGTCAAAAATAAGAAAGAAAACCGAATTCTCATGGTGCCGGAGCTGATCAGCCATGATACCGAGCGCCGTTTGGCAGCGACAGCAGGGGATACGGCCAGCCGCTATGCACAGGTGTTGTCCTTCACCCGATTGGGACGGCGCGTAATGGATATTGTCGGCAATGCATCTCAAGAGTGTCTGGATAACAGCGGTCGTGTGGTTGCTATGGCGGCGGCTGCCCGGCAGCTGCACAGTAAATTAAAAACCTATGCCGCTGTTGAGACAAAGCCGGAATTTTTAAGTCAGGTTTTGGATGCGGTGGATGAGTTCAAGCGCTGCTGTATCAGCGCCGGGAACTTAAAAGAAGCAGCAGAACAGACAGAAGGGATCCTTTCTCAGAAACTGGAAGAACTGTCCCTGCTGATGGAAAGCTATGACAGCCTTTGCGCCCAGGGAAAACGAGATCCCAGAGACCAAATGACCTGGGTACTGGAGCAGCTGGAAGAAATCGATTTTGTGTCGAAATACACCTTCTATGTCGATGGATTTCCGGATTTTACTCGGCAGAATATGGCTATTTTGGCGCATATCATCCGCTCCGGCACAGATATTACGGTCAGTTTGAACTGTGACTGCATTTGCTCGACGGATATGGCTTTTGAAAAAGCAGGACAGACCGCAAGCCAGCTTTTCCAGATTGCCCACGATGCGGATATTCCTGTACATATGGAAGTTGTCGCTCAGCGGCAGGACGGTCTTCTACCCATGCGGCAGGCGATCTTCCAGGGAAAAGCACATTTTCAGCCTACCTTGCAGGGGTATTTGAAGGCAGTCCGTGCAGGTTCTGTTTATCAGGAATGTCAAGTGGCGGCGCAGGAAGTGATGAAGCTGGTGCAAGCAGGATGCCGTTATCGTGATATTGCCATCGTCTGTCCCCAGATGGAAAGCTATGGCCCGGTTCTGGGTCTGATTTTTGGAAAATGCCATATTCCCCTGTATGTAACCGGCACAGAGGATGTTCTGCAGTCCGGCGTGATCGCCACGGTGATTTTTGCACTGGAGGCAGCATTGGGCGGCCTGGAGCAGAGGGATGTATTGCGTTATTTGCGCAGTACCCTGTCACCCATCAGTCAGGATGACTGCGACAAAATCGAAAACTATGCAGTGATTTGGTCCATTGAGCGCAAGCAGTGGCAAGAGGCCTGGACTGCTCACCCAGAAGGCTTGCAGGAGCAGTGGAACGATTATTCCAGAAGAGAACTGGATGCATTGAATGCCAACCGGGAACGGGTCATTGATCCGCTTGTCAAGCTGAAAGAGGACTTCCGCCAGGCAAAAAACATCGGTGGTCAGGTGAAAGTGCTATATCGTTTTTTGGAGGAGATCGCCTTTGAGCAGCGTCTTCAGCAGCTGGCGCAGGAGACGGATCAAAGAGGGGATAATCGAACTGCGCAGATCTACAATCAGCTGTGGGAGATCCTGCTCAATGCATTGGAGCAGCTCTATGATGTGCTGGGCGAAACCTCTTGGAATGCGGAAACCTTTGTACGGCTGCTGAAGCTGCTGCTGAGCCAGTGCGATGTTGGAACCATTCCCCCGGTGCTGGATGCTGTCAGTATGGGGCAGGTGTCGGCCATGCGCTGCCAGCAGCAGAAGTATTTGATCGTTTTGGGTGCCAATGAAGGCGCACTGCCTGGATATGGCGGTTCTACCGGTCTGCTGACGGATCAGGAGCGTGTGAAGCTGCGTAGTTTGGGCGTTCCGCTGACCGGCGGTGCAATGGAAGGCTTACAGGCAGAATTTGCCGAAATTTACGGTGTATTCTGTGGCGCTGAGGAGCAGGTGACCGTCACCTGTTCTGATAGCCAGCCCTCATTTATTTACAGGAGATTGGCTTCCTTGTCCGGCGGTGAAATTTCTGCAGATACAGCCTTGACAGTTCAATTGCGGCAAAGATTGGCTGCCGGTGCATTTTTGGCTGGTTGCCACGATGAAAAATCTGCCCGGGAGCTGGGGCTTCTGGAAGAATATCAGGAGGTGCTGCGCCGGGAAAACCATAGCTTGGGCACTGTTGCAGCGGAGCATATCCGCAGCCTTTATGGAGAAAAACTGCGCTTGTCTGCATCTCAGGTGGATCGGCAGGCAGAGTGCCGCCTGTCCTATTTCCTTAAGTACGGTCTTCGTGCCAAGGAACGGAAGGTGGCAAAAATCGACCCGGCAGAATTTGGAACCTATGTTCATGCTGTGCTGGAAGAAACTGGCAGGGAAGTCATGGCTAAAGGTGGCTTCCATCGTGTCACACTGGAAGAGACGTTGGCTTTGGCAGAGGCTCATTCCAATGAATATTTGAAGGCCCACTTCAGCACGCTGGACTCTCAAAGAATGGAATATCTGTTCCGGCGTAATGTTCAGGAACTGGAAATGGTGGTAAAGGAGCTGTGGCGAGAATTGAGCCAAGCGCAGTATGAACCCAGCCATTTTGAACTGAACTTTGATGAAAATGGGGAAATGCCTGCGGTTTCCATTCCAAATTCCTGCATTGAAGCGGAATTGCGTGGCTTTGTGGATCGTGTGGATGTGTGGAAAAGAGGGCAATCAACCTATTTCCGTGTGGTGGACTATAAGACGGGTAAAAAATCCTTTGAATACTGCGATGTGTTTAATGGCGTGGGCCTGCAGATGCTTATTTACCTGTTTGCGCTGGAAAAAGCGGGAGAGGCTGTATTGCCTGGGCAACGGATCAGTGCTGGTGTTCAATATTTTCCTGCAAGAGTGCCTTATTTAAGCGTTGATGGCAGTATGACAGACCAAGAGGCTGCGGAAAAAAGAAAGTCTACCTGGAAGCGCAGCGGCCTGCTCCTATCCGACGAGGACTCCCTAAAAGCCATGGATCCCTCTGAAAAAATGGATACGCTGGGCACCAGCCGCCGCAAGGATGGCAGCCTGTCCGGTGATGTGGCAGATCGGGGGCAGCTGGGGATTCTCAGCGACTTTATGATGGGCCTTCTTGGTCGGATGGCGGAGGAAATTGCATCGGGCAATGTGGAGCCAAACCCCTATACCCGTGGAACAAGTCACAATGCCTGTACCTTCTGTCCCTATGGGGCAGTGTGCCATGAAGAATGCGTGGAAGGCCGTCGAAATTATAAGACGATGACCGCCCAACGGTTCTGGGAAGAAATCGAGAAGGAGGCGAATGACCGTGGCTGAACAGTTGACAAAGCAACAGCAGCAAGTTGTGTTTGACCGTGGCGGAAGGCTGCTGGTCTCGGCTGCCGCCGGCTCCGGAAAGACAAAAGTTCTGGTGGATAGACTGCTTAGCTATCTGACAGATCCGATGGATCCTGCCAATATTGACGATTTCCTGATGATCACCTACACCAAGGCAGCGGCCTCTGAGCTGCGTGGTAAAATCGCAGCGAAGCTGACGGAGCGTGTAGCACAGGAGCCGCTCAATACCCATTTGCAGCGGCAGCTGCAACGATTATATTTGACAAAGATCTCCACTGTCCACGCCTTTTGCGGTGAGGTGCTTCGGGAATATGCTTTTCGTCTGAATCTGCCCGGAGACTTTCGGGTAGCAGATGAAAACGAGTGTAGCGAGATCCGCATCCGAACGATGGAAAAAATCTTGACTGAGGCTTATGAGCAGCAGATGGAAGAACCGGCGTTTCGGGCATTTGTGGATAGTCAGGGCTTGGGAAGAGATGACCGGCAAGTGCCGGAAATCGTGATGGAGGTTTATGACAGCGCCCGATGTCATCTTGATCCGGAGCAGTGGCTTGCCCATTGTCAGGAGCTTGTTCATACTGAGCAGTGGACGGATGCCGGGCAAACGGAATATGGCCGGTTCCTAATAGAGCGGCTTCACGCCTGGTTGGATCTGCAAATCGAGGCTATGGGAAAATGTGCCCAAATTGCTGCGGCGGATGGCCTTGAAAAACCTGCCGCTCTGCTTCGTGATACGGTGTATCAGCTGGGACAACTCCGTGATGCACAGACTTGGGAAGAAATCACGCGGAAGAAAAGCGTTGATTTCGGACGACTGACCTTTCCGAAAAATTGTGATGAATCGCTGAAAGAGCATATTAAAGCAGTGCGTGATGCCTGCAAAAATGGGCTTGAGAAACGGATACAGCCTTTTTCAGATCCTTCTGCGCAGATTTTAAAAGACCTGGAATCCTCATCCGATGCAGTGAAGGGCTTGATACAGCTGGTAAACGCTTTTTCAGAAGCCTATGATTCCGCTAAGCAAAGCCGCCGGATCATGGATTTCGGTGATCTGGAGCATAAAATGCTGGATCTGCTTCTGGGTAAAAACCGTACCGGTCCCACAGCGGTGGCGCATGAGATCGGCAACCGTTTTCGGGAAGTGATGGTGGACGAATACCAGGATTCCAATGCCGTTCAGGATGCTATTTACAACGCATTGACATCAAAACGAAAGAACCTTTTTATGGTCGGGGATGTGAAGCAGTCCATCTACCAGTTCCGACTGGCTGATCCCGGTATTTTTCTGGAAAAATATAACCGATTTACTTCGGCGGATCAAGCAATCGAGGGCATGGATCGAAAAATTGTCCTCAGTAAGAATTTTCGTTCCAGTGAAGGTGTGCTGGAAGGCTGTAACGATGTTTTTAAGCTCTGCATGAGCCCACAGGTGGGCGGAATGTACTATGGAGCGGATGAAGCACTATATGAAGGAATTCCTCATGTAGATCTGGGACAGCCGGAGGTGGAGTTGCACTGTGTGGATGTGCAGGAAGAAACCTATCCGGAAGAAGCGGCTTTTGTGGCTCAGCATATTCAGCAAATGCTCCGGCAGGGCACGGTTCGGGATGGAGACAAGCTACGCACCGTCCGTCCGGAGGATATTGCCATTTTGCTCCGTTCTCCCGGTTCTGCCGGAAGATACTTTCAGCGCGCACTGGACAGCTGCGGCATTCGTTATGCCACCGGTGGCGGTGTAGATCTGCTCAAGACAGAGGAAATCGGAACTTTATATTCCATTTTGCAGGTCATCCATAATCCCAGGCTGGATATTCCTCTGGTAGCCGCTCTTTTGAGCCCTGCATTTGGATTTACTGCCGATGATCTGGCAGCCCTTCGCAGCCGACACAAGGTTTGCGCTTTCTATGATGCCGTGAGGAGAGATGAAAGCGAAAAAAGCAGAGCCTTTATGGAAAAACTGCTGATTTTGCGCAGCGCCATTGGCCAATATAGCCTGACAGGACTTTTGGAGCAGGTGCTGTTGCTCACTTCTTTAGAGGAAATCTACGGTGCCATGGAAAACGGCCAGACACGCCTTAATAATATCCAGACCTTTTATCAGCTGGCGGTGGATTTTGAAGCCTCCGGCAATCGGGATCTGGGGCGTTTCCTGGAACATTTGCAGACTTTGGAGGAAAAGGGACTGATCTCTGCCGGCGAGCAGGAAAGTGCCGGGTGTGTCACCATCATGAGTATCCATAAATCCAAGGGCTTGGAGTTTCCGGTGGTATATCTTTGCGGCTTAGGTCGGGAGTTCAACATGGAAAGCCAGCGTGCAACTGTTCTGTGCCACAAGGAGATGGGATTGGGACTTTCGGCGGTGGATAATCAAAATCGTCTGCGCTATCCGACCATTGCCAAGCGAGCTATCGCTGCAAAAATCGGAGAAGAAAGCGTTTCTGAAGAGCTTCGGGTGCTGTATGTGGCTATGACGAGAGCCAGAGACCGACTGATCATGACTTATGCTTCCAAACGGCTCAAAAAAGAATTGACAGAAATGGTTCAGCGCATCAATATGGGCTCGTTGCAGCTTATGACACAGGAAGCGCTGTGTCCCGGTGACTGGGTCCTGCTGACAGCTCTGCACAAAACAGAGGCTGGAGCGCTCTTTGCGCTGGGCGGAAAGCCCAACGAGACTCAAACAGGCAACCACCTTTGGAAGATCTCCGTGGAGACTGCACCGCAGCTTTCAGTTGCTGGAGTGGAAAAAGCTGGCTTTTCTCAGTCAATTTCTCCGGGAATGCTTCAAAAAATGGAGGAAGGGCTTACTTTCCAATATGAACATACAGCAGCGGTATCTGCACCTTCAAAGCTGACAGCCACAGGTTTGAAGGGGCGGTATAAAGATGAAGAGGCAGCCGAACAGACCCCTCGGCTCCCTGTGCAGCGTCAGTGGCGGCAGCCTCAGTTTATACATCGGCAGTTGCAGGGCAAGGATTATGGCAATGCCATTCACGCAGTAATGCAGTACATCGACTATTCTGCCTGTGCAGATGCGGTGGGGGTTGCGGCTGAGATCCAGCGGCTTTGCAATCAAAACCATATCTCCCAGCAACAGGCTGATGCGATCGATCCGGAGACCATCGCTGCATTTTTTGCCACAGATTTGGGCAAGAAACTGGAGCAGGGAACTGTGGTTCGGGAATTCAAATTCTCCATTTTACAAGATGCTGCTGTCTATGATAAAGACCTTTCCGGGGAACAGGTGCTATTGCAAGGTGTGGTTGACTGTGCCCTGCTGGAAGAGGACGGCATTACCATCATTGATTTTAAGACTGACTTTGTAACAGAGGATACTCTGGCCAATAAAGTTAGCCAATACTCTCTCCAGGTCAATGCCTATGCGGATGCCATGGGACGGATCTATGAGATGCCAATCAAGGAAAAACTGCTGTATTTTTTCCATTTGGGCAGATTTATCCGGATATAAAAATACCGTCCGAAATTTCATTTCGGACGGTATTTTTTATTTAGCGCTCGTTGCGGCTTTCCTTGCAGTTCTCGCTCTTATTCTGATTCTGCTCGTTACGGTTCTCGTTCTTGTTCTGATTCTGGTTCTTATTCTGGTTATTCATGGTTTTTCCTCCACTTTCTACTCTACGGCGTTGGCCGCTACAATAGAATGCCCAGATTATCAAGATTTATCCTTATCCTTAAAAAGAAAACTTGCAATGAGACCGGCCAGCACAGCGGCGGTGATGCCTCCGGCGGATGCTGTCAGTCCACCGGTGAGAATGCCTAAAAAACCCTTTTCCTCGACGGCCTTTTTAACGCCCTTGGCAATGAGATTGCCAAAGCCTGTCAGCGGCACAGAAGCACCTGCTCCACCGAACTCTACCAGTGGCTCATAAATTCCGATTGCCCCCAACAGCACGCCAACGACAACATAACTGACCAAAATACGGGCGGGAGTCAATTTGGTTTGATCGATCAGAATTTGACCGATCAAACACAGGACACCACCGACTAAAAATGCTTTCAGATATTCCATTTCAATTTCCTCCGACGATGGATACGGCATGGCAAACGCCCGGAATGCTCAACCCTTGTTGGGTAGAAGTGGGAGAAAGGAGTGCCCCTGTGCCGCAGAAGAGAATGCGTTTTAGCTTGCCGCAATGAAGTTGATCCAGCAGGTAACCACAGAGGGTGATCGCACTGCACCCACAGCCGGAACCGCCGGCGTGGACATCCTGCACTGTGTTATCAAAAACCAGCGTTCCGCAGTCAGCCAGTTTTCCGCCCAAGGGGAATCCATCTCGGCGAGCCATTTCCAGAACCAGTTCCTTGCCCAGCTGACCTAAATCACCTGTGACGATCAGATCATAGTCATTGATACTGGCCTTCAAATCAGAAAAGTGTGTTTTGATCGTATGATAGGCTGCCGGGGCCATGGCAGCGCCCATGTTATTGGCATCTTTAATGCCCAGTTCCATGACAGTTCCGATGGTTGCGCTTTCGATTTTGGGGCCCTGGCCCTGCGTGCAGATCAGTGCAGCACCGGAACCAGTCACTGTCCATTGCGCAGTGGGCGTGCGCTGGCTGCCGTATGCCAGAGGAAAGCGGTATTGCCGCTCTGAACTGGCAAAATGGGAGGAGGTCATAGCGACGACTTTATCGGAAAAACCGCCGCAAACGGTCATGGAGGCCAGCAGAAGGCTTTCTGCCATGGTGGAGCAGGCTCCATACAGCCCGAGATGGGGAATTCCCGTGTTATTTAAAGTGAAGGAGGAACCGATGCACTGGTTGAGCAGATCACCGGAGTAAACAAGCCCAAACTGTTCTTTGGGCATACCGGCTTTGGATGCCAGAGTTTCCAGCGCCAGTTGCTGCATCCGTTTTTCTGCCTGTTCCCAGGTCTTTTGCCCAAACAGCGTGTCCTGAGATGTATGGTCAAAATAGCTTGCCAAAGGCCCTTGAGACTCTTTCTTTCCTGCAATGCTTGCCCAATGAGTAATGATGGGGGGCTTGGGTAGAAGGAAGCTTTGCTTTCCTCGCTTATTGGTAGCGTTCATAATTTACCTCCTGCTTTTTTTCTAGTATGCCCCGAAAAGAAAAAATCTGCCGACACATTTTGTGTCGGCAGATTTTTTACAGAATACGGCGTGCACCGTAATAATGGGATACATAGTAGCTGGAGGACAGATTGCTGATCGTCACACCCTTGGAAGAGGAGCTGTGGATGAACTTTCCGTCTCCGATGTAAATACCCACATGGGAAATACCGGCTTTATAGGTATTCTGAAAGAAAACCAGATCGCCGGGCATTAAGTTAGACTTGGATACATAGGTGCCATGCTTATATTGGGTGGCAGCGGTGCGGTTCAGGGAAATGCCATGGGCTTTGAACACATACTGCACGTAGCCAGAACAGTCAAATCCGCTGGGTGTGGTACCGGCCCAGAGATAGGGAACACCAATATATTTTTTCGCAGTGGAAATGATGGCATCGGCTTTAGAAGTGCTGTTTCCGGCAATGTAGTTGGGACTGTTTTTCAAAGCGGAGGCACTGACCGCTGTTCCTGTGGAACTGCCTTTACGAAAGAACAGAGGTGACTTGCTGGATGCCTTGTTTTCATAGGGAGCCTCTATCAGGGTTAGATAGTCACTGCGGATATAGCAGATGGTATCATTCCAGATGACCTTATACCACTGCTTATTGATGCCGATGATATAAGCCAGGTCACCTTCGTTGCTTTTGCCGACCGCAGAGTAAGCAGTGCTGGGACCGGAGCGCATATTGACCTGTTTGTAATTGACCTTACCGTAGCCAAGCTCTACATTGCGAATGGTGGATGTCTTCAGGTAAGACTCGTGCATATAACCTTCTTTCAGGTTATAGAGCACCTTGTACCAACTGCCACTTTTGCTCAAAAGTACAACGACCTCATTTTCCTGTGCGTAGGCCAGGGTAGAAGAGGAGGTGGAAGGGGAGGCGCGCAGTCGAAGAGAAGTGGTGGTCACATAGGCAACGCCCAGTTTTTGCCCACCGGTATCTGCGGCGTTGGCTGGGACAGAAAGTAAGGCCACAGCCAATACCAGCATCAGTGATATGCCAAGGAGTCGCTTGAGGAAGTTCATGGGGATCACCAAAAGAGGGATTACTTACCGGCCAATGCCCGTTCCAGCCAGATGCTGCCCAGATCCAGTGCGTTATACAGGCCGTCTTTCTCACTCTTTTTAACGATGCGATCCCGGCTTCTGGCAGCAGGATCGGTCAGCTGCAGCTGGATGGAAACCTTACTGGCAACATCTTCGCCGCCGACCTTTTGGGTCTCCAGAATTTGAAGCATGACGATGTGGCTATCCGCCATGGATCCATAATAGATCAGATTGTCCTTACGCATCAAAGGATGTCCTTTGTACATCAAAACAGCAGTTTCTTCAGCCATTTTTGTTTACCTCCGTAGTTAGATTATGACCAGATTGTAACATGGCAAAATGTTTATGTCAACCTATTTGGAGAATATGGAAACATTTACCAGAGCACCATTGGTCTTGAAAAATAAAATAGGGGGAAAGAAATTCCCCCTATTGTGCGACTTATGATCAATTCTCAAACAGATAACACCGAACCAGTTCCTGCAACAGCTCGTCCCGATCCAGTTTGCAGATCAAGGCACGGGCATTGTTGTAGTTGGTGATGTAAGTAGGATCTTCCGACAGGAGGTATCCAACGATCTGATTGATGGGATTGTAACCTTTCTCGTTCAGGGAATCAAATACGCTGCGCAGAATCAGGCGCATATTGGTCTTGTCGTCGCAGGGGACTGTAAATTTTATGGTTCTATCCGTCATTTGGGTTACCTCCTTATTCCGATATAGGTATTATAGCCCAAATTTTGGCTGGTGTAAAGACCTTTCTTGTAAATTTTTATCAGCGCAGGGTTGCGCCGCACTCCTTTTCAAGGGCGGTCAGAACCTTGGTGATGACGGGCTCGGTATCTGCATCGGTCAGTGTTCGGTCGTCCGCACGCAGTTCCAAAGAGAAAGCCATGCTCTTTTTGCCCTCGCCCAGATTTGCACCACGATAAATATCAAATAGATTGATATTGCGCAGCAGCTTACCGGCAGCCGCGGTAATGGTATCCTCAGCCTTGGCCACGGTCAGCTCTTCATCGCATACGATGGAGAGGTCTCTGGTGACAGCAGGATACTTGGGCAGGGGGGTATAGGTGGCATCGGGAAGCAGATGCGCTAACAGACGGGTGAAATTGATCTCTGCACAGTACACTTCCATATCCATGCCGTAATTCTGAGCCACCAGGGGATGCACCTGACCCATAAAGCCCAGCACTTCGCCGTCCATACTTACTTCGGCGCAACGGCCGGGGTGGAAGGAAGGATTGGAAGAGCAGGCGGTGTAGACGGCTTTGTGGGTCCGCAGAGCAGCGAACACGGCTTCCAGTTCACCCTTGAGGGTGAAGAAGGTTTCTCCGGCGCCATAAGTGCCCAGAACCAGCATCTTGGGTTCTTCCGGCAGTGCCTGACCCGCTACGGGCAGGTATACCTTGCCGATCTCATAAAGACGGGCGGAGCGATTGTGATAAGCATTGTTACGGGATAGAATATCAAGCATGGAGGGCAGCACCACAGTGCGCATAACAGAAGTATCCTCACCCAACGGATTCTGGATCTTCATGGTGTTGCGCAGAGGGGAGTCGGCCGGAATACGGATCATATCAAGACTTGCAGGGGAAACAAAAGAGTAGGTAATGATCTCATTATAGCCCATAGCACGGCACTGGCGACCTGCCTTCGCTTCCTCTTCCATACCTGCACTGTAACCGCCTTGCGTGGCTGTTTTCAGATCAGTGATGGGAATTTCGTTGTAGCCATAGGTTCTTGCCACTTCTTCGGCAATGTCGGCCATGTGGTTCAGGTCGGGACGGAAGGAGGGAACCTGAATTTCACGGCCTTCCACAGGAATTTCAAGACGGTTCAGATAGCGAACCATATCTTCTTCGGCAATATCGGTGCCCAGCAATTTATTGATCTTCTCCGGCTCCAGGGTAACTGTATGGGGCTGGGGGACGAAGTTGATGATGTCAATGATGCCATCCATCACTTCACCGCAGTTCAGCATTTCAACCAGTTCGCAGGCACGCTGGACGGCAGGCAGTGTCATCATGGGATCGATATTCTTTTCGAACTTGCCGGAAGCATCGGTGCGCATTCCCAAAGCCAGAGCGGTCTGGCGGATGGAGGTTCCGTTGAAGTTGGCGGACTCAAAGACCACGGTGATGGTATCGTCCTTGATCTCAGAGTTTTCGCCGCCCATGATACCGGCTAAGCCAATGGGCTTGTTCTCATCAGCGATCACCAGCATACCGGGTTTCAGATTGCGGATGTTGCCATCCAATGTGGTCAGGTTTTCGCCTTCTTCCGCTTCACGGACAATGATCTTGCCGTCGCCCACATAGCGGTAGTCAAAAGCGTGCATGGGCTGACCGTATTCCAGCATTACATAATTGGTGATGTCAACAATGTTGTTAATGGGGCGCACACCATTGGCACGCAGTCTTTGACGCATCCACTTGGGGGAGGGGCCAATCTTTACATTTGCGACCATTCGAGCGGTATAGCGGTTGCACAGGTGTTCAGCCGGGACTTCCACATCCAGATGCTCGTAGATGGAACCGGCATCGCTGCCCTTTACTTCCGGCTCGTGGTGACGCATGGGCTTATCGAAAGCGGCTGCGGCTTCTCGGGCCAAACCGATGATGGAGTAGCAGTCGGGACGATTGTTGGTGATCTCAAAATCCACAACGCAGTCGTCATTTCCGATAATGGTGTTGATGTCGTCACCAACCTGGCAGTCCTCTTCGATGATGAAAATGCCGTCCTCAATTGCATAGGGGAAGTCGCCAACGGTCAGACCCAGCTCTTCCAGGCCGCAGAGCATACCATTGGATTTAACACCACGCAGTTTGCCCTTGGTGATATGCACACCGCCGGGCAGCCAGGAATTGTGGCGTGCCACAGGCACCAGGTCGCCCACCTTCACATTCTGGGCGCCGGTCACGATCTGGACAGGCTCGCCGGAGCCGTCATCGATCTGGCAGACCCACATGTGGTCAGAATTTTCGTGACGGACGATTTCCAGAACCTTGCCCACCACAACATTTTTGATTTCAGTATCCAAACGCTCATAGGTTTCCACCTTCTGACCGAAGATGGTCATGGTCTCCACGAATTCCTTGTCGGAAACCGCAGACAGATCCACAAATTCTTCATTGAGCCATTTTCTGTTCAGCTTCATTGTCTTTCCTCCTTAGAACTGGTTCAGGAACCGGACATCGTTTTCAAAAATCAGACGCAGATCGTTGATCTTCATACGACCCATGGCCATACGCTCAAGACCCATGCCGAAAGCAAAACCACTGTACTTTTCGGGGTCAATGCCGCAGCCGGAGAGCACATTGGGGTGTACCATGCCAGCACCCAGCAGCTCGATCCAACCCTCACCGTGGCAGGTGGAGCAGACTTGACCGTCTACTTCGCCGGTTCCGTGGCACTTGTGGCACTGCATATCCATTTCGCAGCTTGGCTCAGTGAAGGGGAAGTGGTGAGGACGGAAACGCATGACGGCATCTTGACCGTAGATCTTACGCATGACCGTGACAAGTGCACCCTTCAGATCGCCCATGGTAATGTTCTCTGCCACCACAAGACCTTCAATCTGATGGAACATGGGGGAGTGCGTGGCATCGGCTTCGTCCTTACGGAATACCCGGCCGGGGGCGAGAATGCAGATAGGGGGCTTGGTGTTTTCCATCACACGCACCTGCATGGAGCTGGTTTGGGTGCGCAGCAGGACGGAGTCATCGTCGGTAAAATAGAAGGTATCGGAGCGGTCACGGGCAGGGTGGCCTTCCTCAGTGTTCAGCTTGGTGAAGTTGTAATCGGCCAGCTCCACTTCAGGGCCTTCCACAATGGTATAGCCCATGCCGATGAACATTTCCTTGATCTGCTGCAGCACCTGATTCATGGGGTGCTGGTGACCCACGGCAACAGCTTCACCGGGAATAGTCACATCAATGGACTCGGCAGCCAGCTTTGCCTCCAGTGCGGCGGCATTTGCAGCGGTTTTCCGCTCTTCCAGCTTGGCTTCAATGTCGGCACGGACCTTGTTTGCCAAAGCACCCATTACGGGTCGCTCTTCAGGGGAGAGCTTACCCATTTGTTTCAGTACAGCGGTCAGCTCACCCTTTTTGCCCAGCAGGCGAACCCGCAGCTCTTCCAGCTCTGCAGGAATGCTGGCCTTTTCCAGGGCAGCCAGGGCAGCTGCTCGGATATTTTCCAATTGTTCCTTCATAATTGTTTCCTCCTGAAAGGTTGTATAAAAAATAAAAAATCCCTTCATCCCATATTCGGGACGAAAGGACATTCCTTCCGCGGTACCACCCGCAATTCGCTTAAAAGCGCAGCTCATTTGGCGCAGACACGCCGCAGACCGTTAACGGAGTCACCCGTCCAATCCTACTACTGGTTCAGCTGGAAGCTCCCGGGAGAAAGCCTTGTATCACATCCTGAGTGGCTTTCACCATCCCACTCTCGCTGAGAAAATGTATCCGACACACGACAGCCCGTTCGTTGCTTTTATATATCAAGTAGAATTTTAGCACAGTCGATGAAGAATTGCAAGTGTTTTTCTTTAGAAATAATCATAATTGCTGTCTTGACGGCAATGAAAAAGGATGGTATGATAATGTAAACATATTTTCGAGAGGAGGCTGGCTATGTATCAGCCTTTGGCAGACCTGCTGCGTCCGACGACCTTGGATGAAGTTTACGGTCAGGAGCATATATTAGGGGAGAATGGCATTTTACGCCGTTTGGTGGACTCCGGCAATATCCCCAATATGGTCTTTTACGGCCCCAGTGGCACCGGAAAGACTACCGTGGCCAATATTATTGCCAAGCAGACCAACCGAACATTATATAAGCTAAATGCAACCACAGCTTCCACCGCAGACATCAAGCAGATGGTGGCCGACCTGGACACTTTTATGGCTCCCAACGGCATTTTGCTATACTTGGACGAGATCCAGTCCTTTAATAAAAAGCAGCAGCAGAGCTTGCTGGAATATATCGAAAGCGGAAAGATCACGCTGATCACTTCCACCACGGAAAATCCCTATTTCTATGTGTTCAACGCCATTTTGAGCCGTTCTACCATCTTTGAGTTTAAACAGTTGGACGACAAAGCAGCGCTCAAAGCCATCCATCGTGCTGTGGCCTTTATGGAAAACCGTACGGCGCTGAAAGCCCAGCCGGAGGAGGGAGCGCTGGAACACATCGCTTCCTGCTGCTGCGGCGATGTGCGTAAGGCCATGAATGCGGTGGAGGTCCTGTTCTCCGCCGGACGGCCGGAAAATGGGATCATCCCTCTGACCCTTACGGATGCAAAACTGGTGACCCAAAGGTCCTCCATGCGTTATGACCGTGGAGGAGACAACCAGTATGATACGCTGTCGGCACTGATGAAGTCCATTCGTGGTTCTGATCCGGATGCGGCCATCCACTATCTGGCAAGATTTTTGGAGGCAGGGGATCTGCCTTCCTGTTGCCGAAGGATTTTATGTTCTGCCTGTGAAGATATTGGTCTGGCATACCCCATGGCCATACCCATTGTGAAGGCCTGCGTGGACAGTGCCTTGCAGCTGGGCTTGCCGGAGGCAAGACTGCCCCTTTCTGATGCGGTGATCTTCTTAGCCACTGCACCCAAGTCCAATTCCGCTTACATGGCCTACGCCGCTGCGGCAGAGGATGTACAAAAGGGCAAGGGCGGCGATTTCCCCCGGCATTTGCAGAACAAGCACGCCGATACCTATTCTATGGAACGGGAGCAGGGATACTTGTATCCCCATGAGTATCCAAACCACTGGGTGCAGCAGCAGTATCTGCCGGATGATCTGGTGGGTACTACCTACTATGAATACGGGCAGAATAAAGTTGAGCAGGCAGCCAAGCAGTATTGGCAGGCCATTCGGGGGAAATGAGTATGGATATTCAAGTTGGAGATATTTTGACCATGAAAAAAGGCCATCCCTGCGGTGGGGACCAATGGCTGGTACGCCGTACCGGGGCAGATCTGAAAATCAAATGTCTCAAATGTGGACATGAGCTGATGATCCCTCGGTTCAAAATCGAGAAAAATATCCGTAGCATCCACCGGGAAGAAAAGTCTTCGACATAACTGACGGCAGCTGATAAAATCAGCTGCCGCTTTTTTGCGCCAACAGGGAGCGCAAGGAGATTTTCGGGGTGAGTGTGGCATATCTTGAGGATAGGGGACAGCCCTCTTGCGACCGCTTTTGAAAAGCGGAAGAGGTATACTTGTGCCATCACTTACATAGGAGGTAACGCTGTGGCAGTTTATTTGGACCTGGTGATCTTATTGAATTTTCTGGTGGATTTTTTGCTGATTTTGGGGACAAATCGGCTGTCCGGCTTTCCGCTCGGTATGAAACGGGCGGCAGCTGCGGCCACAGTGGGAGCGGCCTATGCTGGGGGGTGTGTGATGCCGGGATTTTCCTTTTTGGGCAGCAGCTTTTGGAGACTTGTCAGTCTCGGGCTCATGTCGGTGGCTGCATTCGGATGGTCAAAAGGGGCATATCGAAGGGGCGTACTGTTTGTATTTTTGAGCATGGCACTGGGAGGGATCGCATTAGGCTTAGGCAGCGGCGGTTTCTGGGCCATTGTACTGGGGGCACTTGGGGTGGCTCTGCTGTGTGTGGTAGGGTTTTGCGGCAAACCGGGACAACAGCAGTATGCACATGTTACCATCTCCCATAGCAACCATCAGTTGCATTTGACGGCACTGCTGGACACAGGAAACACCCTTCGTGATCCTGTTTCCGGCACGGCGGTGTTGGTTGTTGACAGCACAGCAGCGGCGAAATTAATGGGATTGACCCCGTTTGATCTGGCACACCCGGTGGAGACCTTGGAAAAATTTAGCAACCGTGGGTTGCGGCTTATTCCTTACCATGCAGTCGGGCAGCCGGCAGGCCTGATGCTGGGACTTCGGGTACAGTCTTTAGAAATCAATGGGAAAAAGCAGGATATGATCGTAGGATTTGCTCCTCAGGAAATCGGACAGGGGAAAGCGTATCAAGCACTGGCAGGAGGTTATGTTGGATGAATAAACTGATAGCGTTTTTCAAGCAGATCGGCATTATAAGGGAAGAGACCATTTTCTACATTGGTGGCAGCGATATTCTTCCGCCGCCACTGAAAGGGCAGCAGGAGCAGGAAGCGTTGGAAGGCCTGGAGCAGGGCAGTGAATATTTCAAGCAGCTGTTGATCGAGCATAATCTGCGGCTGGTGGTGTATATTGCCCGCCGGTTTGAAAATACCGGTGTCAATTTAGAGGACTTGATCTCCATTGGAACCATTGGTTTGATCAAAGCCATCAGTACATACCGCCGTGATAAAAATATCAAACTGGCAACATACGCTTCTAGATGCATCGAAAATGAGATCCTCATGCACATTCGAAAAATAGCTTCTCAGCGTGCGGAGGTTTCTCTGGAAGAGCCCATCAATATGGACTACGATGGCAATGAACTGCTGCTGTCCGATATTTTGGGAACGGATGAAAATGTGGTCACCGGCCAGCTGGAGGATGCAGTGGACCTTGTTCTTTTGCGTCAGGCATTGGATTTGCTTTCCGACCGGGAACGGGAGATCGTCAATATGCGTTTTGGGCTGGAAGGTCAGCAGGAACTGACTCAAAAGGAGGTGGCGCAAAAAATGGGGATCTCTCAGTCCTATATTTCCAGACTTGAAAAGCGGATCATGGCCAGACTGAAAAAAGAAATGCTGCGCCAGACTGCTTGCGTGTAAAAAACACTTGCAATCAAGGCGCAGCCGTGCTACAATCGATATAGAATTATATCGATAGAATTCGCACGAAAGAGGGAATATCCATTATGGAAAGAAAAGAAATTTCTAAATCTGTTCTCAAGCGGTTGCCGGTGTATCTTGCATACCTAAAGAACCTGCCTGAAGATGCCTCGCCCTATATCTCTGCCACCTCCATGGCCAATGCGCTGGGCATGGGAGATGTGCAGGTGCGTAAGGATCTGGCCATGGTTTCCGACGGTGGCCGTCCCAAAATCGGCTATTGCAGAGAAGACCTGGTCGATGATATTGAGCAGTTTTTGGGCTATGACAATACCAACAATTGTGTGTTGATCGGTGCCGGCAGATTGGGGCTTGCGCTGCTGGGATACAGCGGATTTGACGAATATGGCCTGAATATTATGGCGGCTTTCGATATAGCTCCTTCTCAGGAAATTTCTGACAGCGGCAAGCCCATCCTGCCCATGGAAAAGCTGGACAGCTATTGCCGCAGCAACAAAGTTCGCATGGGAATCATTACCGTCCCTGCGGCCCATGCACAGCAGGTCTGTAATCAGCTGATCACAGCGGGGATCAAAGCAATTTGGAATTTTGCGCCTACTCATTTGGATGTGCCGGAGCATATTTTGGTTCAGAATGAAAACATGGCCACTTCTTTGGCTGTGTTGAGTATGCACCTGCAAGCACAGATGAAGGAGAAAAAATAAAATGGAATACAAGGTTCTCGGTAAGACCGGCTTAAAAGTTTCATCCCTGGGATTTGGCGGTATTCCCATTCAGAGAATTGATGCCAACGCTACCAAAGAATTGATGCAGAAGGTGATGCAGGCCGGTATCAACTATGTAGATTCTGCCCGTGGATATACGGTCAGCGAAGCATTTTTGGGGGAAGCGTTGGAGGGGATTCGGGACAAGTTTGTCATTGCGACCAAGTCCATGTCCAGAGATAAAGCATCTATGGCAAAGGATGTTGACATTAGTCTGAAAAACTTCCGTACGGACTACATTGATCTGTACCAGATCCACAACCCCAATGCCGCCCAGCTCGAGCAGGTCTGTGCACCCGGTGGTGCATTGGAAGCCCTGCTGGAGGCCAAAGAGGCCGGAAAAATCGGTCATATTGGCATTACGCTTCATTCTGCGGATGTGTTCCGCCAGGCACTGGAGCTTCCCTGGGTGGAGACTGTTATGTTTCCCTATAATATTGTGGAGACCCAGGGAGAGGCGCTGATCGCCGCTTGTGCTCAGCGAAATATTGGGTTTATCTGCATGAAGCCTTTGGCTGGTGGTGCATTGGACGATACTGCTCTTGCTATGCGTTTTATCGCCCAAAATCCCAATGTGACGGTCACTATACCCGGCATGGCAGATATAAAGGAGCTGGATCAGAATGTGCTGTCCTACAATGATAAAAGCCCTTTGACCGAGCAGGAGTTGGAGAAGATCTGTAAGATTAGACAGGAGCTTGGTACGAATTTCTGCCGTCGGTGCAACTACTGCGCTCCTTGCAGCGCAGGTATCGGCATACCCAGTGCATTTGTGGCCGAGGGGTATTACACCCGCTATGGCTTGCAAGACTATGGCAAGGACAAATATGAAGCCTCCGGGGCACCGGCATCGTCCTGCATTGATTGCGGCTTGTGTGAAGAGCGCTGCCCCTATCATTTGCCCATTCGGCAGATGCTCAAAAAAGTAGCAAGCGTGTTTGGTAAATAAAAAATTCTGCCAGAGTTTTCTGGCAGAATTTTTATGTTATTGCTCGATTTGCAGTTGCTGATAGAAAGCTGCACGGGCAGCGGAAGAATAGGCAGTTACAAAGAAGTTTCCGATGCCCAGTGTGAAGATGGACAGAAGCCGCCATCCGATGAAGCTGAATTCCAGGCAGAACAGCTCCCAACGGTGGCCACGCATCATTTCTTTGGACCGCTTGATGCACTCATTAGCGCCGTATTCCGGGTGCTCGGTCTGAATGAAGGGAGCCATGGCATAGCTGTAAGAGGCTACAATGCCGGGGATGATGAGCAGCAAAGACCACAAAAAGACAAAAATCGTGGTCAGCAGCTCCAAACAGAAGCCATTGCCGAATTGGTTGAATTGAGAGAAAAGCGTGCGAATAGTCAAATCTCTGCCATCTTGCTGATCCAGCAAATAGCGGCAGTGACCCAGCTTGATGGTGCCGCCGATGATGAACTTGATAATGCTGATCACAATCGCAAAAATGAGAACGGTGTTTATAATGGTAACGATGGCGGGGGAAAGCTGGAAGTTCAAATCTTTTAGAAAATCAGAATTGATGTTCAAACCGGAAGTACCGGATGTAAGCGCTCCGCCAAGTAGGCCGGCAACAAACACCACCAGGGTAGAGAGCAGCCAGTTACCGGACAGAGCCTGCCGGGCACGGGCACGATAATCACTTGCACACATAGTTTTTACCTCCTTAATTTTGGATTAGTAACATTATAGCAGAAAGCTGCTGCTTATGCAATAAAAATCCACCGCCTTGGCGGTGGATTTTGTCGATTATTTGGCAGGCTTGAAGCTGTCTTTCAGGCTGACGCTGCGGTTGAACACCAGATGCTCGGCCGTGGAGTCCTTGCTGTCAGGTGTGAAATAGCCCTGACGCATAAACTGGAAAGACTGACCTGCTTTGGCTTCCTTCAAAGAAGCTTCTACCTTGCAGCCGTTCAGAATGGTCAAAGAATTGGGGTTCAGACAAGCCAGGAAATCCTTACCGGCAGCATCGGGATCGGGATCGTCAAACAGATTGTCATACTGACGGACTTCTGCATCACAGCAGGTCTCAGCATCCACCCAGTGGATGGTAGCACCCTTGATCTTTCGGCCATCGGCAGGATTGCCGCCACGGGACTCGGGATCATAGGTTGCCAGAACTTCAACAACTTTGCCGTTCTCGTCAGCGACGAAACCGGTGCAGGTGATGAGGTATGCGCCCTTCAAACGGCACTCCGGGCCTTCGGGGAACAGACGCTTATATTTGGGGATAGGTTCGGCCAAGAAATCCTCAGCTTCGATCCAGAGATTACGGGAGAAGGTGACTTCACGGTTGCCGGTGGCAGGGTCGTTGGGGTTGTTCTCAACCTCAAATACCTCGCTTTTACCCTCGGGGTAGTTGGTAATGGTCAACTTAATGGGATCAAGAACAGCCATCACACGCTCTGCAGTCTCGTTTAGATCTTCACGCAGGCAGTGTTCCAGGAAACCGTACTCAATGGTGTTGGGGGACTTGGCAACACCCACACGATCGCAGAAATTGCGAATGGAAGTAGGCGTATAACCACGGCGGCGCAGACCGCACAGGGTGGGCATTCTGGGATCGTCCCAGCCGGAGACATAGCCATTTTCAACCAATGCTCTGAGCTTGCGCTTGGACAGCACCGTGTGGTCAATGCCCAGACGGGCGAATTCGATCTGACGGGGGTGGTGGGGAACAGACACATTTTCAACCACCCAGTTGTACAGGGGCCGATGGTTCTCAAATTC
Organism: uncultured Oscillospiraceae bacterium; assembly: GCA_964425865.1. Taxonomy (GTDB): domain Bacteria; phylum Bacillota; class Clostridia; order Oscillospirales; family Oscillospiraceae; genus Faecousia. The sequence continues at coordinate 14,622 of CAYROJ010000003.1, read as the reverse complement.
CAGAGAGCACAGGCTGTGGGTAATGCCTTCCAGAGCGTCCTGAATGGGGTGTGCAAAGTCATACATGGGATAGATGCACCACTTGTCACCCTGACGGTGATGGTGCATATGGCGGATTCGGTAGATCACCGGGTCACGCATATTGAAGTTACCGGAAGACAAGTCAATCTTGGCACGGAGGGTGTACTTATTATCCTCAAACTCGCCGGCACGCATCCGGGCGAACAGATCCAGGCTCTCCTCGATAGGACGGTCACGGTAGGGGGAGGTGGCAGGCGTAGTCAAATCGCCACGGCACTCCTTTGCCTGCTCGGGGGTCAGCTCACAAACATAAGCCAGCCCTTTTTTGATCAGCTCTACGGCGTATTCGTAGTCTTTCTCAAAATAATCGGAGCCGTAGTAGAAACGGTCACCCCAGTCAAAGCCCAGCCAATGAATGTCTTCTTTAATGGCTTCCACAAACTCCACATCTTCCTTGGTGGGGTTGGTGTCATCCATACGCAGGTTACACATACCACCGAATTTTTCCGCAGTGCCAAAGTCGATGATCAGAGCCTTGCAGTGGCCAATATGCAGATAGCCATTGGGCTCCGGCGGAAAACGGGTATGGACTGTCTGACCGGCAAATCGGCCGCCCTCAGCGATGTCTTCGTCAATAAATGTGTGGATGAAATTCTTGCTTTCAGTGATTTCAGCCATTGGTATCTTCCTCTCTCAGTCTAGAATTGAAAAGTTATAGACATTATAACCGATGAATACGAAGATTGCAACTAAAATGAAAGAAAAAACTTCATCTTGGTGTTGCTTACAAGAAAATGACGCTCCTTAAAAATACAATTTGTAAAAAATCCGAGAAGAAATTGCAAAAATTGAAAATTAGTTATTGTCATTTTCCGTTTCATCATATAAAATAGTGGGGATAAGAGAGAAGGAGGGATTTGATTTGTCCGAAATCAAATACAAGCGTATCCTGTTAAAGGTCAGCGGTGAGGCTCTGGCAGGGGAAAAGCATCGTGGCTTGGATTTTGACATTATCGGCGGTGTCTGCCAAAGCATCAAAACCTGTGTGGAACTGGGTGTCCAGGTGGGTGTGGTCATTGGCGCCGGTAATTTTTGGCGTGGAGTAAAAGACGGTGCGGATAAAATGCAGCGTAGCCATGCCGATGCTATGGGTATGTTGGGCACGGTGATGAACTGTATCGCTGTGGCTGATGCTCTGGAAAAGCAGGGCGTAGAAGCCCGGGTGCTCAGTGCCGTGGAAATGAATAAGTTCTGCGAGTATTTTACCCGTGATACCGCAGACCGCTACCTCAATGAGGGTAAGGTCGTTCTCTTTGCCGCAGGCACCGGCAATCCGTATTTCTCCACCGATACGGGTGCAGTCCTGCGTGGCGTGGAGATCGAGGCGGATGCTATTTTAATGGCTAAGAATATCGATGCCATTTATTCTGCAGACCCTAAGAAAGACCCAAGTGCGGTGCGCTACACTGAGCTGACCTATGGCGAAGCCTTGGCTAAGAATTTAAAGGCTACCGATATTACGGCTATGGCACTGGCCATGGACAATGATATGACCATGGTCTGCTTTGGCCTGGACGAAGAAAACAGCATTCTGCGAGTGGTGCGTGGTGAAGCCATCGGAACCACCGTTAAAAACAAGTTTTAAGGAGGAATTTCAAAATGAGTGTTGATTTTAAGGAATTTGGAAGAAAGATGGACAAGACCCTGGAGCATCTGGACGAGGAATTTGGCGCTGTTCGTGCCGGCCGTGCCAATGCTAAGGTTCTGGACCGTATTACCGTTGAATATTATGGCAGTGAGACTCCCTTGGCCGGCGTTGCCACCATTTCCTCTCCTGATGCCCGTACGCTGGTGATCTCTCCCTGGGACAGCAAGTTGCTCAAGGACATCCAGAAGGCAATTCAGGTGTCTGATCTGGGCATCAACCCTCAGAATGACGGCCGTGTGATCCGTCTGGTATTCCCTCAGCTGACAGAAGATCGCCGTAAGGAACTGGTCAAGCAGATCAAAAAATACGCTGAAGATGCAAAGGTTGCTATGCGTAACATCCGTCGGGACGGCATGGACTATGTGAAGAAGCTGAAAAAGAACAGCGAGATCACCGAGGACGAGCAGAAGAAAGCTGAAAAAGATTTGCAGGATATGCTTGATAAGTACATCAAGAAGGTGGACGATGCCACAGCCTCCAAGGAAAAGGAACTGATGGCTCTGTAATTTGCTTTTTTGCGGGGGTGTGATGCGCCCCCGCTGCCTTGTATCATAAAAAGAAAGGGGTAGCGTATATGCCTACTGAAAAGCTGCCCGCTCCGCAGCATATTGCCATCATTATGGATGGGAATGGCCGCTGGGCAAAAAAACGGGGATTGCCCCGCAAAGCCGGTCATAAGGCCGGAGCAGAAACCTTCCGCCGAATTGCCGCTCACTGCCACGATTTAGGTGTGAAGTATTTGACAGTATATGCTTTCTCTACGGAAAACTGGAAACGGGAAGAGGACGAGGTTTCGTCTATTATGCTCCTGCTGGAGCGCTATCTGAAAGAAGCGCTTCAAGATATGGAAAAAAACCGTATCCGCTTCTGTATTTTTGGTGATTTGAGCCGATTGTCTCCTAAATTGCAGAAACTTTGCCGGGAGGCTATGGAAAAATCCAGCGTTTACACGGAGTCTCAGGTGAATTTTTGCCTGAACTATGGTGGCCGGGATGAGATCGTACGAGCTGCCCGTGCTTTCGCTGCCGATGTAGCGGCAGGGAAGTGCCGTGCCGATGATTTGACTGAACTAAAATTTGAAAATTATTTGGACTCTGCGGGGGTGCCCGACCCGGAATTGGTGATCCGTCCCTCCGGAGAAATGCGAAGCAGCAATTTTTTGCCTTGGCAGAGTGCCTATTCTGAATATGTATTTATGGATGTGCTGTGGCCGGATTTTTCCGACGAAGATATGGACAAGGCCATTGAAGAATTCCATCGGCGCAATCGCCGGTTCGGAGGTGCATAAGCGTGAAAACGAGAATAATTGCCGGCTGTGCCTTTGGTATCGTCATGGCTGTGACCTTTTTCATCGCACCAGTATGGGTGACGATGATCACCATGGCGGCTATGACGGCACTGGCTTCCTACGAGCTGCTGCATACCACAGGCCTGGTCAAAGATCTGGATCTGAACATTTATTCAGCCTTGATGGCGGTTTTTATCAGTCTGTGGAGCTATTATGGCGGCGGCCATGCAGCGTTGGTGCTGGGCGTATTGGTATATACCATGCTTCTTTTTAGTGAACTGCTGTTTACATCCGGCAAGGTACCGGTAGCAAAACTGTGTTACTGCTTGCTTTCCGGCCTTGTAATTCCCTTTTTGCTGACCGCACTGCTGCGTATTCGTATGGGTCAGGGGTGGATCATGCTGCTGGTTCCTTTTATTATGGCCTATTGCTCCGATACAGGTGCTTATTTTGTGGGTGTGTTTTTTGGAAAGCATAAGATGTGTCCTGCTATCAGCCCTAAAAAAACTTGGGAAGGCTTTATTGGCGGTATTGTGATCGCCTGTGCCAGTATGATGATTTTTGCGCTGGTGTTGGATCGGCAGGGCTATGAAGTCAATTATCTGCTGGCAGCGGTCTATGGTCTGGTGGGATCAGTATGCAGTGTGTTCGGAGATCTGAATATGTCTGTTATCAAGCGGCAGACCGGTATCAAGGACTACGGAAAACTCATTCCCGGCCATGGTGGTGTTTTGGATCGATTTGATTCTGTGATGATTACGGCCCCTTTGACAGAAGCACTGCTGATGATCATTCCGTTTGTGGTGTAAATTATGGTAAAATGTGTTTCGATTTTGGGTTCCACCGGCTCTATTGGTCGTCAAAGCCTGGATATTATCAGCCGATTGCCGGATATAAAAGTGGCCGCATTGACAGCTTCAACCAGTGTAGAGCGTATGGCACAGCAGTGCCGTGAGTTTCAGCCGACGCTGGCGGTGATGGCAACGAAGGAGGCAGCAGCGCAACTACAGGTTGCTATTTCTGACTTGCCCATCCGTGTTGCCTGGGGAGAAGAAGGCTTGATCGAAGCTGCCACGCTGCCACAGGTTGATTGTGTGATCACAGCGGTGGTTGGCATGATCGGATTAAAACCCACTCTGGCAGCCATTTATGCAGGTAAGCGTATTGGCCTTGCCAACAAGGAAACATTGGTATGTGCCGGTGAATTGGTAATGGCAGAAGCGGAAAAATATAAGGCAGAGATCATCCCGGTAGATTCGGAGCATTCTGCTATTTTTCAGTGCTTGATGGGAAACCATAGCCCCAAAGAGGTGAAAAAAATAATTTTGACTTGCTCCGGCGGCCCCTTCTTCGGACAAACCAGGGAGCAACTGGCGGTTGCTACCAAGGCTGATGCACTGCGCCATCCAAATTGGAAGATGGGTCCGAAAATCACCATTGACTGTGCTACGCTTATGAACAAGGGCTTGGAAGTGATCGAAGCCATGCGGCTTTACCATCTTCCCCTGGAGCAGGTGGAGGTTTTGATACACCGCCAGAGCATCGTTCATTCTATGGTGGAGTTTGTGGACGGAGCGGTAATGGCGCAGATGGGAGTCCCTGATATGCGCTTGCCCATTCAGCTGGCGCTGACCTATCCGGAGCGCACCGCTTGCCCTGTGGATGCCTTGGATCTGACAAGCTGCGGAGCATTGACTTTTGTAAAGCCAGATCTGGAAGCCTTTCCTTGTTTGCGCCTTGCCATGGACTGCGCCAAGAGGGGCGGCACGGCCTGTCCGGCTATGAATGGTGCCAACGAAGAGGCGGTTGCCCTGTTCCTGGCAGATAAAATCGGATTTTACGACATTTACGATCTGGTTTTGGGTGGAGTGGAGGCAGTTCCCTTTGTAAAGGAGCCAACTTTGGAGCAGATTTTGGATGCTGACCGGCTTGCACGGGAATATGTGCGGGCACACTTTTGATTTTTGAGGAGTTTTATGAGTATTCTTTTCGCAATTCTGATCTTTAGTTTTTTGATCTTCATTCACGAGTTCGGTCATTTTATCACTGCGAAGCTGTCCGGAATTCAGGTCAATGAATTTTCGATGTTCATGGGCCCGGCTATCTGGAAAAAGCAAAAAGGGGAGACCCTTTATTCGGTCCGATGCATTCCCATTGGGGGCTACTGTGCCATGGAAGGCGAGGACGGGGACAGTGATAATCCCCGTGCCTTCGGTAAGGCAGCCTGGTGGAAGCGATTGATCGTTTTGGTGGCCGGTGCAGGTATGAATTTTTTGGCCGGATTTTTGATCGTTCTGATCCTCAATTGTACTGTCTCTGTTGCTGTCCCACAGGTTGGATTTTTGCGTACCGGCAGTACCATGGCTGCAGATGGCGGCCTGATGGTTGGCGATACTGTTTTGCAAATGAATGGTCAAAAAGTAACTTCTACCGTTGATTTCTCAGAGATTTTGGATGCTGACCCGGATGTAACGGAGTACGATGTTTTGGTATTGCGTAATGGGGAACAGGTTCTTCTTGAAAATGTGATAATGGTGCCAAAGGAATTTCCTGCCAATGAAGAGGGAGAAGCCGGTACTTTTTACGGTGTGACATGGGCGACCAGACACATGACTGCATTGGAAGCGGTTGAGGCGGCCTGGGCAGATTGTGTATATTTTATCAAGTTGGTTTGGCTGAGCTTGGGAATGCTTATTTCCGGCGATGTGGGACTGGGGGATATGTCCGGCCCAGTAGGTATTGTCCAGCAAATGGGTCAAATCGCCGGTGCTTCGGCGAATTGGGTGGTCGCACTGCAAAATCTACTGTATTTTGGTGCATTTATTGCGGTAAATCTGGCCGTGATGAATTTGCTTCCCATTCCGGCACTGGATGGTGGCCGTGTGGTATCTCTGCTTTTGACCACGGCTATCGAAAAAATCACCAAGAAGAAGCTGGATCCCAAGTACGAAGGCTATGTCCATGCTGCCGGTATGGTGCTGCTGTTGGGACTGATGGCTGTGATCATGCTAAAGGACATTATTTATATTTTCAAGTAAGGAGACAGAACCATGACAAGACAGATAGATGTGAGTGGTGTGAAGATCGGCGGCGGAGCTCCTGTTGTTATCCAGTCCATGCTCAATACAAAAACCACGGATGTGGAAGGATCTTTGGCGCAAATTCGGGCGCTGAAAACCGCCGGATGCCAAATCGCACGGCTGTCTGTTCAGAACATGGAGGCTGCGTGTGGCTTCGCAGAAATCTGTAAGGAAAGTCAGCTGCCTTTGGTTGCGGATATTCATTTCGATTATAAACTGGCCATTGCAGCTGCTGAAGGCGGTGCCTCCAAGATTCGCATCAACCCCGGCAACATCGGTGGGGAGGACCGAGTAAAGGCTGTGGTAGAGGTGTGCAAGGAAAAGCACATCCCCATCCGCATCGGCGTTAATGGCGGTAGCCTTGACAAGCGGCTACTGGAAAAATATGGCCACCCAACGGCAGAAGCATTGGTTGAAAGTGCGTTTGAGCATCTGGAGCTGCTGGAAAAGTTTGGATTTTACGATACCTGCCTGTCTATGAAATCCTCCACAGTGCCCACCATGGTGGAAGCCGCACGGTTATTCCGCAGCAAAAGTGATTACCCTCTGCACATCGGTGTGACGGAGACCGGGCCTGTGAAAATGGGAATGATCAAGTCTGCCATGGGCATCGGTGCACTGTTGTTGGATGGCATTGGAGACACCATCCGTGTCAGCTTGACGGATGATCCCGTGCAGGAAGTGTATGCTGCCAAGGACATTTTGAAGGCGGCCGGTCTGCGCAGGGAGGGTGTGAACATCATTTCCTGTCCCACCTGTGGGCGGACGAGGATCGATCTGATCTCTTTGGTCAAACGGGTGGATGAGGCACTGAAAGAGTGTCAAAAGCCGATTACGGTTGCAGTTATGGGCTGTGTCGTCAATGGCCCCGGGGAAGCACGGGAAGCAGATATTGGCATTGCCGGCGGTGACGGCTGGGGTATGATTTTTGAAAAGGGAGAGCAGGTAGAAAAACTGCCGTATGATGCGCTTTTGCCTGCCTTGCTCCAGAGAATTGAGAAACTATAAAGATTATGGGAAAAACAATACTGTTTTTAGATATGTTTCCGGACTATGAGCCGCCTGAAGAGCTGTATGCAGCCCTATCTCAGGCGGCTATTGCCGCTGCGGATATTGATCCGGTAGCACAGAAAGTTCAGGTTGCCATCCATACGCCGGAGTATATTCCTTTGCGGCTGCTGAAACAGATGTGTAAGCAGTTGCAAAACAGCTATGGCCTGCGAAGCTTGGAATTGACCGCTACTCATCCGGCAGATCAACTGCAGAAAATGGAGCTGGAAGAACTGCGTGACCTGTTTGTGGAGCAAAACTCCTTGAATCGTGGTGCGCTGGCTGGGGCACAGTGGCATTGGGAAGGGGAAAAGCTGCTGGTCAAGCTGCTTGGCAATGGTGTGAAAGAGCTGCAAGAAGCCGCCCCTGCGGTGCAGCAGCAGCTTCAGCAGCGCTTTGCTGCCCCTGTGACCATCCAATTTGAGGCCGGGCAGGCATTGGAAGGCAAAGAACTGTTTGCCGCAATGGAAAAAATGCGGGATGAGGCTATGGCTTCTGTATCCATCGCCCCTGCAACCGCCGAGAAAAAGCCTCAGTCCCAGCCGGAATCTTCCACCTTCTACGGAAAGCCCTTCAAAGGGCAGGCAGTACCTATGCATGAGCTCAATCTGGACATGGGCAGTGTCATCGTCGAAGGCAAGGTTTTTGCGGTCGAGCATAAGGAGCTGAAAAAGCGAAACGCTTGGGTGGTCAATTTTGATATGACGGATAATACCGGCTCCATTCGTGTCAACCGTTTTATGGAGGCCAATGAGGCAAAGCCCATTTTGGAGAATGTGAATATAGGTTCAGTTCTTCGGGTACAGGGAAAACTGATGGTCAATCAGTTTGACAATGAAACGGTCTTGAAGCCTTTCTCCATGATGCCGGGCTCTATGCCAAAGCGGCAGGACACCGCACCGGGAGACAAGCGTGTGGAACTGCACCTGCATACCACCATGAGCTCCATGGATGCATTGACGGATGTGGGGGCGGCGGTCAAGCAGGCGGCTGCCTGGGGACACCGGGCCATCGCCATTACCGATCATGGCTGTGCCCAGTCTTTCCCCGATGCCATGAAAGCGGCTTCGAAAGCGAAGGTAGCCGGAACGGACGAGAATATCAAAATCATTTACGGCTGTGAAGGCTACTATGTTAACGATGTGGATGATCGGATCGTTGTTCACGGTACCCAGGACATGACATTCGACCAGGAATTTGTTGCTTTTGACTTGGAGACCACCGGCCTGTCCTCTCAGACCGATCGCATTATTGAGATCGGCGCTGTGGTGATGAAAAATGGTGAAGAGGTCGATCGTTTCCAGACCTTTGTCGATCCCGGCCGTAAGCTGGACAAAACCATTGTGGATTTGACAGGTATTTCTGATGAAATGTTGGTTGGGGCACCGAAGATCGAGGAAGTTCTGCCCCAGTTTATAGATTTTGTAGCGGGACGGGTGCTGGTGGCTCATAACTCCGAGTTTGACACCGGCTTTATTCGTGCCGAATGTCAGCGTCAGGGGATGGCTTATCCCTTTACATCTGCTGATACGCTGATCCTGTCTCAAAACCTGCTTTCTCATCTGGGCAAGTTTAAGCTGGATATAGTGGCAAATGCGCTGAGCTTGCCGGAATTTAACCACCATCGGGCCGGAGATGATGCATTGACCTGCGGCTTGATCATGGATAGGCTGCTCAAGCAGTTGGAAGAAGAACACAACATTCATTCTCTGCAGGCGATCAATCCTGCGATGACGGCGCTCCGTTCCAAAGGCAGAATTGATAATCGGAAAGCTCGGCATATTATCCTGTTTGCGAAAAACCAGCAAGGTCTTCGCAATCTGTATCATCTGATTTCCGATGCAAACCTAAAATATTTCAAGCGTGTACCCAGAATGCCAAAATCCGAGCTTTTAGAACTGCGTGAAGGTCTTATCATCGGTTCTGCCTGTGAAGCCGGTGAACTGTTCCAGGCACTGCTGGACGACAAGAGCGAGGATGAACTAAAGCGAATTGCATCATTCTATGATTTCCTGGAGATCCAGCCCATTGCCAACAATCGTTTTATGCTGGCCAATGAAAAATACAAGGCACAGACTGACGAGGATCTGCGTGATTATAACCGTACCATCGTCCGCCTGGGAGAAGAATTGGGGAAACCAGTGGTTGCCACCGGCGATGTCCACTTCTTAAATCCGGAGGACGAGATCTATCGTCATATCCTGCTTGCTACCAAGGGATTTGAAGATGCAGACAAGGATAACCCTTTGTATTTCCGTACTACCGACGATATGCTGGCAGAATTCTCCTATTTGGGAGAGGAAAAGGCCAGGGAAGTGGTCATCACCAATCCAAACCGCATTGCGGACATGGTGGAAAGTCTGCGGCCTGTTCCACATAATCTGTTTGCTCCGAAGATCGAAAATTCTGTGGAAGATCTAAAATCCTTGGTTTATGGTAAATTTCATCGATTATATGGTGATAATCCTCCTGAGATATTCCAAAAGCGTGTAGAAACGGAATTGCACGATATTATCTCCTGTCACTACGATGTGATCTATATGTCGGCACAGAAGCTGGTACAGAATTCTCTGGAGCACGGTTATCTGGTTGGCTCTCGTGGCTCTGTCGGTTCGTCTATTGTAGCGTACATGTCCGGCATTACAGAGGTCAATTCCTTTCCTCCCCATTATCGTTGTCCCAATCCGGATTGCAAGCACACGATTTTGGATGTACCCAAGGACATCAACTGCGGTGCTGACCTGCCGGATCTGGAATGCCCCTTTTGCGGCACGAAAATGGAAAAGGACGGTTTTAACATTCCTTTTGAAACCTTCCTTGGCTTTGGCGGCGACAAAGTGCCGGATATTGACCTGAATTTCTCCGGTGAATATCAGGCAAATGCCCACGCTTATTGTATCGAAATGTTCGGGTCTTCTCATGTGTTCCGTGCAGGAACCATTGGTACTGTGGCAGAAAAAACAGCCTATGGCTATGTAAAAAAATATTTGGAAGAACGAGGCAAGACTGCTTCCGCCGCTGAAAAGAACCGTCTGGCGGCCGGATGCGTGGGCGTGCGCCGCACCACCGGTCAGCATCCCGGCGGTCTGGTGGTTATTCCGCAGGAGAACGAGATCTGGGATTTCTGCCCGGTTCAGCACCCGGCAGACGATCCCAATGCCGATCAGATCACCACCCACTTTGAATACCACTCCATGGAGGAAAACCTGCTGAAGCTGGATATGCTGGGTCACGATGACCCAACCATGATCCGTTATATGGAGGATCTGACCGGGGTGGATGCCCAGAAAATCCCCTTGGACGACCAGGACACCATGTCCATTTTTACCTCTTCCAAGGTGCTGGGCTATGAGGATGATAAGATCCTTGGGCCTACGGGTGCCGTGGCTGTGCCGGAATTCAATACACGCTTTACCCGTGGGGTTCTGCTGGATACCATGCCCAAGCAATTCGATACGCTGCTGCGAATTTCCGGCTATACCCACGGCACCGATGTGTGGCTGGGCAACGCAAAAGACCTCATCATGTCCGGCACGGCAAAACCCCATGAAACCGTAGGCTGTCGTGATGACATTATGATCTACCTGATCTCCATGGGCTTGCCGGAAAAGCGTTCCTTTAAAATCATGGAAGCGGTGCGAAAGGGCAGAGGTCTGCCGGAAGGCGCAGAGGAAGAAATGAAAGCCGCCGGCGTGCCGGATTGGTATATTACCTCCTGCAAGAAAATCAAGTACCTGTTCCCCAAGGCTCATGCCGTCGCCTATGTTATGATGGCTTTCCGTATTGCCTGGTTTAAAGTGTATCATCCCTTGGCCTTCTATGCGGCATATTTCTATCGCCGCAGCCAGAAGGGTGGATTTGATGCAGTGCTGATGACCAAGGGCATGGACACGGTGCTTGCCAATATCAATGCCATTGAGAGCAACGAAAACGCCACCGATAAGGACGAAGATCTGTTGACCACATTGGAAGTGGCTTATGAATACTATCTGCGTGGGTTCGAGTTCTTGCCCATTAGCTTGTATGAAAGCCACGCCACACGCTTCCAGGTGAAAGACGGCAAACTCCTGCCACCCTTTGTGGCCATTTCCGGCTTGGGTGAAAGTGCTGCATGGGACTTGATGGAGGGAAGAAAAGGAAAGCAGTTTATTTCTGTTGAGGAGGTAGCTGCGGCCTGTCCCAAAGTGTCCAAGACCCATATCCAAATGCTGAAAGAGGCGGGCGCCTTTGGTGACCTGCCCGACACCAGCCAGATCACCCTCTTCTAATGAAAATGCCCGGCATGGAAACCATTGAAGTAGTCAATGGTTTCCATGCCGGGCTTCGATTATTCTTCGTCGTAGGCCAGAACTTCTTTTGCGATATATACTGGTCTGTTTTTACTCTGCTCAAAGGTGCGGCCTACATATTCACCGATGATACCGATGCACAGAAGCTGCACACCGCCGAGTAGCAAAATCAGCACGATGATGGTGGCATAGCCGGGAACGGCAATGCCCCAAATGAGCTTTTGCAGAACAACGATCACAAGATACACAGCAGCTGCAAAAGCTGTCAGGCTGCCCAGATAGGTTGCAAGACGCAGGGGAGCGGTGGAAAAGCCAATAATGCCGTCGATGGCATAGTTTGCCAGCTTTCGGAAGCTCCATTTGGTGGTTCCGGCATTGCGCTCACAGGCGGTGTAGGGGATGAATTCCGTTTCGTAGCCCACCCAGGAGAAAATACCTTTACTGAAGCGGTGATATTCCTTTAATTCCAGGATACTATTGCGTACACTGCGGCGGAAAGTGCGAAAATCACTGGCGTCTGCTTTCAGTTTAACCGTTGACAGGCGGTTGATGATGGAGTAAAATGATTTTTTGAAGAAGGAAAGGATCTTTCCCTCATTTCGACGATCCTGATAAGCAGCCACCATGTCCACATCCGGCTTTTCGTCCAAAATCTTTACCATGTCCCGGACAATTTCTGGCCGCTGCTGCAAGTCTGCGTCAATGAGGGAGATATAGTCGCCGCTGGCGTGCTCCAATCCGGCGAAAAGACCGGCTTCTTTGCCGAAATTGCGGGAGAAGGAGACTACCTTCACCGGACAGGCCTGCGCTGTGTGGATTTTTTTCAAATTATGCAGGGTGGCATCCCGGCTACCATCGTTGATAAAAACGATTTCGTAGTCGTAGCCACAGCCGTCAAAGGCCTTGATGACAGCCTTTTGAAAAGGGATTACATTCTCTGCTTCGTTATAGCAAGGGACGATGAGTGATAACTTCATGGGTGTAAGGCTCCTGTTAAAATAATTATCTTTATTATACCACTTTTGCCCGTATCGTCAAGTTTGAATAGGAGAAAGACAGAAATGTTCAAAATTGAAACGCATTTGCATACCATTTATACCAGTGCCTGCGCTATTATATCCGCAAAAGAGATCGTGGAAGGATATTTGTCTGCCGGATACAGTGGCGTGATCGTTACGGATCATTATAACCGTGATACCTTCCGTTATCTTAGTATGGATACATCAGCCGGTCGGGAAAAAGTAGATGCCTTTTTGATCGGCTATAAAATGGTAAAGGAAGAGGGAGAAAAACGGGGCTTGAAGGTCTATCGAGGTGCTGAGGTACGCTTTGACGGCAGCTGGAACGACTACCTGCTCTATGGCTATTGTGATGAAATGCTTGCTGACCCGGAGGCGGTTTTTACCATGGGTGTGGAGGCTTTTTATGAAAAATGCAAGGAAAATGGTGCTCTCCTCATTCATGCCCATCCTTATCGTAACGGCGGCAGTCCGACCACACCCAAAGCCCTGGATGGGGTAGAAATTTTAAATGCCAACTACGACCATCAGGAGCGAAATGATTTGGCACTTGCCTTTGCAAGACAGCACGGACTCATCGAGACGGCAGGATCAGATTGCCATGGTCCCAAGCAGGTAGGAAAGGCGGGCATTGTAGTGGAAAGTCTGCCCGAAAATGAAGAGGAACTGGTAACTATGCTCCGCAGGGGAGCTTATCATCTGTTTGAAAACAGGGACAGGAGAGAGAACCATGCTTAAAATCGAAACGCATCTGCATACAAAATATTGCAGTGAATGCGGCGAATTAACTGCCAAAGAAATCGTAGATGGATATTTGTCTGCCGGATATGATGCACTGATCGTCACTGACCACTATAATCGGGATACTTTTAGAATGCTTGCCTGTGACACAACTGTTCCCGGTAGCCATTTGAAAGCCTATTTGGAAGGTTACCGCCATGTGAAGGCGGAAGGGGAACAGAGAGGATTAAAAGTTTATCGAGGTGCTGAGGTACGTTTTGACGGCAGCTGGAACGACTACCTGCTCTATGGCTATTGTGATGAAATGCTTGCTGACCCGGAGGCGGTTTTTACCATGGGTGTGGAGGCTTTTTATGAAAAATGCAAGGCAAATGGTGCTCTCCTCATTCATGCCCATCCTTACCGTAATGGTGGCAGCCCGACCACACCAAAAGCCCTGGACGGAGTAGAGGTTGCCAATATGCATCCCGGTCACCGTAACCGAAATGAACTGGCTCTGGCGTTTGCCCGAGAGAACGGATTGCTGGAAACCGGAGGCTCCGATTGTCACGAAACCTGTCATATTGGCCGGGGCGGTATTCTGGTGGAACAGTTACCAAAGGATGAAAAGGAATTGGTAGAGCTGCTGCGTAGCAGAAATTACAAACTTATCGGAATTTGATATTGACAGATTGCCGCAAATATGGTAAGTTTATACCATTAAATGCGAAGAAGGGGAGTTTTCCCGTTTTGCCTTTTCAGAGAGTGGACGGCTGGTGTGAGTCCATAAAGGCGGATGGTAATGGTCGCCCCGGAGCTTGCTTCCTGAAAATGCAGTAGGGAAGTGCGGGTCAGCCCGTTACAGCTATTGAGTGCCCGAATATTCGGGAATTCAGGTGGTACCACGGAAAATGTCTATTTTTCGCCCTGAGAGTATGTGCTCTCAGGGCGTTTTTCATTTTGAGGAGTGATGATATGAAAGAACTACCGAAGATCTATGAGCCCCAGCAGGTGGAAAATGAAATCTACCAGATGTGGGAAAAAGGTGGCTATTTTAAGCCCCAGGGCAAGGAAGGCGCCAAGCCCTTCACAATTGTTATGCCCCCACCCAATGTTACCGGCCAGCTGCACATGGGTCACGCCATGGATGCTACTTTGCAGGATACGCTGATCCGCTTTAAGCGGATGCAGGGCTATGATGCGCTGTGGGTGCCCGGTGTTGACCATGCAGGCATTGCTACCCAGATTAAGGTGGAAGAAGAACTGCGTGTAAAGGAAGGCATTACCCGTTACGATTTGGGTCGCGAAAAGTTCCTGGAGCGTGTGTGGGACTGGAAGCACAAGTACGGCAACCGTATCGTCGAGCAGCAGAAGAAGCTGGGCGCATCCTGTGACTGGGATCGTGCTCGCTTTACCATGGACGAAGGCTGCTCCAAGGCTGTGCGTG
>CAYROJ010000002.1:0-41924 GCA_964425865.1 uncultured Oscillospiraceae bacterium | reverse complement strand
GTGACTGCCGGAGAATACCAGAGCATCATTCCTGTGGAAAACACCATACAGCATCTGAGCGTTCGGGAAAGCGAGAAAAACACTACAGCGGCGCTGGTACGGGGCGTGGCGGCGGCATTTGCCCAGCGTGGGGCAAAGCTGGCGGGCTTTGATGCTGTCATCCAGTCCAGCGTGTTGCCCGGTAGCGGACTCAGCTCCTCGGCGGCATTCGAGGTGCTGATCGGGACTATCTGCAATGACTTGTTTTTCGAAAATAAGCTGTCCGCAATTGAAATTGCCCAGATCGGCCAGTGGGCAGAGAATGTGTATTTCGGTAAGCCCTGCGGCCTGATGGACCAGATGGCATCCTCCGTGGGCGGTATGGTGTTCATCGACTTCGAACGACCGGAAAGTCCGGTGGTGGAGAAGCTGAATTTCGATTTTTCCAAGAGCGGCTACACTCTCTGCATCATCGACAGTGGTGCAGATCACGCTGATCTGACCGACGAATACGCCGCCATTCCCGGCGAACTGAAGCAGCTTTGCGCCTGCTTCAGCAAGGAATATCTGCGGGAAATTCCAGAATCCGACTTCCTGAAAGCATTGCCCAAGCTGCGGGGCAAGGTCACAGACCGGGCCATCCTCCGAGCCATGCACGTCTATGCAGAAAACAAGCGGGTTAAAGCGCAAGCCGCCGCCCTGAAGTCGGGCGATATGGACACATTCCTGCGGCTTTGCACCGAGTCGGGTCATAGTTCCTGGATGTACCTACAAAACATCTGCCCCGCCGGAGCGGTGGAACAGCAGGCGGTGGCTCTGACACTGGCCCTGTGCGACAAGCTTCTGGCTGGTCGGGGCGCATACCGTGTCCACGGCGGCGGCTTCGCCGGTACGGTGCAAGCGTTCGTACCCAATGAGATGCTGAACAAGTTCAAGACGAAGATTGAGTCCGTTCTGGGTGAGGGAAGCTGTCATGTGATGCAGATTCGCCCCCATGGTGGGGTACGAATTAATTAAAGACTCTTCAAAGTATCAATAATCTGAGACTTAAAGATAGCGATAGATACTATAAAATTTATTGCTTACTCCATACTCCCTGTCCAGGTTTAGGTAGCGTTTGCCAAGCTTTTGTGCATACAGGAAAGTCTGCCAAGCACCGCCGGTTTTGCGCTGGACGCAGAATATTGCCAAGTCGGAGCAGTCAACCATGCGGCGGTTTCGGGTTTGGAATGCAGATTTGTAGTGTCCGGCGGTGTCTGCAACTTCGATTTCGTCGTAATAGTCGAGATAAGCCTCGCGATTGTTGCGGTAATCCGCTGTTTCGTAGGGAAAAATCCAAACGAGGGAGCTGTTATTGCTGCGCACCTCCCGCTTACAGCGGCGAATCACCGATGCCACCATCAGATCAAATTTCCCGTCCCGACCGACTAAAAATTCCACATACTCTTTTTCGAGCAGAAGCTGACGAACCACCGTTTCCAGCTTCTGCTCTAGTTCTATCGCATTTTCAAGCTGCCGATGTCCGAAAAAGCTGACTGTGTAAGTATTCATAGCACTCCGTACCTTTCTTTAGTGATTAACTACACTATACACGAAAATCACCAGTTAGTACAGGTAGTTGTACTAACTTTCTGCACTTTCTTCATATAATAACCGAAGAAAACACAGATATGGTGGTGAGTGTATGCAGTTGAATGAAGCAGTCAGTGAAAGGTTTTCCGAGCTATTGCTGGAACGAAAAATGACTCAGTACCAGTTGTATATCAAAAGCGGAGTTCCGAAATCCACCATCGGCAACATTATCAACTGCGCCTATCCCTCTGTGAAGTTGCGAGTGATACACGAATTGTGCCAAGGACTGGGCATTTCCTTAACAGAGTTTTTTAGTTCAGCGCTTTTTATGGAAGACAATCTGGAACCATAACGTAAGTGCCGCCAAAATTGGCGGCACTTTTTAACTTGCGACAATGCCATACCCCAATATCTCATAATGCCCCACCGGGTAGTGGCATTCCCGGCAACTATCGGAGGTATTGCCCTCGATGGTGTAGACGATGCCGTTTTCCACCTTTGCCACAATACCCACATGGTCGGATGATCCGTCCTGGCCGTTTTCGCCGTCCCAGTCGAAGAAAATGATCATACCAAGGCTTGGCTCAAAGCTGCCGCCGACCCACAGTCCCTGATTTTTGAACCACTCCACACCCGTATCACAGGCGGCGAATTTAGGGACGGTGCCGCTTTCAATGTAGCCGCATTGATCGGCGCACCAGCTTACGAAGCAGGCACACCAAGGCACCCGGCTGTTAAACCCGTACCACGACCAATATGGCTGCCCGCCCACGTTGCCGATCTGAGATCTCGCCACCTCCACGATCAACTCCGAAGTGTCCGGGTCATAGAAAACCTGTCCCAACGGGTAGTAGCGCAACACATGGGGGACGTAGTTTTTGTCACCGTAATTGCTCCAGCCGCATTGCTGTGCGGCATTGGCCGAAAACTCAACGGCATTGGCCTTGGAATATTTGCCGTACTTGTTCATGGCCCATGTGATGTACCCCGAACCGTAGTTATAGCCTTGCAGCGCCAGCTTGATGGCATCCATATCCAGCGGGCCTTCGCACTGGGCAACTTGGAGGCAGTTTGCCAGAGTTTGGATGCCCACGTTGATGGAATACTCCGGGTCGGTGATGGAACCGGGGGCATGGGGATAGCGGGTGTTGTAGCCGCTTTCGGAGCATTGCATGGGATCCATCCCACGGCCGCCCGACTCCTGCATCATCACCGCCTCGATCAGAAGCACATAGTCCCCAATGCCATGTTCCATGGCATACAGACGGATCACCGGCTCATAGGCTTTGACTTCCTCGCTGACCGGCAGGATCTCGGTGTCATTCTCGTCACTGCCAAGCATCATCCCAGCGAAGCAGGCGATGGCCAGCACGATCACCAAAACCGCGACCCAGCCACCGGCAACAAGGGCGGTGCTGAGGGCCTGCGCCGCTTCGACCACTGCCTTGACCGATTTGGCAGTTGCTTTTGCCACGGTCTTTGCTCCGGATTCCGCTTTCCGTGCCGCCGCCCGGATACGTTGGGTATTTCTGACGGACTTGACTGCGGCATTTTTTGCCGCCTTGGCACTCGCCACTTTCATTTCCACAGTTTGGACCCGCTCCATGGTTTTCACCGGGGAGCGGGTGGTTTTTATGATTTGTTCCGGGGTCTTGATGAGTACATTGCTAGATCGAGCAGATTCCTTGATGGAGTTACCCGTTTGTTGGACGGTTTTGATAGAAGCTTTGGAATTGGAAATCTGCTTGGCGGAAATCGGCTGTTGTGTCGGGTTTTCTGGGCTAGGCGGTGGTGCGTTTTTCCAATTTGGAGGTGAATTTCTGCGCTCAACGGCCTGTTTCCGCAGCTTGCGGACCAGCTTTTTGCCCTGTGCAGTCGCAAGATGCGCCGCTCCATAGGCAGATTGGTAGGCACCCTCCGTCACTTGTTCAGTGGCATATTCCTCACTGCTTTGCGCAGGAGAAACTGTCTGCTCCGCACTTTTCTTCGTCTGCACATAGGCGTTTTTCATCCGCTGTCCCGTCATTGCTGTGCGGTCAACCGCCTTTATGGTGCCGGTGACAACATCCCTCGTTTTGATATCAGGCATGGTGATCGACCTGACCCTTGGCAAAGATGCCCTCGCCGGGGCGGGTGGTGATGAGCCGGTACAGTTCCGTATTGGAGGGGAACTTATTGACAAACGGCACCAGTGCATTGCCATAGCGAAGCAGGCCGGAACCTGCCTCCGCACCGTTGACGTAGCTCATCTGCTCCGGGGAAATATTCAGCAGTTCCGACAGCCGCCCCTGATCCTTCTCCGCTTGATTGAGCATGATGATAAACTCCGAATTGCTGATCATGGAGCTGGCCTGCGGGGAATCCAGCAGATAATCCACATTCTGGGTAATGGCAACAGGATAGGCATTGCGCTTGCGGAACTGCCGCCATGCGGAGGTGAAGAAATTGCCGCTGTATTCGTTTTCATAAGCGATGTGAAATTCGTCCACGATCACATGGGTTTTCTTTCCATGGGCCCAATTGTAGTTGACCCGGTTCAGCATAGCGTCGGTGATGGTCACAAATCCGGGCTGCTTCAATTCCTCACCCAAATCGTGGATATCATAGGAAATAATACGGTTTTTCGTGTCCACATTGGTTTCATGGGCGAAAATATCCAGCGAGCCGGAGGTGTACAGCTCCATGGTCAGCGCAATGTCCCGTGCCTCCGGCTCTGGCTGCTCCAGCAGTTTCTCCCGAACGGAGCAAAGCGTCGCCGGGATGCCGGTCTGCTTCTGCTCCTGACACACCTGTGCCACACAGCGGTCAATGATGGATTTCTGATGTGCGCCCACACCGTCCGGGTCCACCTGCTTCAGCAGGGACATGATGAATTGGGATTTGAATGCAATGGGACTGCCCTCGCCGTAGCCGCTTTCCATGTCCATGGCATTGAGCCAGTCCTTGCCGCCGATGGCGAAGCGGATCACCGAGCCGCCCAGCGCCTTGACGATGGGGGTGTATTCTCCCTCCGGGTCCAAAATCACAATATCATCCCCGGTGGACAGCGCCAGCGCTACCACCAAAAGCTTTGCCGCAAAGGATTTGCCGGAGCCGGGAACGCCCAGCAGAAGCATGGACTGGTTCAGAAGATTTTCCATATTGCACAGGATCAGATTGTGGGAGATGGCATTTTCCCCGAAATAGATACCACCCGGCTCCTGAATTTCCTGCACCTTGAAAGGCATAAAGGCCGCAAGGCTTTCTGTGGTCAGGGTACGAAAGGTGTCGATCTTCCGGGTGCCAATGGGCAGAGCTGTGTTCAGTCCGTCGAGCTGCTGATACCGCAGCACCGCCATCTGGCACACATGGTCGGCGGCGATCTTCAAAACAGCCTCGGTGTCCGCATCCAACTGCTCCTTGGTGTCCGCCTGAAGCACTACCGTCAGGACAGCCAACATCATCCGCTGGTCACGGCCCGTCAGATCGTCCATGTATTCTCTGGTTTCTTTCCGTTGCTGCTCCATATCGTAGGGGATCGCCGCGGAGAAATTGTTGTTGGCATTCTGCCTGCGCTGCCATCCGGCGATATTCGTTTCCACACCCAGCATCTTCCGCTCCACCTCCCGTACCGCTTCATCGGTGGCAACGGGGACGATATCGATGGACAGCATCATACTCCGGCTTTGGTCGGTCAGCTTGGTGACGAACTTGTCGGAAATAAAGGAAGCATAGTCCTTGAGATAAAGCACTCTGGCAAATTTGCTCCCCAGCTTCAGATAATCGCTGTGCTTTTCCATGGAATCCGGGCAGATATAATCCTTGAAATCGTGTCCCTTCTTCATGGAGTCCGGCATATCAAAGTAAAAATAGGTTTCTTCGCCGCTGCGGTAGAAGTCGTGCAGGACCCGCAGTTTTTCCTCCGCGTTCAGTTCGCCGGACTTGGCTCCCAGCGCCGCAAATCGGACAGTCAGCTCGCCGCCGATGCGATTGAAGTACGTCCGGGCTTCGCTGATATTTTTCTTACAGACGGATACGGTGATATACTTCTCCTGAATAATGCCGTTGCCGCCGGTGGCCTTGCCCATGATGACATCGTTGTATTCTACCCGGAATCGGTCATGGCCATCGTTTTTCAGCTTCATCAGCACCGCTTCCTCGAAATTCTTGCGGTTGAGATGCCGATTGTTGACGGTGATCTTCGTAGTGGCGCTGCAATCCAAACTGTTCACCAGTGCGGCATAAGTCAGGAACATCTTCCGCTGCGCCGCTTCCGATGCGACCATGTAGTTGATATCCGAAAACTTGAAGGTCTTGGCATACCGGGTACCCACCAGAAAAATGCCGTCACTCCAAACCCGCTTGATGGGGATCACATCCCGGACACAGCGGGGGATGCGGTAAGGTTCCTTGTCCTGCCGCAGGACCTGTTTAATTGCTTTCATGGGCTTTCTTTGCCTCCTTTTCATGCTTTGCGATGGTGTCTTTCATCAGTTCATAGTAAAGATTGTTTGGCCGGACGCAGAGCTGTTTCGGTTCCAGAATTTCAGAGCGGAACCAGACCCACAGGAATTTTTCTGCGCTCATTCCATGGTAGGAAACGAAGCCCAGCGCCGCAAAGGGAGCCGCACCCAAAATGCAGACCCATGATACAGTCTCCGTTCCCAGAATGGGATTCAGCCAGAAGTACAGCCCTATGGCAACCAGAATTGCCAGGACAGAAAAAATGGTCTGTCGCAGTGACAGACCCATGAACATAGATTCGTGGTAGTCCCGAATCTCCCGGTTGATTTTGATTTCCATAATCTCCTCCTATAAACCCAGCATTTCCCGAACCACTCGGTCAGCCATTTTGACTGTGCCAACGAGGATCAGCATATTGAATACCAGCTCCGCAACGTAATTCCAGACCATGGTCACAGCGGCGGCATCCGGGTCCACCACCGGCGGTGTTGCCGCAAACAGTGAAAAAATGACGCACCCCAGCACGATGATGGCTCCCTCCAGGCAGACTGCCGCATAGGATTTCAGAAATGCCACGCCAATGCTCTGGGTGGGTTCCCCGGCAAAGGCGGCAAGCGGTACCGGGGCGATGGCGGTGTAAAGGTAGAGCTTGAAAAATCTGCCGTATACCGTCATGATCATCACGAAGGACAGTACCGTAACCAGCAGGCCGCCAATCAGCGTCACCGCCCAAAGGGGGATGCTTTCAAAAAAGCCGCAGTCTTCCACTGCTGTGACGATCTCAGATGGCAGGACCATCTCCTGCGTGGTGCCGAAACCGGCGGCGAATATGATGGTGGACACCAGCCCTTGGGCAATGGTGAACAGTGCGTTCATCAGCTCCATGCCGTAGGTGACAGCGGCCTTTGCCAGCGCAAAGCGGACGAACACTTTGACCGCTACTTCTGGCCTTTTCAAATCGGCAAAGCTGCCGCAGGTTTTCATCACGTTTATAACAAAGAACAACACGATCAGCGCAAAGCCGGTAGCCTGCAATGCACCGTGGATGGTCACCATGACGTTCCAAATGGTGCCGTCCTTAAACGCCTGCGGAGACTGCGTGACCAGCGCCCATATCTCTGCCAGCTTTTCGTTCCAAGTGGTCAGGGCATTTTGAAGATTTTGAACGACCCAGTTATCGGACAATTCGTTCACCTCCCGTCAGTGAAACGTCGCAATCGACCTCATTGCCCCACACATCCCAGCCCAGTGTTTTCTCCCGTGCAAACAATTCAATTCTGGGCAAGTCCCCAACCAGTTCCACGATTCGTTTTCTTGCGTCATCGGGCTTTTTGCTGTGAGTTTCAATATGAGAAATAATGACCTGATGGACACCGGCAGATTTTCGCTTGGGATGGCCCTTCGTTGCAAGCATACATAGCTCTGCGTTGGCCCTTGTCCAGTGGCCCATGCCCCAGAACAGACTATCCGATTTTCGATTTTGTTTTACCCAGACAAAAGCCACAGTTTTGTAGTTGAAGCCCCATGACTCCATGACCGAGAAGCAGTCCCGCAACAGTGGGATCGTCGTCCACATAAAAAGAATGCAGTTGTCATCCGCAAGCTTGCCCACCGGCAGGGCTTGAATGTCTGCAAGAGCCATGGTAGGATAGTGCGCCTCAGCAGAACGGCTCTGGCCTTTCTTGGAATAGACCTTGTACTCCCACGGCGGGTCTGCGTAAATGATTTGATATTTTTTCATAAGATTTCCTTTCCACGAGATATTTGATGGCGCATATATATCGCTGTCTATATCGCAGCAGTTTGTCATTTTGTTTGGTTCGGATAGAAAAAGCCCACGTTCAGCAGATGCTAAACGTGGGCAGTGATTTATACGGATTGCAGTGTTTTGGTTTTCATCGTAAATTGAGGCAGTAGTTTTTCTGCCAACAGTGGCTGAACACACTCAGGGAGGGCAGCATCAGAAGCAGCATAGCAAACGGTGTCATATTGATCTTCCATAGCTTTCTTTGAGAAGATGAAATCAACAAGTTCTGCATCCTCGGCAACATCAATCGCCTTATCGTTAATGCGCAGGGTTCTGGGAATCAGCCAGTCATTTGTCTTCTCCCCAGCGGGAGTGAGATTTTCCGTTAATCCAACAGTAAATTCCAGATTTGTGATCCCCAGCTTGTATGTGATGGTGACCGTGTGCATATCCTGCACAACACAAACAAGGTCTTTCGTCAACTGAGGAAGCTGATGCAGGCACTGAATCTTCTTCTTTGCGGTCTTTAGGGGATGGCGACTGCTGAAACCGATCTGATTGGCGGATAGTGTTGCATTTTTGGCATTGTCGTAAAAGGAATTTCCACGCAACTGACTTTCTACACCAGTTAAATGCTTGAAACATTCTGTCATGTACGCAACTTCAAAATATGTTTCACCATATACATACAGAAAAACTTTACCGGCAAGATTGGTTTTATATATATTTGCCGCAGAGATGATCTGTTTTCTCAGTTCAATTTTCTCAGTATTGATATCTGCCATAATCCATCTTCTTTCGACAGGGTAGAGTAAGAAAAAAGAGGAACGGAAATTCCATTCCTCTTACTTTCTTATGTGAGAGTTTTCTGCTGGTTGTCAGCCTTGGCTTTAGATGCCATTAGGTGCGGATTTCAGGCCCTCCGCAAAGGCCACGGGTTTGCTCCCACCGTAGGGCTTGGCGTTAAATGCCATTAAGGTGTGGTGTTTACCCTGTCCCACATACAGCCCAACTTTTACGATGCTCTCAACACCGGAAGCATTACTGCTTCACCAATATTATATGGCATTGGAGAGCGGCTGTCAATCGAATTTTGTAAAAATTTCTTTTAACAAAACTTCCATTTCACCTACGACACTGTACAAAATAGACCATCAACCAGTAATCATGGTCAGAATCTCCTTGGCAAAGGTGATAATGATACCACCTGCCAGAGTGAGAAAACCGTTGGAACGCTGTGAGGGATCGTGGGACTGGAGGGACAAGCCCACCTGCACGATGCCCCAGCCCAGCAGGATCAGGCCCACAGCTCGGATCATACCGAAGATGAAGTCGGACAGGTTATTGACAACGGTAAGCGGGTCGCCGCCGGTGGCAGATGCGGGCATTGCCAGCGCCAGAAGCAGGCTCCCGGTCACCACCGTGGAGCAATAGAAGCCAAATCCCCGCTTGACCTTGTGGGGCATGGGCAGTTTGTTGGTACTTTTCTCAGTTTTCTTGAAGATTTTCATTGGTGTTACCTCCATTTAACAGCTCCGCTTCGATTTCCTCATCGGAAAGAAGCTCATATTCGATTTCGGACAGGTTTACAAATTTCGTTTCCGAAGTAGAAACGGTTTCAAGAGAAAGGCTCGCTACGGCGAGTTCCGTGCCGCCGTGGACATAGGGCGCACCACCTTTCTCTGGGGTGTACTTCACGTTTGGGTGGTTCAGCAGGTCATACTTTTCGTCCATCACCGGCAGCTCGCCGCGAATGAACAGCAGTGCATAGCGATTGTCCAGCATCCGCACCTCCGCCGCATCCAGTAGCTCCCGCCCGGTATTTTGGTAGTTGGTGCTGTAATTTCCGCTGCGCCCGGTGGACTTGCCGTAGGTGTTGGTATCGATGGTGGCTTTTCCAAGATAGGACTCCGCGATCATCTTGTGGGTTCCGGTTTCATTGCCACCCAGATACAAAAATTCGTCGCAATTACCCAGTATTGACTCCCATTGCTTTTCAAACAGGTTCTTTAACTGGGCAATGTTCTGGATGATGATGGACACGAACACATTCCGGGAGCGCATGGTTGCCAGCAGTTTGTCGAAGTCGTCCGGCAGGCTGACGTTCGCAAATTCGTCCATGAGAAAATGGACGGGAACCGGCAGTGCGCCATGGTACTTGTCATCTGCCAGCCGGAACAGCTGCTCAAAGGTACAGCTATACACCATGCTGACCAGAAAATTGAAGCTCACATCGTGGTCGGGGATCAGGGCAAAGAGGGCCACTTTCTTTTCGCCCAGGGAGCCTAAGTCCAGCTCGTCCGTTGCGGTGAGAGCGGCAACAGATGCAAGGTTGAACTTTTCCAGTCTTGCCGCCAAGGTGATCTGAATGGACTTCAGGGTCTTGGCAGAGCCGGAATGGTAATCCTTGTAATACTTCACAGCAATGTGGTTTGGGTCCCGCATTTCCAGCCGCTCGAACAGCTCATCCAGCGGGGATTGATAAGTGTCATCATCTTCCCGGACTTCACCGGCCCGAAGCATTTCCATGACCATGGGGAAGTTCTGTTCTTCTTCTGGGGCTTCATAGAGAAGATAGAAAATGATGGCTGACAGCAACATGGATGCGGCGGTATCCCAGAAGGGGTCTTGGGACTGACTCCCCTTGGGAGTGGTGGCTTTGAACAGGTTTGTCACCAGTTTCTGCACATCGTTATCCGTGTGCAGATAGGCAAAGGGATTGAAGCAATGGCTTTTCTCCATGGAAAGAAGATCCAGCACCTTGATCTCATAGCCCCGCATTTTGAGAAATGTCCCGGTCATGCGGAGTAGTTCCCCTTTGCAGTCCAGCACGAAATAGGAAGTGCAGGCTTGGAGCAGGTTAATGAGGGCATAGAAGCGGCTCTTGCCAGCACCGCTGCCGCCGACCACACAGGTATTCAGATTGCGCCGGTGCTTTCTGCCATCCAAACCCATGCGAACGTGCTTGGTGAATACCTTGTTAGCTTCCGGGTGCTTGTTCCGATATTTCCTGTTGACCGCCGTTGCACTGCCCCATTTGGCAGAGCCGTGTTCCTCACCTCTGCGGTAATTGCGCCGGGAGGACAGGGCAATTCCGATGCCCATTCCGTAAAGGAGCAGAAAAATAAGGACAGTTTTGCGACTGTCCTCACATAGCTCGATATGGAATGGGTCGTTCATGGCATTGGGAAACTGCGATACAATTTCCATCAGTCCACCGGAAACATACGGCGCAGTCAACAGAGCCAGCCAAACCACAGGAATGATGCACAGGACACACAGGCTCCTGATCGTGCGCTGTTCATCGTTCTTCACGATTCACCGCTCCTGTTCCCGGCCTTTGGGATTTCGGTTTGGCTCCAAGGCTCGGTACATCCGCTGGGAGATCTGAGCGGCGGTGTCCCGGATCTCCGTCAGCGCAGCCCGAATACCCTGGGCATCGCTTTCCCGGATGGAAGTAGGCAGACGGCTGAAATTGTAGTCGGCAATACTGATCTGATATTTCTTGCACAGAAGATAGGAAGCACTGTATGCCGCAAAAGCGGCATCGTTGCGGTTATAGTTATCAGTCATGTCTGCGATTTCCGCATGGGCAAGTTCTTTGGACACGCTGCGAAAAATATCTTCCGCACCCATGCCCTTGCAAACGAAAATGACCTGCTGCTCATGGTCATACAGGGCACCCATGTTGTTGGGCAGGGTATCCACCGTCTGGATGGGAACCGGGGTTCGGCTGATGAGGGCTTTCAGGAGTGCCCGGTCATCCGGCTTCGCCGTTGGGGCAGTCCGCAGACGTCCTCTTGTCTGGGACACATCAAAGACCCGCTTGACCTCAAAGGATGTTCCTCTTGTACCATCCTCCCGGTCATATTCCTTACCGGGTTCCAGAATTTTCACAGACTTCGCCTTGCGCTGGACGGATACACCTGCATCCTTCCATCCGTCAAAATCTTTCAGTTGGGTCGCTTCCGGCATCTGGGCATAGATCAGCAGGGCATTGGTGGGACTGTAACGGTCAAATCGGGCCTGCACATCCAGAAATTTGCGAAACTTCTCACCGTCCTTGCTGATCTCCACAGCGGTGGCATCCGCAAGGTCATAGATTTCTTTGCGTTCAGCCTGCTTTTTCTCTGCCCACGCTTCCTTGTCAAAGGGCTGCCCATTACTTTCAGGGCGGTCAGCCTGACCGGCGAAAATATCATCAAAATTGCTCATGGTGTTACCTCACTTTCACTTTTGGGTTCCGTTTTTTCTTGCCTGGATCAATGTGCGTCTGCACTGGGAGTGGGGACGGCTTTGCGGGTGCTTTCACATCCTGCTGCTTGGGAAGCTCTGCCTTTTCCTGTCGTGCCGCCTTGATCTCCCGCAATTCCTCCCGGACAGAGGGGCGGGATTTAGTAGTACCCTCGGTTTTCTTTTGCGGTGCGGAGATAGGCTCGGACGGAGGGCTTTTTTCCGTCTTTGCCGCAGTAGGGTTTTCCGGGGACTGCGTTTCTTTCTGGATGGGTGCACCCAGCAGTTCATCCAGAAGCTGATCTGCAACATCCTTTTGAGGTGCAGACTGCTCCGGCACAGGGGGCGTAGTCTTCTTTTCTGCGTTGTCATGCTCAATGGACGCAGTATCCACAGTTGTCAGCTTGAACCGCTCCACGATTCGATTGATCTTGGCAGCATCCTCCGCCCGAACCATAACGTCCACCATGCCATCGGAAGTTTTTTCTTTGCTTCGGAGGGCGCAGTAAACAACACCGTACCGCTTGGCTTCCCGGGCAAAGCATTTCAGATTTTCCTTGCTGACGGTAAAAACTTTCAGCTCCTTGCCGCTTTTTAGCATGGCACCGAGCCGCTGGTGACCCTTGATCTTGTTCTTGTCCGCATTTTTGGTGATGGTGTAGAGGGCGGCGGCAATATTTTTGGCGGCAGAACCACTGAGCCGCAGGGCAACTTCCGTCCCCTCCAAGCTCATTCTAACGATCTGCTCCGCCGCATCGCCTGAGTTGGTCATGTTCCTTTTGCTCCTTTCGTTTCGATTTTTCGTCCTCTCGGACGGTTTTGATGTGTTCCAGCATCATGCCGGAACGGACTTCGATATCGCTACATAGCTTCACCTCCCTGCGTAGTTGCTTCAGCTCCTTGGAAAGCGCACTGATCTCGGCTTTTACCTTGGCGGACGCAGCTTCATCCGATTTCACAGCCGCAGTCCGTAGCTTTCGGTAAAGCTGCTTGCGCTGGGTAGTTGCCGATTCGATTTTTGTTTCCAATTTGCTTTTATAGGAAGAAAGCTGCTGGGCGGTATCGATGTGATTTGCGCCCAACAGCCTTGCTTCTTTGGTTATGGCATCCAGTTTTATAAGATCTTCCCGGAGAAGAAAATGGAGCTGCCGTTTATTCTGCCACTGCTTGGGAAAGACCCCCAGCAGATAACAGTAGTGAAAATACAAAGCCCGGAAGCCTGTGACCTTTTTGCGGTCTTTCCAGTTCCCGGACATACGGTATTGTTTTGCTTTACGAGTAGGCTCCGGGATAGGCGGTATCGTTCTGGACTGTTCCAGAATGCGCCTGCGGATGCCGTCCAAGGTGTAGTCCTCACCGAAATTTCTGGCAAGGCGAACGAAACGCTCCTTGCCCGGTGGTCGGACGGATATATCCTTACCGGCCTTGACTTCGTAGCCTTTCCTGTGAAGATTTTCAAAGAATTGCCGTTCCGTCATAGACTGGTGGATAACTTCGTCCACATCGCTGCGAACAATTCCCCGCCATGTGGGACGCTGCTCCTGCTCGGCTCGCCATTCGCCGTATTGTTTGGATTTACCGGGCTGGGGATCCTGAATGACGGACAGACCGTACTCCCGGCACAGCTCATCCGATACCCGGCGCATTTCGTGGTAGTCCTTCTCTGTGCGGTGGAATTTGATACCGTCGATAAAAGAAACCGTGTTCAGCACAAAATGACTATGCAGATGGTTTTCCTTGTCCAGATGGGTGGCAACCACCACCTGATACCGTTCTCCCCACAGTCGTCGGGCCAGCTCCACACCTATTCGGTGGGCAATCTCCGGGGTGGCTTCGCCGGGGGCAAAGGACTGGTACCCATGGTAGGCAACCGTCCCGTCCTCTTTGCCAAACCGCTTTTTCACTGCCATCATTTCCATCCGGGCCGTTACCGGGTGGCAGTTGATGCCGGATACGAAGCGTTCCACGATCTCCTCTCCATTGTCCTGTTGGGTTTTATCGCTGTTTACGGCATAGGAGATAACATCCTCCAAGCCCTGACATTCCCGCACTGTCATATCCGCTTTTTCGTAATAGACAGGATTGGTGGTCTTTTCCGGGTTCTCTACATATACAACCACCTTACCTAGCCAGCCATTGACCCGCCAGAGGGATGTGACCGCCATCGCTTACTGCCCCATGGGTTTCGGCTGCACCACTGCTGCGGTGATCTCTTTCACCGCTGTTTCAAACTGGTGGTAGGCAACATCATACCGCTGGACATCAATGACATTGAGGGTATGGGCTTTCTGGGCGATCTGGTTCAAGCTGTTGCCGATGCGGTAAAGCTGCTGCATCATGGCATAGTAATCCTTGGGCGGTGCTTCCTGCGGCACCATATCATTGATAAGATGGCGCAAGTAGGCAGCGACAGAAAGATCGCTGCGCCTGGCTTTTTTCTGCAACTGTTCGGCCTCTTTCTTGTTGAGCCACAACTGGATTTTTACATTGCGATTACGCATATTGGTTTCTCCTTTGAATGTAGGGTTTCAGGGGGTAGCCCCCTGACGAGCTGCCTTTGTGGGAGTACAAAGGCGATGCTTGCTGGTAACTGACAAATTCGTTCTCCCTGCGGGGCGAACGGGGGATACATCCCGAAAATAGATTCGGGCATAGAAAAAGCAGCCTGTATTGCTACAAGCTGCTGATTAAAACTTTTTATTATCACCGACTGACCTCTTTGGGTTTTCTGCTCCGTGTGGGAATGGAAAGCAGTTTCCTGGTGCGCTGCTCCAGAATTTTCTCCAGTGCCTGCAAATGTGCTTCTGGAAGATTGAGGGAGGAATGTCGCTTGAATTTGAAGCCGATCATACGGCGAAGCTGCTCTTTTTGCTTCGGCCCCATAACAGCGGCGCAAACTTCTTCAAAGCTCAGGTAATAAGGATTGGTGCGCATGGCGGCATATTCCTCAAGCGCCTGGTGATCCGCCAGATCTGCACGCCCCGCATAAGTGAGCAATGATAAGCCATTGTCAAAAATCGGTGCCGGAGCAATGATTTTTCCACTGTGATTGTCACGCAAAACACCGAAATTACCAAAGTGCCGGTCTTCATTATAGGTCAATGCATCGAATACCAGCATACTGCGAAGCTGCTCACCAAATTCCGACCCCAGACGGTCGTAATAGTCCAAACACTTTTGAATATTGACCCCCTGAATCAGTCGTCCAATGGGGATGTAGGACGTATCCACATTGGTAAACAGGGCGCATTTGGAAGCGGTAATGCCCTTCCAGTTTTCCAAATCATAATGAACCGCATTTAACTGCATGGTTTCCGCGATCTGTGCCGCATAATACTCACAATAAGGCTCCCGGCCAGTATTGGCTGCTCCGCTGGAACCGCCCTTATACAGATAGATCCCATCATTTTCAATGAAGCGCCATGCCTTGGGCAGCGCTCCGTTTGTAGTCAACTCCGGCGAGGTGGTAAATGCCTGCCGACTTTGACCAGCCCCGGTGTAGGCTACCAGAGCCAGCATTTCGGAAAAACGATTTTCATACAGATTGTACTGTGCGAATTTTCCGGTAAATCCATCCGGTACGACCCAATAGCTGTCATTCAGGGAAAGGCCCTTGCACACATCGATAATGCCCTTTGTGTCATTGTGGCTCAGCCCCAGCGTTTTCAGAATCTCATCTACAAAGGCACGATTCTTCGGAATGACCCGGCGCTCCAGCCATTTGATGATTCCCTCGTTGGTGCGCTCCATATCCAGCGGCATCAGATATTCCTGTTCGCTGTTTACGGATATGATTTCTGCAACAAGTCCTTCCAAGCCTCTTTTTTCCATTGTAAAGCGCATAAGCTCCGTATCATAAATACGGAGGCTGTAAAGATTTGGCATAGTTTCCTCCTTGTCTTCCAGAGAGAGTGATACGCTTTTGTCAAGCGCATCTGCGATTCGGATAATCATGTCCAAAGACGGATTTTGTATACCGCTTTCCAATCGGCAAATATTGGAACGCTGGGTGCCGATCATGCGCGCTAACTCTGCCTGTGAGATATTCCGTTCCAACCGTGCTTCTATAAGCTGCGCTATAATTTCCTGCCGACGCACAATATGCCCCCTTTCGTTGTTTCTATATGTTATCATATATGATAACGCATTTCAAGAGGAAGGGCGAATGATTTGAATAGAAAATTCCGTCATTTTTCTCAATGATTTCAATTTTGGGGTATCAGGCAGAGTTGATTGGGTGATACGTTCCGAAAAAAATTATCGTTCATGCGCCTTGCTTTTCCGATGGGTGATGGGGATTCCCAACTTCATGCAGAGATAGTCATTATAGTCTTTTCCGCAGAGCGGGGGCTGTACGGACACCTCGTATTGTTCAGAAAGGAGTGCTACCAATGCTTTGGCCATGTATCCGCCGGCTTTGTCATTGTCCAGGCGAAGGGTGATACGTTTGATATTGGGGCACTCTGACAGATATCGTTTCAAGGTAAGGGGCAGGGAGCTTTCCTGAAGGTTCGCTTTCGGCTTATATACTCCTGCCAGAGATACAAGGTGATCCTGCTGCCAGTTGCCCCCATTCTGTTTCACCAGAGTGGCAAAGGAAAGAAGATCGATAGCACTTTCAAACAGGTGCAGACCGTCACTGTTCTGTGCCGGGATGCTGAAAGAAAACCGCTTATCGCTCCCGCTGGCTTCTCCAATGAAATCTGTGCCGATTCCCCGGAGATTGGCATACCGGGGCTTGTTGTAACGGTCCAGCCCCACGAATACTACATTGTGATGGGGCAGGCTTTCATAAATCCGCCCGGTACGGATGCA
Organism: uncultured Oscillospiraceae bacterium; assembly: GCA_964425865.1. Lineage (GTDB taxonomy): Bacteria > Bacillota > Clostridia > Oscillospirales > Oscillospiraceae > Faecousia. The sequence continues at coordinate 25,135 of CAYROJ010000002.1, read as the reverse complement.
GAAACGAGTGATTTCCTCGTCAATACCCCGGCTGCAAAGATAGTTATAGGCATGGGTGGCGCAGGGGCTTACCTTTGGCAGAAGCAAAACCTTGGGTTTCTTCTCTTTCCCTGTTCGAGAAACGGCTGGAGCGGTGTATGCAGTCTGCCCACTGAGCCGTTCCACCGCTTCCACAAAAGGAATATCCTTTACCTTTACAAGATAATCCAAGGCATTGTACCCACCAAATCCGCGGGAGAACCAGTACCATTTTCCGTTGGAAATTTTCAGGGAATCGTGTTCCCGGGTGCAGTAAGTGTTCCTGCCGAAGTGGACCAGCTCGCCCGGTTCGTAGGCTTGAAGATAGGTCAGTAAGTCCATTTGTCTTGCTTTTTCTATGGTTTCGGGTGGGATGTAAGGCATGAGAATCCTCCTTTGGCATCCAGTTTTGTTGTGGTCATGGTTGGACACTCCTTTATAAAAAATTAGCCGAGGGGCTTTCATGGTGAAAACCTCCCGGCTATGTAAAAACGGCACGGTTGCCCGTGCCGTTGAAAAGAGTATTCTATTTATACCATGGACGGCTTTCGGGCTTCGATATACAGGTCGATGTCCTCCACAATATAGTTGGCGCCGGTGGTGTGCAAAGCCTCGAAACAGGAGTAAATGTAGTCCCAGACCCGATATTTTGTGAACAGTTCGGACACCTGTTTGCCCGTCAGCCTTTTTGCGGCTTTGTATTGTTCCGTGCAGTAGATCAGAAAATCACCTTGTCTGCTCATAATCATCCCTCCGGAAATGTGATATTGCCCGTCTGCCGTTCTTCATCATACAGATTGAACAGGGTCAGGGGGCTGAGTTGCCACAGCTTTGTATCTTCCTGTTCCAGCAGAGCATAGACTTTAGACTCGTAAAAAGACCGTGATGCAGCTACTTCGTCCATAGGGTAATTCTCAAGAATCAGGGCAACGACCTTGGGTACGATCAGAACCAGCAGTGCTTCAAATTTCTTCTGTTCCATCAGAAATCCTCCTTCGGGACAGTTCCCACAAATTTCAAATAGCTGAGCGCCTTGGGAGACGTAAGAACCAACTGGTTGTAAAGTTTTTTCACTTTCAATGTCTGGATGGTCTGTTCCTTGGAAAGCACCCCTGCGGTATACAGGGTGAAAGTGGTATAGACATCATCGTTGGCAACTGGGCCGAAAATAAAATCATAATCAGGTCCTTCATAATTGCCGGAACGGTTTTCGGATACAAAGTCCAGCCATGCCTCATTGGGGGCGTCGAAGTGCAGAACAGCGCATTCCGCAAAAGCCTTTTCTTCGTCGATTTCATAAATGCTGACGGTGGGAACGCCATCCTTACGGCGTTTTGTTACCTTATCAGCAAAAGCAATAGCCTGAATTTTGTTGGTAGTGGTATAGAAACCAAATCCAAAATCCAGAAAGCGGTTTTGCACCACTAGTTTCGGCTCTGAAACGGTCAGATTACTGCCATGATATAAAATCATATTTTTCCCTCCAATGCTTTCTCCGCAATGGCTAATTCTTCTTGTAGCGATTTGATCATTGCTTCGATATGCTTCCGTTTTTCAATCTGCGTCCTGATTTCTGTGATTGCCTCTTTGCTGATATACTGAGAAATCACCTTTTTGCCTTCACGATATTTCAGGTAATAATAGATTTTATCTCCACTTTTTTTCTCGGAAATAGACCCCTTGGGAAGCCGATTATATTCTTCCTGATACTTTTTCAGCATATATAAAATGCGTTCTTTTTCCTGCATAATTGTGGACAGGATCATGTTCATGGTTATCACCCACCTATATTATACACAACACATCAAGGATTATCAATATCCTGTTGTGCATTTTTGGGGTATTTTTAGGGGCGGTACCCCAATACTGTACCGCCCCATTGTCCATATATAATACCTCACCGCTCATGCTCTCGTGGTTTCTGTTTTTTCGGCTCATCCTCATCCGGCCCATCAGCTATGAGGGAGTGGTCTTTTTGATCCATATTCAGCAGGATGTTCAGTTCTTTCAGCCTTGCGGACTTCTCAGATAACTCCGCTTCTCTGGCAAAAGGCGTTTCTATCTCGATTTTTGCATTGGCAAGCTGGGTCTGGGTGTCCTGCAAAATTGCCCGGTAGCTTTCCAGTTCCTTCGACAGACCGTCGATCAGGTTATCCATGCGGGCAATGTTGCCGTAAATATCGGCTCCAAGGCTGATCGTATGGGATAGTACGCCCTTCATGGTCAGCTTATAGTCCGCAGTATCCGAATCATACCGTAAAGACAGAGCAAATCCCCGGTACTGTCCCAACTGGGCAGGTTGGGAGTCTTGAAGTTCGGTGCAGGCATTGATAACGGCCCGGCCTGCGGTCTCTTTTTCAGAATAGTGGGTTCCGTTGATCTCCATGCCTACGAAATTCTCTGTGGACTTGGGGTGAGCCTGCGCCGTTGAGACATCCTTTTCGTATCCTGCAATACACTCCGTCAGGCGGGTGATTTCTGCCGGATATTTCCGCAACACCAGATTTTCCAGAGAAAATCGCTGGTTCAAGTGGTTGGCTTTCAGCATATTCAGCTTGCTGACCTCCACATCCAGATTGCATTTCTCGATGATCAGCGGATTGCCGGTGGCAAGGGCTTTGATCTCAGAATAGCTCAGTGCAGTTTCATCCACATCATCTGCAATACGGGCTGGGGCTTTGCTGGTCATGATCTGGGAGATGAATTTCTGCTTGTTTTCCACAAGCTGGTAGAGGTACGCATCAAAAGTGTTTTCCGTCACATAGCGAAAAATCTCAACCTCCGGGTTCTGGTTGCCCTGCCGAACAATGCGTCCCAGCCGCTGGGCAAGGTCACTGGGGCGCCACGGGCAATCCAAATCATGGAGTGCAATGAGTTTATCCTGACAGTTGGTTCCGGCGCCCATTTTAGCGGTACTGCCGATCAGAACACGCACTTCACCGCTTCGCACCTTCGCAAACAGCTCTTTCTTCCGCACTTCCGTGTTAGCATCATGGATATAGGCAATTTCTATTTCCGGGACACCCTTTTCCATAAGCTTCTGTTTCAAATCGTCGTAAATATTAAATGTGCCATCACCCTTTGGTGTGCTGAGGTCGCAGAAAATCATTTGAGCACTGCGGTTTTCCGTCGTGCGCTGCCAGATATCAAACACATTCCGGGCGCAGATGGAGGTCTTGCTGTCCTCTGTATCTGGTGCCAGTGGGTTGATCAGCCGCATATCCAGCGCCAGCTTTCTGCCGTCATTGGTGATCCGCAGCATATTGTCTACACTGGGATCGACATTGCCTGCCCGAATGTCCTCGGCCCGGTCTGCAAGGGATTTGATCATATCCTCCTGCATAGGAGAGGGCTTGATGACTTCCGTATGGAAGTTGGCCTTGGGAACCGGCAGCTTCAGCATATCCGCTGTCTGAATGTCCGCAACCATCTTGAAGGTGGACATCAGCTCCGGGAGGTTATAGAACTTGGCAAATCGGGTTTTGGAGCGGTATCCGCTGCCTTCCGGGGATAGCTCGATGGCGGTAACGGTTTCGCCGTAGTTTGCCGCCCAGTCATCGAAGTTCAGCAGGCCTATTTCTTCCAGCGTGCTGTACTGCAAATACCGCTGGATGGTATAAAGCTCCACCATACTGTTGGAAATGGGGGTGCCGGTGGCGAAGACAACACCACGTCCCCCGGTGATCTCGTCCAGGTACTGACACTTCATAAACAAATCGCTGGATTTTTGCGCTTCTGTTTGAGCAATACCGCCTACATTCCGCATTTTTGTTGCCAAAAACAAGTTCTTAAAATAATGACTCTCATCCACAAAAACACGGTCAACACCCAACTGTTCAAAGGTCACCACATCATCCTTGCGGCTCTGGTCGTTCAGTTTGGCCAGTCGGTTCTCCAGAGATTTCCGTGTCCGCTCCATCTGCTTGATGGAGTAGTTCTCTGCATGGTTTCGTTTGGCTTCCCGGATGCCGTCCAGAATGCTGTCGATCTGCCGCCGCAGAATGGCTTCCTGCCGCTCTTTTGACATGGGTATTTTTTCAAATTGGCTGTGACCGATGATGATGGCGTCGTAGTCGCCGGTAGCAATGCGCCCACAGAATTTCTTGCGGTTTTTGGTTTCAAAATCCTTTTTTGTGGCGACCAGAATGTTGGCAGAAGGGTATAGCTGCAACCATTCCGCCGCCCACTGCTCGGTGATATGGTTGGGGACCACGATCAGGGATTTGGTGCAAAGGCCCAGCCGCTTGCTCTCCATGGCGGCGGCAACAATTTCGAAGGTCTTCCCAGCCCCCACCTCGTGAGCCAGCAGGGTATTACCGCCGTACATAATGTGGGCGATGGCATTGATCTGGTGTTTTCGGAGGGTGATCTCCGGGTTCATGCCGGAGAAACGGATGTGCTGACCGTCGTACTCACGGGGACGGATGGAATTAAAGGTTTCATTGTAAATGCCGCAGAGCTGTTCCCGGCGGTCAATGTCTTTCCAGACCCATTCTGCAAACTTCGCCTTTATCAGCTTCTGCCGATCCTGGGCGATGGCAGTTTCCTTTTTGTTCAGCACCCGGATTTCAATGCCATCTGCATCATACTTCGTGTCAAAAATACGGACATCCTTTTGGTTCAGTGTCTGCTCAAAAATGTGGTAGGCATTGATCCGTTTGGTGCCGTAGGTGGTGACGGCTTTGATGTTGCTACCATCCATGGATTTGTTGGTCACATTCCACTCGCCGGAGTGGGGCGAATACAGCACCTTGATTTTATCTTGGGCATAGGCACTGGTGCCGATCACCTCATACAGAAACTGCTCGTAGATCTCTTTCGGCACCCAGTTGACACCGATGCGGATGCCGATTTCTCCGGCTGTCAGATCCACCGGCTGTATCGCTGTCAGAGCTTCGATATTCCGGGCCAGCAAATGTTTCTTTTCGGGTGGTAAAACTTCCTGCAAGGCCTTCGCCATCCGCAGCTTCCGGCGCACATTGCCGGACAGGTATTCGTCCGCAGTGACAAAATCATAAAAATCCAGTTCTGTCCGGGCGAGGGGGATATCCTCCTTGTGTTCGGGGCAGTGTATATCCCGGAAGATGACCCCAGCCAGCTCCCTTTCCAGTTCTTCCCGGGTTTTCTCAGATAGCTCCGCCATGAAAGGCATATCCACCCGTGCCTTTTCGGAGATTGACACCGCAAGGGCTTCGCTGGCGGTGTCCACACTGGTCACAGCCTCATGGGGACGGATGGTGCGTTTGGTAAACATATCTGCCTTGCGCTTAAAATTGCCCTCGTTATCCAGCACCTCCAAAGAACACAGCAGGAAATAGCTGGAATCATCGCTGAACGCCAGACTGTTGCCCCGGCTGGAAAGCAGACCGTATTTGGCGGTAAAATCGTCATACAGACGGTTCAGATTGGCCTGCACTTGCCGAATGTCCTCATCGGGATAATTCTCCGTCTGGTAGTCCATCAGCTTGCGAACGCAGTCCCGGAGGGCGATCATGCCCCGGATGCGATTCTCTGCGGTAACGGATACCTCTACCGGGTTCATGCGGCTGTTTTCCCGGAAGTACACCTTACCATCTACAACACAAAAACTGAAATTCCGCACATTGGGATCAGCGGGGATGGAGTGATCTTCCTCATCCAGTTCTTCGTGTTCATATTCTGTAATTTGTGCGTGAAGATTTTGGATCGCTTCGGAAAGTAGTTCGGACAGGTCAGCATCCACATAGGCCCGGCAGGTACTTTCCATACCAAACCGCCCGGACTCCATGACCATTTCACCCAAAATCATTTCCGGGTGCTGAATGAAATAACGGTTCATGTGGATACCGTTTTCATCGGTGTCCAGATGTACCCAGTCAGGTTCAATGTCCGTCATCCTGTCTCGCTTTTGCAGGAACATAATATCGCTGGTGACTTCCGTACCGGCGTTGCGCTTGAACGCATCGTTGGGCAGGCGAATAGCTCCAATCAGGTCAGCTCTCTGCGCCAGATATTTGCGGACAGCGGAATTCTCCTTGTCCATAGTACCTTTGGAGGTGATGAATGCGATCACGCCACCGGGGCGCACCTTATCCAGCGACTTTCCGAAAAAATAATCATGGATGAGCCAGTTGTACTTATCGTATTTCTTATCTCTTAATTTGAAATCGCCAAAAGGTACATTGCCAATGGCCACATCAAAAAAGCTGTCAGGCATTTGCACCTTTTCAAACCCGGTGACAGCGATACTGCTGTTTTGATAAAGTTGCTGGGCAATGCACCCGGAGATGGAATCCAGCTCCACACCGTACACCTTGCTGTCGGCCATGCTGTCCGGGAGCATCCCGATGAAGTTTCCCACACCGCAGCTTGGTTCCAGAATATTGCCCTGGCGGAATCCTATCTGTTCCAGCGCTTGATACATGGCCCGGATGATGACCGGGGAAGTATAAAATGCCGTCAGGGAGCTGGCTCTGGCGGCGGCATATTCTTCTTCGGTCAGTAATGATTTCAGTTCCTGATACTTACCGTGCCTTTCATCGAAGCAATCTGCCAAACCACCCCAGCCTATATATCGGGACAGGATCTCCTGCTCCACAGGAGTAGCCAATCGGCCCTCGTCCTCAATCCGCTTTAACATTCGGATAGCGGCAACATTGGCGGCATATTTTTCGCTGGCGGTGCCGTTGCCCAATTCATTATCTGTGATACGAAAATTCTGCCGCTGTGCGGTTGGGATATCCGGGTAAAGGGGTTCAAAGGTGATATATTCTCGTTTGGGCTTGAGCGGCGCAAGGGGTTCTGTCGGGAAATGTTCTTTCTGCGTAGCCCCAACATCTGCCACAACTTGCCGTATAAATGGGTCATTGTTTAAGGCTTCTGCATCCACGACCTGACCGTTTACGATCCCACGCTGGGCAAGGTTCTGACGAATGGCAACCGGGTCGATATCAGAAAAATCGTCCTTTTCCGCTTGCTTCTGCCGATACATTTCATCTGCATGGGCAACCATTACATCAAAGTCCAGATCTGCAAGATACTGATTCAGTTCGCCCAGACTGCCACAGGCATTTTCATAAACAACTTCACCGTCCACCTGATATACCAGTCGGAAATTTACCAAATCTGCAAAGACTTCTACTGTGTGCAAACTGTCGGCAGTCGCACTGAACGCCAGATCTACATGGCTGAGGTCGGAACAATCTGCCTCCTGCTCAAATACTTCCACACAGTAGCCGTTGATCAGCTCCATTGCCTCTGCCAATTCGGCATTGGACGCATTTTCGGAAGTCAGCAATTCCGGAATCGTAGGCGCTGGCTTTATGTTTTCAGATAGTGAGGTTAGCGTATGCGCCCGGTTAAATACAGAGTATGTGCCGTCCAGATACGCTCGCATATTCTCAAGCCCTGCTTTGCGGCTTTCATAGTCCCGATGATTCTGCGGTGTTGCATCCCACAGGGGAAGCATCATGGTCTGATAGATTTCATTTACCCGAACCGGGTCGGTGAGCTGCACCGCAATTTCCTGAACATTCTTCCAATAATCGGTAATGGGATCATGCGTAAACAGTTTGGGATGTCCATCGGGAACATCGTAGAAAAAACTGTGAATGCTTTTGGCAAGCTGCTTTCGTTCATATTCCGGCATTGCCGCCCGGTCTGCTTCGGACAGGAACTTTCCTGTGGAGATCAGCTCCGAAATTCGTTTTGTGATTTTGCCCCAGCCCAGTTCCACTTTGGCGTATGGCTCGGTAATACTACCATGGCTGAAAGAAAGGCCCTTGCCGGTATAGGTGCGGTTGTCATTTCCACCATGGTAGCCGCTATATTCGCCGTGATAGTTTTTTAGATATTTTTCTCTGTCCTTTGGATCACTGTTTCTGGCAAAGAATGAATAGACGGCAAGCCGGTACTCCGTATTCTTCATGCCGCCCCGGAGGATCCTGTCAATTTCATCATTGGAAATGAAAAAACGGCGATTTGGCGCATAGCCCTCCGCCGCCTTGAAAATGATAGGCTCCCGCTGAAGATCTTGCAGTTTTCCAAGCAACTCTTTCGGGCGATTTGAGGGAAACCGCATCAGATCACGCTCCTGCTCATAGGCAGCCACGAACACCGCCCATTCATCTGTGATCTTCGCCTGCATATCCGGGTCTTTCAGAAGCTCGTTGATTTGCCGTTCGATTCCCGGGAACCCAGCCCTTGCGGAGAGGGCAAGCCGGACGGTAGGGGCATAACCGGCAGTGATGGCTTCTTCCGAAAAATCTCTGGCAGTGAGGGCAAGACTTTCTGACAAGGTCTTATATTCGTATTCTGCCACCCGGTCAAGCTCACTCTGAGGCATATACCGCCCTAAGTCCAGCAGTTCCCGAATACGCCTTGCAGCCTGCCCCCACGACAGTTGGGTAGCATACCGTGTCTGGACAGTGCGCCCGATGGATATCCGGATGCCATCTGGGGCATACCACATGGCATACTCCCGGTCGTTGATATAAAAGCCTGCACCGTTGGTGCCGTAGTGCTTTTGCAGAAAGACCGCATTTTCTTCCGGCGTGTGGTCTCTCATAAAGTAGGCGCAGATGATCAGGCGGCTGTTTTCGTCATTGGCGCCAATGCAAAGAGCCTCGTCGATAACCTGCTGGGGCAGCTCCGGCTGGGAGAAAAATGTAGCCTGTTCTTCCGACTCCGGGGCAAGATAGCCGCCATCCATGAAAGAGATCTGCTGCTCGTCATAGCTGGGCGGTGCTTTGACTTTGGTGTTAAAAAAGTAGGTGTCTTGGTCGATGAGATTGCCGGTCAGCTCGGCAACGATGCCCCATGAAAAAACGGACTCCCTGGTGCGAGAGAGGTATGCCCCCTCCCACATCAGAAGTCCGTCGTCTGTTGCCCGGTATCCGATCCGAGTCCCGTCCACGATCAGCTCTGTGAATCTGTCGGGATAGACTGTTTTCAGATACTCAGCCCGTTTATTCTGTTCGTAGTGTTCCAGGAAAAAGTTCTGAATTTCCACTTTGGGAGATTTCAGATCATCATCCCGGTTTTCCAGAATGGCGGTGATGAATCGTTCATCCAGAAAGGGCGGCAGCTCATTTTCTATGCGTAGATCAGCTCCGCCAAAACCATTTCCTCCGCTGCTTGTCGGATGTTGTTCATCAGCCCCGTCCACTTCATGGGATTCTTCGCTTTCAGTTCCTCCGTCACGCCCTCGGCCTTCACCATCTGTGCGATGATCTGCTCCATCCGATTCTGGGCGGTCTGCTGGATCTCCATCAGGTGCCGGTTCAGCTTGCCCGATGTCAGTAGATTCGTGAAGGTCACTTTTCGGTGCTGCTTCAGGTACGTCCTGCGCAGCAATGCGTACTTCCCAAGGTGAACTTCCGGCTCCTGGGGCGGGAGCAGGTTGGGCAAGCGATAGTCCCCCTGCATCGTGTAGGTCAGTTGTGTCATGGTCGTTGCTCCTTTCGGTGTTATTTCTATTGTCAGGATACTCGTTTTCGCCGGAAATTTCAAATGTGCGATCATCCTGACGTTGCAACGAACGCACGGTGCGGGATATTTCGCCCAGGCACATTTTGGCGATATCCCCGGTGGCAGTGCCCAAAGCATTCAGAGTATTGGGCGTGTTGAAGCCGCTGATGTAGCCGAAAGCATCCTCCGGGAGATGTTCTGCCGGGTCAAGGCCGCACCGGGTCAGAAGCATATAGGAAATGCTGTTTTGGGTCAGAGGTTTCAGCATGGCTTCGATGCTTTCCTCGTCCAGCACCTCCAGAAAGCTGCCCTCTTTGTAGTACATCAGCTCCGCCAGATAGTCCGGCAGATTGTCCTCTACTGCATTTTGAGCGGCAGACAGCAGGGCAGCGGCAAGGCTTTCTTTTTCGGAAAGTTCTCCAAAACTATTTTCCAGCGTTTCAATAACCGCTGCTTCATACGCTGTTTGCATCTCCCAAAGGGGGACGGGGCGGGAAAAGCGGCTTTCGTGAGTGTCGGAAATGTCAAAATAGTATTTCAGTCGGGAGCGTCCGATATAATCTCTATCGAATACGGCAATGCCGGTAGCGCCTCGATTGACCCAACGTCCGAACCGTTGGTTCCAACCGTTTGCTCCTTCAATAGGTAGGACAGCGGTAGCATCCGGGCGCTGAGCATACAACAATATCTGCTCGTCAAAGGACAGACGAAAATTGCGGCAAGCGGTGGTCAGAAAACGCCGCCATTCCTTCGGGGATGTGATTTCGGTGATCGTCCGCTGGTAGAGTTCGGTGATTATCTCGTATTTTCTCGCCATCCGTTGCACCTCCTATCTTGTATCACTTCGGCTTTTGTTTCGCGCCAAGACATTCACTGCCCGTATGGGCTTTCCGCCTAATTTCCCGGTTTCCAGATCCACCTCCACATGACCGTAATTCGTACCATGCTTCAGGTTGTATTCAAAGATCACATCGCCGGGAATATAGCTGTCGCCCTCAATTCGGATTCGCCCCTCGGAAAAGATTTTGGATAGTGTTGCTTCTTTGCTCTTAGGCGTTCCGCTCATCAGGGTATCAATTTCCGCAGGGGTGGCCTGAATGGATACCCCCAGTCTTGCCCAAAGGTTTCTCAAATCCTGTTTCATCTGGCATCACCCCGGTCTTTCGGCTTGGGTGCAATGGCAATGCCGTTTTCATCATAATTCTTCGGGTCAGCGGCAGGGACAGCCCAGCCGAACATGGAACCGGCCACCATGGCTGCTTTCTGCGCCGGTGTCACATTGTTGGCTTTGTTCAGCGCAGCTATCGCTTCCTCCGGCGATTCGTTCTGTGGAAAGACACCCATGGGGGCATATCCCTTTTCACCTTTGGTAATTACGATCACCTCACCGGTGCTTTCCAGAAGGCTGAAGCATTTCTCCGGTAAGGCGGAGCGCAGTGGGATAATGCCCTGACATTCTCGTTCTGTATATCGCTCTGCAAACTCACAGATATGATATAGACTGCCAAAGCCCGGACTTTGAGTTTCAAAATGATAATCATCAATATAGCGGCATACAGGCTCCCGTACCTCGCCGCCGGGGGTATAATATCGGATCTTATCGCCGTCTGCGATACGGAATAATTCTTTGTAATCCGGAGTAATGAAACGGATGCCCTTTTCAGCCTGTCGCATATGTCGCTCCAGCCATTGCCGTACATAACAGTGGCAGTACAGATTGTATTCGCCCTTATTGGGGTTCAGGCGCAGCATATAGGTGTAATGGTCGGTATCTATCCGAAAACCGAACTCATTGCAGTCATTATGGAAATCGCTACCCGGCGCAGCATGACAGCACCGGGCCATCGTGTTGCGGTCATGGAGGATATTTCCGTCCTTCCGCAGTTCATTGATGACATCATCAAATTCCAGCTTGAAATCTTCACTTTTCAGGCTGTCACGAAAGCCATTCCATGTGCTGAAAAAGCCCTTTCCATCGGTGTCCATGTCGGCACGGAGATAACCAATCAGGCCGGTCTGCATGGAAATCTGCTGGCTTTGGGCATAGGAATAGTTTCGCTCTGCCGGGAACATGGGGCGCATTGTCATTTCCATTATCGTTCGAACTCCTTTGATTTTGGTGTTTTCGGAACGGTGGTTCCGCCCTCTCTGGCTTTCCAGTATTCGCTGTGGTATTTCTGCACACTGGCATTGATGCAGCTTTCATATTCGCCGGGTTTCCAATAGCTGTTGACCGGGGCAGAAAACAATCCACGATCCATCAACTCCCGAATGGCAACCGGGGCATCACAATCTTCTTCAAAACAGTGAAAACCACCGTCCCGAAAGGCACAGTTCAAAGCAGCCTTTGAGAAGATGGTTTTTGCAACTCCGGCATTTGCCATGATCCCGCCATGACTGGCAGTGGTTACGGAAAACACATGGGGCGCAAGCATTTCGCAATGCTGAACTGCACCCCATGGGGAATACAGGGGTTCCATCATCGTTCCATCCCCCTGTCTGCTCTGTTTCGAGATGACAGCGGTGGAATTGCACCGATAGATGCCAGATGATCCACTTCCTGCGACGCTCTTTCGCAGAGGTCTTTCAGTGCAGCATAGTAATTCTCGCAGTAATGCCCCCAGAAGTAGTCATCACCATTCTTACATTGCCATGTGACACACATTCCTGTTTTGGGATGCTCTCCCAGCACAAATTCGGTATCCTTGACCTTGATGTTCTGGGTGATGACATAGCCTGCACAGATTCGTTGTTCCATTATCGTTCCTCCTTCGTGTTCATTTTCTTTTGTTTCTGTTCCTGTTGGTAGCTCATTAGCCCATGCTGTGCCCATTTGGGCAGTTGCTCCGGGTTCAGCGTCCCCAGAATATCCGAGCGCTCATAGCGACTGGTTTTCCCGGAATACAGGTCAACACAGAAGCAGGCAGAGCCACGGCTGTGAGGGGATGCACCGAAGCCACCAATGCACAGCTTGATTTGATTGGTAGCTCTGCGGTATTCCCGGCGCAGTACCTCTGCCTTTATGACTACGATTTTGTTATTCAGGTCATCGTCATGGGAAATGGGGGTGCAGTCGGCGGCAGTCAACGGTTCATTTGAAATGCCTTGTATTTTGGGAGTGTTCAGCGCAATACGGGTCTTTTCTGCCTGTTCCGCCAGACGCTGGGCATAGAGTTTGGATATCTCGCAGAAATCATCGCTGATCATCACATCGTTATACAGCGCAACGATCTCATTTCGGTCGCAGTACGCACACATATACCGCTCCTCCTGGGAAACATTTTGGTTCTCACCCGAAACGATCTCTCTGTCCCCAATATGGAATGCCTGAATAATCTCATAATCACCCGCCATACGTTTATCCATCATTACCCTCCACTCGTTCACAAATGGCCAAATAGCGGTACTTTTCGCCCGCTCCATAAGTGCAGGTCAGTAGCGTCAACAACTCCCTGTCCGGCTGGATGCGGACTGCGTCGGTGTCGGTGGAGCTTATGGTTTTGGTTTCCACGACCCGGTAGGTCAGCACTTCCCACAGGTTTGTGACCGTCACTGTATCGCCTATTTCAAGTTCGGGCAGGCGCAGAAAGTATTCACCGCCCTGCCACCCACGGTGCGCCGCTATGACACAGTTCGTGCTGTCCCCGCCGATGGGCAGGCTGGTCTGGGACAAGTGCGCCGCTCCCAACGCCAAATTGGAGCGGTTCGCACCAAGGTAAATTGGCAGTGTCAGCTTCAACGTCGGAATTTCCAAAATACCAAACACCTCACTGTTCAGCCCGTAATCCGACAGGACAAAGCTGGGCTGTTCGTATGCAGAAGCGGTATCAAAGCCCGCCTGACCACTGGAAAGGAGGTGTCGGTTATAAGCTTCCATATCCTGCCGCAAGTTCAGATATGGTGCGTTTTCCTCGTTGTTTTCATGCGGCACATTTTCCTGAAATGCGCTTATTTCCTGCTGCTGGTGTTTCTGAAGCTGCTGCCCATGAAGCGGCGGATAGAGGCAAAGTCCCAGACCAATCAGGAACGTCATGCCCATAAGGATCAGAATAAGCTTACGCTTCATATTCCCCTCGCTTTCTCAGGCAGCACCATGTGACTGCGCCGGTCCCCGCGGCGGTCATTCCACCAAAGAGGATACCCTTCAGGTATTCTTTCAGCCATGTGGATTCCTGCGGAGCTACGCTCGCTACAATGATTTCCTCCGCTGTTTCGTAGGCAATCCTGTGTCCTCGCACCAGCAGGCGGTGGGTATTGACCCCAAACGGGGTGCAGGTCAGCAGGGTACATAGATCCTCGCCCGCAACGATGGACAGATCTTGGGTTTCATAAGGCAGGACCACCTTGATCTGGTCCACCTGATAGGCAAGCGTTTCCCCCAAAACCCGCAGATAAAAAATATCACCCTCCTGAAGCTGGTCCAGATCCGTAAACATCCGCTGACTGGCCATGCCGGAGTGGGCAGAGAGGACGGTATGGGTATCCTCGCCGCCGATGGGGAGCGAAGTTCCAAGCAAATGTCCAACACCTGTCCGCAGCGTATCGGAGTCCGTTCCATGATAGATGGGCAGGCTGACTTCAATGGCCGGGATCTCAAGATAGCCCATCATGTCCGTACCGCCTAAGTTCAAAAGCGAATTGTAGCCGACGGATGCTTCCGCTAAGGCACTGTCCCCAAAAGGATCTCCCATCGTTCTTTTGGAAAGAATCCCGTTATACTGTTCCGCTTCCAAACGGGTTTGCTCAATGGACATAGCATCGGCCTGCTGAAGCTGTTTTTCATAAGCGGCACAGAGAGACGATTGATGGGCTTCATTATATCGGACTGCCACCAGCGGGTACAGCACCAAGCCGAGAGCCGCCGCAAAAATCAGTCCAGCAATGAGGATGATCGTTTTCCTTTTCAAAATACACCTCCAACGAACAAGGAGGGGGCAAAAGCCCCCTCCCGCTTCTGATATTCCGTTATTCGGCTTCCTTTTTGCGAAGCGCAAGGACTGTCACAACAATTGCGGCGGACATCAGCAGGATACCAACCGTGGTAATGACCCAGGTCCCGGTGTCGCCGGTTTCCGGGAGGTCGAAGCCCTCGTTGTTTTCAATGGGCTGAACATAGGCCAGTGCGCCGGAGGAGCTACCGTCTGCCAGCATTTTGGTTTCCTTACCATTCACCGTCCCCACAGACAGCAGATAATTGTGGGCAAGCTGAGTCTGGGGAATGTTGGACAGGTGCAGGTCATAGCCGCCGTCGAAGCTGTAATGGGGGTCGTTCTGGAGAACGCCCAGCACATCCTTGCTGTAAATGTCACAGGGGTGCAACGTATCTTCCTCCACCTGAATGTCCACCAGAATGGAGTTTTTCAGCTTGGTATAGCCGTTTGCGGTTTCGATCTCAAAAATCTCGTATTCATCGTCCTCGCAGCCTTTCACGATGATCTTGCCGTATTCCCCGCCGCTGGTGACAGGGTAGAAAACGGTCCCGTCCGTTTCTGCAGTGACGTGGCCTGTTACATAGTAAATGCCGGTTTCCTCGTCCCGAACAGCGGTCAGCCAGTAGCCATCCGTTACATTGCGGATGCGGAACTTGACGTGCTGAAACAGTCCGATTTCCTCTGCGGGTTCAGAGTCCAGATTAGAGAAGATCTTTGCCAAATCCAGTCCGAAGGAAAAAACGTGGCAGTCGTCAATGAGGGTGTCGTAATACTCGGTAGAAGTGCGTTTCCATGTCATAACTACCTCGTTGTCATTGCCCGATTCGCCATAAATAAAGCTGCTGTCGGCGTTGATGGTTGCGGAGTAGGTGATGCGGAGTGTGTAATTGGAATAACCCTTGTAGAGCTTGCCATTGACATTTTCCGTATTTCCGTTGATCTCCGCAAGGCCGGCTTCGGTGATATCGATGGTCATATGTCGGTCATCGCTGGAATAGGTCACAGTAAATTTACCATCGCCCTGTACCCAAGTCGTCACCTTGTCGGTGCAGGCTTTGTCGGAATAAATTTCGATTTTTACGTCCTCCAGGCGCTTGTTGTAGTCGATTCCGGCGCAGATGGTGTCGTAGTAGGACAGGTGGGTATATTTCGTTGCGTCGGAGGTGATGGCCCCCAGCGTGGAGCGAATCTGATACTCCATAATATCGCCGGTGGAGCCGGTGGCAATATGGCTGAAGCCATCCGTAATGCTGTCGGAGCCGTTGTTCTTGCCGGTAGATCTGGTAGCGGACTCCCGGACTTCCTTGGTCAACTCCGGGATGGATACCTCGTCCTTGGGATAGACTACCACATTGTAATTCCACTGATGTCCGCCTTCGGGAGAAGCGGAATTGGCGTTCCCGGAAACGGTGGTCATAGGCAGGCTGACAAAGAAGGGGTTGGTCGTCAGGACGGACTCGCTGACGGAGGTTTCCACGCATAGCCACAGGCCGGTTTCCAGACCCCGCTTCATGGTCTTGCCGTTCTCGTTGGTCTTTTCCAAAACAATGGCATCATTGTCTGCGGCAACATAGGCTTCCAGTGCATCCTTTACCTGTGTTGCGTTCTCGGTCAGGGCATTGTAGAGGGCTTTGTTCAGGGTGTCGGAGGTGTAATAATAGATGCTGCCATCTGAAAGACTGTCTGCGTATTCGCATCGGTCTGCGCCGTTGGCAAGGCCAATGGCAGTCAGCAGGTCTGCGGACTTAGTTGCATTGAAGCCGTAGAGAAGTTGAATGCGTTCATATTCGGGGTGTTCTTCGTTGGCAGGCTCGGAGTAGGTGACGAAATCCGCGACCCTGAGGATAGTGAACTCAATGCCTTTCAGGGCGTAGCCGTTGGCACTTTGACCGTTGCCCAGGGCATTGGAAACGCTGTCGCCGCCCTTGCGGACTGCTTCGCCCAGTACTTCTTCTACATACGGCTCCCGCCAGCCGGTGGAGATGAAGCTGTCCTCCGTCCACACACCGTCCTTGCGGGCATTGGTGAAATCGTATTTCCAGATGGTGAGGGAGCAATCGGCATCCATGTTGATGGTGGCATCGTCCACCGTCGAAGCGGAAACACCGACGGGGACGGACAGGCACAGAATGAGTGCCAAAATCAGGGAGAGGGCTTTTGTCAGGTTTTTCATAGTAAGGGTTCCTTTCATTTTTGAATTTTGGTATATAAAAAAGCCATTCTGCAAAAAACAGAATGGCTGGATATTAAAAAATCCGACTTGCAATTGCAAGCCGGATGTGTTACTATAATTACGAAAGGGATACCGACGAACGGTACCTCCCATCTAGTTAGGAAATTACTCCGTCTAGCTTGGTCGGCTGTGGGACGGGGTAATTTCCTTTTTTATTTACAGAGTAAATGCAAAAAGAAACCACGTCACTTGCCGTTACGAGTGATCGTAACGACCAGCGTGATAACCACAAGGATGACCATGGTGTAGCTGAATAAGCTATCATATGTGACCATAGGTTATCACCTCCCATCTGAGGGAGGTTCCGTCCGCCGAGTTGCCCACGCAGTGAATTAAAATTCACTGCGTGCCGGGGGCAATCACACCGTTATTAAGGGGTATCCCTTTCGGGCCTTTCGACCACGATCATTCTAGCGCATTTCGACAAAATACGCAAGGTTTATTTTTAAGAGCCAGACTGAAGATCAGTCCGGCTCTTTTGCTGTATCAGGGTTGCGTATCGGAGGTAGCACCGCAAGCGCAGACCCAAGTGGAATAGGCAGGGGTATCGGTGATGGTTTCGTGCAGTTCTCCATATCCGGCATGGTCCAGCCATTCTTCCGAACCGAGAAATGCGTTGCTATGAGCGTTCATTTCGTCGATTGTGGCAAATTTGGCACCGCATTGACATACGATCCACCACACGTCATGGCTTTCTTCTGCATGGCAAATCTCCTGCCAACTATGGATATGCTCCGTAGGCGTTGGTTCAGCAGGCGCAGACTGAATGGGCGTTGCTTCCGGAGGATCTGTTGCGCTGGGCATATTCGGAGTGGAGTTTTCGGCGCCGGAACTGTTCGGGTTTGTGTAACTGCTGGTGTTTACAGCAGGATCAGCAGCTACATTGGAAACAGTTTCCAGCAACTCAGTAACCGCTTCAGTAGGTGCCACCGTTTCCTGCATAGTTGGCTCCGTTCCTGCAAATTGTGTTTCGGTGGGTATAGTGTCCACTGACGTAATGGTTTCCTCCTCGGTTGACCGGCTCGGCACACAGGATGTTACGGCAAATATCAGTGCGATTATGAGGATAATAACTGCCGTAATGATGATATTTCTCTTTTTTATAGCGATCCCGTCCTTTCTGCCACCAGCATAACACATTCCCTGCACCTATTCAAATGTGGAAGCTATCAATCCTTGCGCTTATACGTTCCCAGCAAAATTGCGACACTGCCCAGCAGCATAGCAAACAGAATCCACACCGTTTTCATGCCGAATGCCCCCGTCTGGGGCAACACATAAACCTGCCCGTTTGTCAGCTCCAATATAACTTTCAAGGTATTATTGGGCAGTGTCCCCGTAAAAACAGGCTCTGCCGCTAACTGGTAGCCGGGTAAGGTTTCCACCTCCGTCACCCGGTATTGTAAGCCGGGGTGGAGCATGGTGAACGACACAGTTCCGTTCTCGCCGGTGGTCAAACAGCCATCTTCCAGATCAGCGGTGTTGCAGGTACCCACTGTCGGGTATTCTGCATCCGAATAGCCGATTGGGGTCCAGTTTTCACCGTCTTTGCTCCACTCCAGCAGAATTTTCTCCCGGTCAGCGGCTCCCCTTGGGTGTTCACCTTTCGGATGGTCAATTCGCCGGGGCGCAAGGAATTGGTAAAGCAGACTTCAGTAGTTGTTCCGTTTCCTCGGATCGCCACCAGCGCCGTTTCGGAATTCCACTCATAGTAGTCATTGGCAGTGCCGCCGGCTGTTGCGTTTTCTTTGATGGTGTAGTTGCCGTAGGGGAGGACATTCCCACTTTCCGCTGTCCATCTGCTTCCGTCCCATTGAATTTTCAGTGTCAAAACGGTCTGGCCTTTCTGGTATGTCACGCCGTTTACTACGACAGGGTTATCGTTTTCGCTGACGATGTTGAATGTGATGCCGTCCAGAAATGCGTCCGCTCCGGTGCTGTCTCCTAAGAGAATGTCTTTTTTGACGATCCGCACGCTACCAAGAATGATGTTGTCCGCACAGGCACTGCCGTTTTCAGCGGTAAACGAAAAGTCCCTTGCCGTTTCGGTAACTGTAAATGACTGGGACCAGCTCTCGTTCAGGAGGTATCCAGTGGGCGGGGACACTTCCTCCACTGTGTAGGAGCCTAGAGGAAAGATATTGCCGGTGGAGTGTCGACCTGCGGCATCCGTAGTAAATTCATAGCAGACCTCACCGGGCTTGGCTTCTGCAAAATCCCCGATTTTTACGGAGTTGGCGCTATTGTTGATGACCTGGAACTTGGCACCTGCCAAAGTCGCACCGCCCTGAGCGCTGCTGCCCAGAACGCTGTCGATTTTCTCGACTGTCAGACTGCCAAAGAGTGACGTATCAATGGGTTCCGGGACACCGAAGTTGCCATTGGAAAAATCTCTTAGAATTGCAAGTGATGCAGCATCCCACACATATTTTGCACTGTCTGTGGCTGTGTCCTTTACAATGGTGCATTTCAGAGCTTGCGGCAAAACCACATATCCAAGAGAGTTCTTGATTTCGGTTATTTTTACAGAGCCTAACGGAAGCTGTGGTGCTCCGCTGTTGCCATAGTAGATCTGGTCACTGGAATAGCCTGCGGCGCAGTAACGACTGTCATACCGAATTACCCCGTATTCGTCCGTCACAAGATACCATGTTCTCAGGGGCATTCCGCTCCAATCGTAGTTGGCGAAATACTCCCACTTGAACACGGCCCCGGAGAAGCTGCCGTTGCCCTGAGCGGTGGTGGTATCCTTGTCGATCTTGGTAATGGCAAAGGGCGGGTCAAACAGGGGTTCATCTTCCACGGCGACCTGATTGGTCCCGTTGGTGATGGTCAGCGTGTAGGTCTTGCTATTTAGCTTAAATCCGCTGGGTGCAACCGTTTCCTGTACCGTGACCACCGTCCCCACATCGTATTCTTTGGAAGACGCTGCATTGCCGTTGGCATCAGTGGTCAGGGTCTCCTGGTACACACCGTTGACCGTCACCTGATACTGCGCTCCTGCAAGGGAATACAGGGGATTATCCTTGATCTGGGCGATACAAGCGTCCGAAGCGTCGATAGATTTTGCCAAAGTGAAGCCGGAGGTGGTGACCTTGTACACCGGCTCCTGATCGATGGCGATGAGGCACTGGCCCCAGCGCCATGTTCCGTTGGAATCCTGATAGTTGGTGGTGGGCCAGACGATGCATATCTTGGTCTGTGATGTGTCGATGTGATCCGGGTTGGTAGCTACCAAATTCCGAAGCTCCGCCGCCCGGCCTACTACATCGGCGGGATGGTAACTGTCCTGATAGTAATATTGGGTGTAGGCTCCCTCGGATGCACCGTGGATCCATTCCCACGCTACCAACTGCATGGCGGCATAGGTTGCGCCGGTACTGGCATTTGCGTCTTTGGGGTCGGAACTATTTCCGAACCGGGCAGAGCTGCTGTCGGTATCCATGCCGTAACAAAGGAGCAAAATCAGCTTTTCCCGGAGGGCCTGCGAGGTGTTGATCCACACACTTTCGTAGGATTCGTCCCCGGAGGTGTCGGTTGCGGTGACATAGCCGTATGCCCAGCGCTGACCGTTGTTGATGTTCGAGCCGGTTGCGCCTGCGAACAAAATCTTGTTCTTGTTCAGGCAGATGGCAAAGTCGGTTTTCAGCGGCGAACGGTTGGGGTCCCAGCAGTGGTTGGGGACGCTGCCGTTGGTGGTGCCGACTATGTTGTTGTGGTAGTCGTTGGTAGCCCGAACGGTGGGGCTGTCGTACTGGTAGAACGTGCCTTTCCCAAGCCCGGAGGACACCGCTCTGGGCTTGGCCTGCAATGCAGGTTCGTTCGTTTGCTCTGCGGTGGTTTCAGTCGGTTCTGTTTCAGCGGCGAATACTCCCAGTGGGTGTATCCCGATCAGCACCGCAAGCAGTAAAAAAAGCGCCAGCAGGCGTGGTAAATGATTTCTTATAGGTTTCATTGTGGAATCCTTTCTCTTGTTTTCAGGAAGTACAGGTAGTTCGGAGGGGGTGAGGTGTGGAGAGGGGGAACCGCAGATTTTTGCAATTTTACCTTCTGAAAAGGGCAGACTCCCCCCTTGAAAGTGCGGCTATCGTTCATGCTCCCGCTGGCGCTTGCGGTACAGCTCCAGCGCTTGGATAATGGTATCCTCGATCTTCTGTGCGGGCGTCCCCGGCGCAAAATATTTGCTGATACGCTCTCTTGGAATTTTGAAATGCTCCCGTTGATTCGGCTTTTCCTCCTGCATAACGGAGAAGATCACGTCCATGCTCAACCTGCCCGCCTGAGAAAGCTTCCGCATTTTGATGGTCTGAGCGTGAGATGGCGTTTGATCCTCGCTGAGCATGGTTTCATGCAGATCATGCTGCTCCTGCTTGGTCAGGTAGGAAAGTTCCACCGCTGGCCGCAGGGCAATTTGTAGCTTGTCCTTTTCTTTCAGAACGGAGTTGTCCACCAATTCCAAAAGTTCCGGGATGAGGTGAGTTAGGCGGATATATTTACGAACTTGCTCGTGACTTTCGCCGTTTTGTTCTGCCAAAACTTCCCGGCTTTTCTTACCATTTAACTTGTGCAACACTGTTGCACAAGTTAAATCTGTCCGTTGTCCTTGCCGCTTCATAGCATCCAGCTTCATTTGATAGGCGAACGCTTTCTCCGAAGGCAGCGTTTCTTCCCGGTGCAGATTGGAGTCCACCATGATGATAACGGCCTGATCGTCGGTCATTTCCTGCACAATACACCGCATTTCGGAATGCCCCGCCATGACACAGGCTTCCTTTCGTCGATGCCCTGCTACCATTTCATACCGCCCATTCGGTTTTGGGCGGATCAGGCACGGTTCCAGTACCCCGTACTGCCCCACGCTCTCCACCAGCCGCACCATGGCATGATCCATGCGGATCTTGTAGGGGTGGTTTGGGAAATCGTCGATTCGGTCAACGGGAATGTCCTCGACCCTCGGCTGGGCGGCGATCTCCCGCTCTTGCTGAGTGGAAAATAGGTCATCTAGTGATGTTAGCAGACCTGCTGCGCTGTTTTTCGCCAATGTCCATGACCTCCTTCGTCAGATTTCGGTAGGCTTCCGCCGCCGCACTTCTGGGTTTGTGCTTGTAAATGCTGCGGTTTGCGGTGCTGATTTCTGCCAGACGGACGGTAGCCGGGATGGAAGTCTGCATGATGGGAAGCTGCTTGCCATAGTTCTGCCGAACTGCCGTCGCAATGTCCTTCCGAAAGTTGGTATCGTTGGTAAAGGTCATAAAGACACCGCCGATTTTTAGCTTGGGGTTGATCTGCCGCTTGACGCTCTGGACAGTGCCGACCAGCTCCGTCATGTCCTCGGCGGCGAAATACTCTGCCTGCACCGGGATCAGCACATAATCCGATGCCGCCAGCGCATTGATGACCAGCATCCCCAGCGCAGGGCGGCAATCCATAAGAACGTAGTCATAGTTCTTTTTCACGCTTTCGATGTACCGTCGCAAGACCGTTTCCCGGCTCATGGCATTGACCAAACTCACCTCCACCGCAGACAAACTGCGATTTCCGGGAACGAAGTCGAAGCCCTCGTGATGGTGCCGGATCTCCGGGTGTTCCCCACCGCTGACTCCTGTTACAATATCGCTCATAACATTCCCCAGAGTCAGCGGCAAATCATTCGGCTTTCGCAGCCCAAGCATTTTCGTCAGGTCCCCTTGCGGGTCCACATCAACCAGCAGGACCTTTTTGCCATTCTCCGCCAGCCCGGCGCCCAGATTAAACACCGATGTACTTTTCCCAACGCCGCCCTTTTGGTTCGCAACGACGATCACTTTTGTTTTTGCCAATGGGTTTTCCTCCTTAGATAGATTTAGCCACCTGCGGTAAAACAGGCAGCTATGTACGCAAATGCAAAAAGCCGCTTGCAAAATGCAAACGGCTTTGGGTATGTAATTCATATTCGTGGTCAAGGGATATGACATTTTAGCTTCAATCGATATTGGGCATAGTGAGGTCCGAGTATATAATCAATAACATTGGACTTGGGGATCAGATATGTACCGCGTATATAGAAATGCTTGACATGTTTTTGCTGCATTAATTTTCTTGCCTGATTATCACCAAGACCACCGAGCATCTGCCGG
The DNA here is from genome assembly GCA_964425865.1 of uncultured Oscillospiraceae bacterium. Classification (GTDB taxonomy): domain Bacteria; phylum Bacillota; class Clostridia; order Oscillospirales; family Oscillospiraceae; genus Faecousia. The sequence goes on along the minus strand of CAYROJ010000002.1, from coordinate 2,390 downwards.
AATTGATCTAATGTTACGACATCGGGATACGATGTGAAATAGCTCTCATAAAAATCTATTTTCTTCATATTTCAACCAGCCTTTCAAAGTATCTGTCAACAAGAATGTAGGCTGTGGTGATTGATAAATTACGGGGTGTGACGAAGCAACATCCCTCCAACATCCCTCCAACGTTCATTTTTCACGTACAAATCCAGCTGAATTAGCAGAATGCAATATCTCGTAAAAATGTTTCAAAATACCAAGTTTTAATAACAATTCTCTGAATTTACATTCTGAAATATCAAAAAAACAAGGAAAGAAGTTCTCCTAAAGTATAGCAGGTTCCAACAACGTCCAAATAGAATAAATAACTCAAAATCCTTTGGGGTAACACTCGTGTGGGTTCGAGTCCCACCACCGGCACCACCATCTCCCTGAAGTGTCACGCTTCGGGGAGCTTTTTTATCCATCTCACTGTCCAATTGCCCCAATGCGAAAGGTTTGCGGGTATACCGGCAGAATCGCATTGGCAGAAGATACCTTATTGCTATAATCCAGATGGGTATAGATATTGGATGTGGTTGCGATATCGCTATGGCCGAGCCATTCCTGAATGTCCTTCAAACCTACACCATTGGCATAGAGCAAGCTGGCGCAGCTATGGCGAAGATCGTGGAAACGAATCTTTTTGAGATTGTTCTTCTTGAGCAAAATCTCAAAATGCTGAGTGATGTAGTTCGGCTTAATAAGCTGCCCCATCGCATCAACGTAAATATAGTCCAGATAGTCCTCACAGTAGCACCTGCCACACAATTTTCGATTTTGCTCTTGCTGGGTTTTCAGATAGCGAAGCAACAGTTCAAACGGTGGAACCAGCGGGAGTGTTCTACAACTGGATTTGGTTTTGGTAGAATCCTTGTAAATGGTTTGAGAAGCACCACCCATGGTAAACTGAATAACAGTATGCCGGATGCTGATGGTTTTTCGCTCAAAGTCAATAGCATCCCACTTCAATCCGACCACTTCACTGCGTCGCAGCCCATAGAAGGCGCCAAGAATAACCGCCAGTTCTAACGGATCCCCTTTTACTGCCTTGAATAGCATATCCAGTTCCTCGCGATTATAAATTGTTGCTTTGTACTTAACCTTTCGTGGTTTTTCTACACGGTCTGCCGGATTGGATTTTATCATTCCAATCTGGAATGCGTATTGCAGGCACTTTCGGACATTGGCATGGCGCCGAATCACGGTGGTTGGCGAAAGTCCAGAGTCTAACATACTTTGATAAAACTCCTGAATATATCTGGGATGCCGCTCCAATTCCTGAAGTGTATACCCGCGCTGCTTAAAATATGGGACAATACAGGTTTCTATGTTGCATTTGTAAGAAGCATATGTGGTTTCACAGATTTTGGAACGCATGATCCCCAGCCATTCCATGATAAACTCATGGAACAGAATCGGCGTTTGATCAATGCATGGATTGACTTCCGTTGCCGGATTATCTTCGATCCATCCCAATTCCCTGGCATAGGTCAGACAGGATACAATTGCATCATGGTATTGCAGCAGATCCTCCGGGGTCGCATCATTTTCCTGTCGTTCGTAGCGATAAAAGGATTCCAGCTCTTTGATGGACAGTCTGAGCACCGACACTGGATGGTCACGAAAATATGGAAAAATGTAAGTTTTTACGTTGTAAGCATTATCCGCATAGGCCCGCGTCCCCATAGACCCGGCATGTTCTTTGAGCCATTTCAACAGGAAATCCGAAAATGGGAAGTTGTTATCCTCCAAAATATTTTCTGGTTTGAACTCATTGCGTACTTTTGCTAACAATGCTTCTGCCCGCTTTTTGTTACCCTTTACCGAAAGTCCAGTGCTGATTTGCTTGCTTTTCCGTTTGCCGTTCACATCCTTCCAGCTTAAAATGATTTGGTAGATTCCATTTTGTTCTCTCAGGTGTCCTGCTACCATAAAAAATCCTCCTTTGTGTTATAACAGCGACACATCCTCGTTGACATAGATAGTTTATCATAGAAGAATGTGTACAGCAAATGTGCGAATCAGCTATCTATGGATCTGTTTTCATCGATTCTCAGATAGTCAAAAATATACAGCTTCGGGATGCGATACTGTCGCCCCACTTGAAGGCTTTTGATGGTGCCATCTCGCAGCAATCGATATCCTGTCTTTGTGCTGATTCCACCAAGCATTTTGCACATCTGCTCAACTGTCACAATATCCGGGTAGTTTCGGAATAGTAGGTCATACGCTTTTGGATTTTTCAAAACTGCATCACTCACTTTCTCTGTATTGTTTTGATTTACATCCTATACCAGCCCAACGCTGACCTTCAGTGCAGCATCCACATCCCGCATACACCGCTCTGGGAGCCGTCCCAGCCG
>CAYROJ010000001.1:0-49795 GCA_964425865.1 uncultured Oscillospiraceae bacterium | reverse complement strand
TCCTCCTCACAGAATACAATTTCCCAAGGTTTTTTCATATAGATATTCATCGGCAATATTTCTCCGACGAGTTTATCCTTTACTTCCTCCACAAAGCGGCGCTCCACCGCATGGTGAACGACAGGCAGCCCTGTCCTTTCAGACAACTGCTGTGCCAAAGCTGCACCTTTCAGAATTTCATCTGCGGTGGTTTCGGCACACAGGTGGGTATTATTGACGATGCCGGTCACCTTCTGACGGCATTCAAATTCAATACCCTGCATATAAGCCAAAGCGCTGTCCACATCCTTCGTTTCCGGGCGATTGGCATTGAGAACAAACAGCAGGTCAAATTCCTCCGGCCTCAGCTGGGGGGCAAATCTGGCCAAAACTCTTGCGCCGATGGGGTCGCCGCCAATATCCAGAACTCCGGTCCACTTTTCCTGCTGGAAAATGGACATGACCTCCGGATTCAATGCCGGAATATCCGCCACACCGCCGCAGGAAGTTACAATGACCCGAATTCCTGCTTTTTCCAGTCGTTGTGCCTGCTCGTAGCTGCGAAAATAGGGATTGACGATGTCCAGGTCTGCCAGCGCCACATTCTCCCTTTCCCCGGCCAGCTTCAGCGCCAAATTAACGGCATATTCCGTCTTACCGGAGCCATAATGTCCGGTGATGATCTGCATTCTTTTCATGCTCGGTACACCTTTGCTTCCTCCCGGCCGGACAGAACACGCTGTGCTCCCTGGGCCAGTGCCAGCATCTCATCTTCGCCGGGGAACACATGCACCGGCGCCAGATAGCTGACATATTCCTCGATCCAGCTCATCAGTGTCTTGTCATAGGCAAAGCCGCCGGTCAGCAGGATGGCATCTACCTTTCCATGGAGCGCTGCGCCCAATGCGCCGATCTCCTTGGCCACCTGATAGGCCATACCACGGTAGGCCAGCTCTGCCTGCTTATCTCCTTCTGCAATGCGACGGGTGATCTCCCGGCCATCGTTTGTGCCGGTGTAGCCCACCAGACCACACTTCATGCAGAAGAAGTGCCGCAGCTGCTCATAGGTGCTGCCATATTTGCCGCTGAGCGTAGCACGCACCACATCCAGAACCGGCAGGGTACCGGGCCGTTCTCCGGTGTAAGCGCCCTCGCCTTCCAGCCCGTTGTTCACATCGATGACACGACCGCCCCGGTGCGCACCCACGGTGGTGCCGCCGCCCATATGGGCAACGATCAGGTTCAGGTCTTCATAACGCTTACCGATCTGGTCAGCATAGCGTTTGGCGATGGCTTTCTGATTTAGAGCGTGGAACAGCGGACGACGGGGAAAATCAGGATGGCCGGACAGGCTGGCCACCTCATCGATCTCATAGACCACGGGAGGATCGACCACATAAGCAGGCTTGCCGAGCTCTGTGCCGATCTCAGAAGCCAGAATGCCGCCCAGATTGCACACATGGAACCCGTAGTGACAGCTGCGCAGGTCTTCCAGCATATCTTCATTGACAAGATAGGTGCCGCCTTCGATTCGCTTGACAAGCCCCCCTCGGCCAACTATGGCATCCAGCTCATTCAGGTCAACACCCTGCTCTTTCAGGTAAGCCAGGATCACACCCTTGCGAAAAACCGCATTGTCATCCATGCTGGAAATATGCGCCATTTCCTCGGGGGTATGGCGAAACACATGGAGCATGATCTCCCGGTCGCCCTCATAAATGGCCACTTTGGTAGAAGTAGAGCCAAAGTTCATGGCCAATACTTTGTGTTGGGTCATAGGTTACTCCTTATTTTTCATTGGCGGCGATTTTCAGCGCCAGCGCAATGGAATTGAGCTTGGTTTCGTCGGAGTCTGCCCGGCTGGTCAGCACGATGGGCGCTTTTGCGCCGACGATCACACCGGCATTTTGGGCTTTTGCCATAAAGACCATGGATTTGTAGAACACATTGCCCACTTCAATGGCAGGTACCAATAGAATATCTGCCCGGCCTGCATTTGGGTCGGTAATTCCCTTGTGATGGGCAGCCTCCACTGAGATGGCATTGTCCAGTGCTAAAGGTCCCATGACCGTACAGCCTTTGATCTCCCCCGTCTTGTTGGCCTCTACCAGAGCAGCTGCATCCAGCGTTGCCTGCATTTTGGGGTTGACCTTCTCCACAGCGCACAGGCAGGCAGCGATGGGCGCATCATTACCCAAAGCGTGGGCCACCTTCACGGTGTTTTTCAAAATATGCTTCTTCGCCTCCAAATCCGGAGCGATGTTCATAGCCGCATCGGAAAGATACAGCAACCGATCAAAGCCTGGCACTTCAAACACCGCCACATGGGACAGAACAGGCGCATCCCGCAGGCCGATCTCCTTATCCAGAACCGCTTTCAGGATAATGGCCGTATCCACGATGCCCTTCATGACCACATCTGCCCGTTTGTCACGAACCAGCTTCACTGCCTTGCGGCAGGCTTCCACCTTATCGCTTTCATGGATGATCTCATAATCCGACAGGTCGATGTTCCGCTGTGCAGCAATACTGCGGATCTCCGCCTCATCACCGACTAAAACGGCAGTCGCTATTCTCAATTGACGGGCTTTGTCTACCGCCAGCAATACTTCCGCATCCTGCGCCACCGCCACCGCCAGACGGCTGACAGCCGTGTTCTCCCCTGGAATACGCAATTGCTGTAAAGATCGAATCATAGGATCGACTCCTTATCTATTGTTCATTCTGTCAAAAAATACTGACTATATCATCATTCCATTGTGTAATTACGCCAGCATTGTTATGATATTATGAAACATGAAGAAAGTCAATGCACAAAATAACGAAATCGAAAAATTACCATACTTTTTTTAATTTGGTCACATTTTATCCTCCTCTCATGGACACACCGTTGCAAAAGAAAGACCGAAAGCGAAAATCCGCTTTCGGTCTTTGATGATTCAATTACTGACGGTTTTTCTTGGCGTTACGGATGGCAATGATCCGGTTCATTTCGTTGTAGACGATCATGTAGCCCTCGTCCACGCCCATACCGGGCTTGGCCAAAATCTGCACAGGCTGGGTAGCCATAGCGCAGTGAACACAGACCTGCGCAGAGCGATCTGTCTCGTTGCAAGTGCCGCCCTGGTATGCGCCGATGCCCTTTTCCTTGCAGTAGAGCACTGCCTCAATGGTATTGTTGATGCCGCCCAGGTCGGGAGTCTTGATCTGCACCATGTGGCCTGCCTTGTGGTCGGCAAACAGCTTGATGTCCTCCAGAGTGTTGCACCATTCGTCCGCCACCAGCTCTACATCACAGCCACGGCGATCCAGCTCAGCAGTCAGGCCGGCCAGAGCAGTCATCTGGGTCTCCCGATCGGTGTCGCAGTCCATGGGGCCTTCGATGCGCAGGTGGAAGGGCTTGGCGATCTTGCCCAGATTTTCAATATAGTCAGCCATGGCCACATAATTGTTGTTGCCAAAGATAGCGCCGATAGTACCGTATACATCGATATGGAAAATCGGCAGATAATCTTCGCTGGTGCGGTGCTCCAGAATACGGTCACGGAGCCATGCCACATAGGCTTCCAGCTTTTCGCCCTTCAGACCCAGCTTATCTTCCACATTATTGATCAGAGCGTGGGGCAGGACCTGCGCACCCTTGATGATCATCTTATCAGCGCCGTTATAACGGTCATCGCCGGACTGGGTGAAAATATCAATGGGCTTATCGGAAACAGTACAGCCGTATTCATCGGCCACCACTTCACACATCAAGCGGCCGGTGGCCTTGGCAACAGCATCCAGGATCGCCTGGCTCATACCGTAGCGGATAGCGGTGTGCAGCCGCTTGCCGTCGATCTGAATGGCTTCCATCATGGCAGAGAGCTGACGGAAGTTATCGGCTTCCCTGCCCACCAGCTGAGGCTTGATGTACTTGTCGATCATGGGAATAAAGTCTTCTGCCAGGAACAGCGGATCCCGTCCGCCGGCGCCGGAGTACTGCACAGCGGCGCAGTCGCCGAATGCCACCTGACCGTCTTCCAGGATGATCATCACGGAGATAGACTCACCGGCCTGGCGGACAGAGCGGAAGCCTTCCGTCACAGGTGCTCCCACATAGAAAATGCCATCATGGCCAGCGCCGCCCTTAATGGCTCTCTGGTCGTCAAAATAGAAGCCGGTACGGCCGCCGGAGCAAACAACATCGATAATTTTCATGGTTTTCTTCTCCCTCTGTAAAATCAATATTTGGGACGGCCCACCAGGCGGCCCTTACCAATGGCATAAACATCGTCCACCACCATCTGGAAAGATGCCTTCCGGCCTTCGGCCTTGGCACGCTGTTCGATCTTGGCGGCGTGGAAATCCTTCAGATCCTGACTGAAGGGCAGATTACCCATCGCAAGGATACGCACAGCACCGTCGTTATCACGGCAGGGCAGCATCAAGCCTGCATTGGCACGACAGGGTGCAAAGGGCACATCCAAAACACCTGCCTGGACACCACGGCAGATACCCACGGCGATGTCACCATTACCCAGCTCGAAGCACTTGTCCACGATGCAGCGAGTCTCCTGACGGATGATCTCTTTTTCCTCTTCCAGAGTTGCAGCCTGGAACACCTGATCGGCCATCATATTGACCACCTGCTTGGTGCAGCGCAGACCCTCGGCATTGGCTTCCATGGTGGGGATGCCCACGGCCTCGTGGGGGGTCTTGACAATGACCTTTGTGGCCTTGGACAGGGCAGCGATCATACTGCCGGAAGCGATAACGCCAAATGCCTTGGCTTCGTCTGCGGGGAAACCGCCCATCCACTGATGCAGTACGGTGGTCACTTCCACATCGTTATAACCGTACTTGTGCAGATATTCATCGGTCAGCTCCTGTAAGGTGCGGATGGCGGCAATATCCTGAACCAGATTACCGCACTGGCCATAGCCAACGGTGATATTCTTAACGCCCTGCTCGGCAGCCAGCAATGCTTCGATGATCGCAGCTGCGTGGGAAATACAGGGAGGAACCAAGGTGCCCGTCAGAGGGCCGTAGGGTTCCCGGTTAATGGAAACGCCCATTTCTTCATACAGGCCTGTCAGTCGATCTACATACTGCCAGTCCCGGATGGTACGCTCCATGGGAATATTCTTACAATAAGGCAGGTTGTAGGAAATGCCGCCGCCTTCATAGCTGGTGAAGCCACCGGCATAGGTGATCTCGGTCAAAAGTCGGGCATCGGGTGTGCCGTGGCGAACCTGCAAGGGGGTATGGACACTTTCTACCACCCGGCGGCATCCGGCAACGCCGTGGTTGACCGCAGGGAAGCCATTGAGCATGGCTCTGCCCAGACGGATGGACTCGGAAATGCCGTTTTCCGCCTCTTCATAGCGGTTCTGACGGGTGTAGGAGTCGATGGTGGAGGGCAGCAGATCTGCCTCACCGTGATCCTGCAAATACTGCATCAGCTTGATGTGCTCCTCAATAACAGGCACACCGGCTCGGGGCTGTACCAGCGTACGCCCCTCTTTTTTTGCATCCAGCAGCTTCTTGGCGAAGATCCGCTCCTGGGGCATGGATTTGTGGTAAGCCACAGCCTCCTCCAGATTCACATCCTTACCGGTAGGCCACTGGGTCAGGACCTCCTGACGCTGCTTCATAAATTCATCATTGGAAATGCGCTTATTCTGAATGTCCATAATATTCCAGCTCTTTCTTCATGATTCTTAGGGCCTGCTGGGGATAGCGATTGCTGATCAGCCCCATTGCGGCCAAGATGTATGTTCTGTCCACCCACACCGAGGCCTCCTTGGGCCGCAGGGACATGGGCTGTGCCGAGGAGAAAAGGGCGTATTTTGCGATTTCTTCTGTTCGTTTCGTATGGATCAGGCTGCCGCCTGTTACCACGACCTGCTTTACATGGGTCAGATTTTTGCCGGACTGGACATAGGTCAGTCCCATCATAGTATAGGTCTCTTCCATGGTACCGGCGTGACGGGTCACCGCCGTTTCGATGGCCATGGCCGCCAGGGCATAGTCCAGCTTTTCCAGCTCCTCATTGCCATCGGGCACGGAGTCGGTGTGCTCCCGCAGCCAGGAGACCAACTCCTCTACCCTGCCGGGCTTGATCCCGGCAATGCGGCCGATCCGGTCAGCGCCGGCGGTTTCCAGAATGCCCTTGACCGAGTAGCGCATACCGATGTCCCCTTCCACCGTTCGCTTGGCGAAAGGCTCCATCAGTCCTTTGTAGACCGTATTCATGCCCTCGGGCATACCGTCGGCAATGGAGTAAATATCCGTGGTTGCACCGCCCACATCCACGGCGATCAGATCACCGATGCCGCTCTCTCCGTCGCAGCCTTCACTCAAAAGCTCCATGGCTTGCAGCACTGCCGAGGGGGTGGGCATCATTATGTCGGACAAAAGGGTGGTTGCCTTACTCAAGCCCTTGGCCTGAATAATACGGTTTAGAAAGATCTCCCGAATTTGCTTTTGAGTTGGTTCAATGTTCAGCGTGCCAAACTTGGGCATCACATTGGGGCAGATATAGGTTTCGAAATTTGCAAGCAGTCGCTGGCACTGCCTTGCAGCGCTGCGATTTCCGGCAATGACCACCGGGAATTTGGGTTCCAGATGGGAAAGCATTTCCGCATTATGGAGGATACAGGCAGTGTTGCCGCCGTCGGTGCCGCCCACCAGCAGGAAAATATCCGGCTGCAAAGCTTCGATCTCCTCCAGATCATCTTCCGTCAGCTGGAAAGAGTATAAACCGACGATCTTTGCGCCTGCGCCCAGGGAAGCCAGCTTTGCCGCCTCCGAGGTCAGCTCCGGCACAAGGCCGCTGGCCACCATCCGCAGGCCGCCGGCAGCGGAAGAGCAGGCGAAGGTTTCCGCAAAATCCACCTTGCCGATCTTCTCTTCCAGCATTTTCAAGCCTTTTTCCAAGCCATCGTTAATGTCAGTTTGTACAGTGGTGTAGGAAGCGGCTGTGCCTAAAATGCGCTCCCCTTCCACATCCACAGCTGTTAATTTTGTATATGTAGAACCAAAGTCAATCAGAAGGACAGGCTTCACTTATCCTCACCGTCCATGTGCAGCAACTCACGCAGGGCTTCAATGGTAGTTTCAGGAGAGGTGCCGGGAGGAAATGCCCGGTCAAAACCCATGTCCTTAAACCGGCGTTCCACATCCTCAAACTGCTGTTTGCCGATGACGATGTTACCGCCCACCACCAGCGGAATGCCGACCAGACCTGCTTCGTTGCACTTTTCACGCATACCACGGCAGTCCAGCTCACCCTGACCGTACAGGGAGGACACCACAATGGCATCCGCATCGGACTCAATGGCAGCGGCAATATATTCTTCCTGGGAAACCATCACACCCAAATTCACCACTTCAAATCCGGCTTCTGTAAAGGCGTGGTAGAGGATCTTGTTGCCAACTGCATGGACATCAGCGCCGATCACGCCAATGACCAATACCTTTTTCTTGTCTGCATTCATATTTGCACCTCATAAATGCTTTCATAATCACGGCTCGCCAGGGCATGGCGTACCTCCGTATATACTACCTATTTTCCGGGATTTTGTCAAGCCATCTTTGAGCATTTTGACCAAATTATTTCAGCAAAAGCGCCGTCCTTCCGGCAAAGAAGGACGGCGACTTTTCATTTTTCCAAGCTTGCCAAATAATCGGCCTTGCCGGTTTCATACAGATTATTGCCGAGGCTGTCGATAATGACGATCACAGGCAGGTCCTCCACTTCCAAACGGCGGATCGCCTCTGCCCCCAGGTCTTCATAGGCAATGACTTCCGCTTTCTTGATGCAGCGGCTCAGAAGCGCACCGCAGCCACCGATGGCACCGAAATAAACAGCGCCATGTGTCCGCATAGCAGAGACAACCGTTTCATTGCGCTTACCCTTGCCGATCATACCGGTCAGGCCCATTTCGATCAGCGTGGGGCTGTAAGCATCCATCCGGTAAGCGGTGGTAGGGCCGGCAGAACCAATGACCTCCCCAGGCTTTGCCGGGGTAGGGCCAACGAAGTAGATAACACTGTCCTTCACATCCAGCGGCAGTTCTTTTCCCTGGGCAGCCAGCTCACACAATCGCTTATGGGCAGCATCCCGGGCAGTATAGATCACACCGGACAGCAGCACACTGTCGCCTGCTTTCAGGCTGCGAGCAGTTTCCCGACTCATGGGAACAGATACAGAAATTGCCATTTACAGCACCTCCGTCTGATGGCGTGTCACATGGCAGTTGATGTTCACAGCCACGGGCAGGCCAGCAATGTGGGTGGGCATTTGCTCGATATGGACCGCCAGTGCCGTGGTCTTGCCGCCAAAGCCCTGAGGGCCAATGCCCAAAGCATTGATCTTCTCCAGCAGCTCCTGCTCCAGATCTGCATAGAAAGGGGCAGGATTGGGCTGCCCTGCATGGCGCATCAGCGCTTTTTTGGCCAGCAGCGCCGCCTTGTCGAAAGTGCCGCCGATGCCAACGCCCACCACAATGGGCGGACAGGGATTGGGGCCAGCCTCCTTGACCACCTGCACCACAAAATCCTTTACGCCCTGCAAGCCGTCAGAGGGCTTGAGCATTTTAATCTGGCTCATATTTTCGCTGCCGAAGCCCTTGGGGGCGACCGTAATTTTGAAGCCGTCACCGGGCACGATGTCATAGTAGATCATGGCCGGGGTATTATCCCCGGTGTTGACCCGATCCAGAGGATCACGCACCACGCTTTTGCGCAAGTAACCGTCCCGGTAGCCCTGACGGACACCTTCGTGGATGGCCTGTGCCAAATCACCCTGCACATGGACTTCCTGTCCCATCTTCACAAAGACGCAGGCAACGCCGGTGTCCTGGCAAATAGGGCAATCCTCCCGGTCGGCAATGGCATAGTTTTCACGAATTTTGTCCAGAATTTCTCTGGCCTGAGGCCAGGTCTCCCCTTCACAGGCCTTTTCGATGGCATTCTTCATGTCATCGGGCAAGTGGCAGTTGGCTTCGATGGACAGTCGGCGCACGACCTCTGTGATTTTCTCACTGCTGATTTCCCGCATGGTATTTTCCTCCCCTTACAGGGTGTTGTAAATTCGGTCGATAATGGTGCCGTCCCGGTAGATAACTTCTGCCACCACCTTGTCGCCGTGGGGCACAGACAGGGGCTTTCCGGTCATACGTTCGGCCTTTGCCTGCAATTCATGAATGTCTACAATAGGCAGTCCGGCAGCGGTCAACCGATCCTTCAGCTCCTGCTGACGGGGGTTGACAGCGATGCCTCCCTGGGTGACCAGAACATCCACATCCTTACCGGGGGTAGTGATGGTGGTGACACGGTCACGGATCATGGGCAGGCGGTTGCGGAACATGGGGGTGATGATAACAGACATTTTTGCACCGGCGCAAATATCGCTGTGGCCACCGGAGCCGCCCATAATGATGCCGTTGGAGTCCGTATGGACATTGACATTAAAGTCGGTGTCGATTTCCGTTGCACCGGCGAAGATGGTGTCCAGACTGTTGACGATGGAGCTGGGAGCGGTGGGGCCTGCATAGTGGTACAGAGAAACCTCCTGATGACGGGGGTCATTGCGCAAGGACTCCACTGCCGCCAGGTCAAAGCTCTGGCCGTCCAAAATAGTACGGAAGCAGCCTTCATTCAGCATTTCCAGAATATACTTGGTAATGCCGCCCATGACATAGCTGCCCTTGATCCCCTTTTCCAGCATAATATCCTTCAAATATTTTGCACCGGCCAAAGTTGCGCCACCGGCACCGGTCTGGAAGGAGAAGCCGTCCACCAGAAGGCCGGAGTGCTCCACCACCTTGGCAGCCCACTGAGCCATCGCAAGGCCCACCGGATCACGGGTGATCCGGGTAGTGCCGGAAACGATACCGTTGGGATCGCCGATGGCATCCACCTTCACCACATAATCCACATATACTTCCGGCACAGAGAAGCCCAGCAGTGGGTATTCCACCAGCTCGTCCGTGATGACAACGGTCTTTTTGGCGTACTGGGCATCAACGATGGCATAGCCAAAGCTGCCACAGGCGGACTTGCCATACTTACCGGTGCAGTTGCCCATATCATCAGACTGCGGGGCTGCCACGAAGGCCACATCGATGGGTGTTCTGCCGTGAACAATATCATCGGGACGGCGGCCATGGGTGCGGAACTGGACAGGATTTTCCATAATACCGGAGCAGATGATCTTGCCCAATCCGGCAGACATATAATTGGTCATCAGTGTGGTGACCACACCGTTTTTGATATGCTCGATCAGGGGCAGATGGATGTCAAACAGCGCCGTTGCATTGACGGTCAGATCCTTAATGCCCAGGGCGGCGATCTCATCCATGACCATGTTCAGCACATAGTCACCGTTTCTCATGTGGTGGTGGAAGGAAATGGTCATGCCGTCCTTCAAGCCGGAGGCGATAATGGCATCACGGATGGACGCAACTAATTTCTTATCTCTCATTACAGATCCTCCTTGCGAATACCCAGAGCCTTGGCTGCAGCAATGGTCTGCTCTGCACGGGCCACAATCGGTGCATCGATCATCTTGCCACGCAGTGCGATGGCGCCCTTACCCTGAGCTTTGGCCTCGGCGATGGCGTCCATCACTTCGTATGCATAGGCAATGTCCGCCTTGCTGGGGCTAAAAACCGTATTGATTGCGGTAATATGACGGGGAGAAATGGAAGCCTTGCCGGTGAAGCCCAGGCTCTTGGCGTAGGCTGCATCAGCCAGAATCCCCTCGTCATCGTTGACATCGGTGAAAGGCGTGTCGTACACATCCACACCAGCGGCACGGGCGGCGTTGACCATGCGGCTGCGTGCATAATCGATCTCACGGCCTTCCTTGGTGCGCTTGCAGCGCAGGTCAGCGGTCAGATCCTCCGCACCCAGGAACAGGGCAGTCACACGGGGACGGGCAGACGCAATGAAATAGGCATTTTCAATGCCCAGCGCAGTCTCGATCAGGGGCACCAGGCGAACTGTGCCCTGAGCCATCCCCAGCTTCTCCTCCAAGGCAGTCAGATAATCGTCCACCACTTCCACATCATGAGCCACACCGGTCTTAGGCAGCATGATCATATCCGGCTTCTGGGGCACGATGGCATCCAGATCCTTTTGCCAGAAGGGGGTATCGATGGAGTTGATACGAACAATGGTCTCCACCCGATCAAATTCCAGAGCGGACAGCACATTGCGCACCAAATAGCGGGCGGCATCCTTTTCTGCAGGAGAAACGGCATCCTCCAGGTCAAAAATAACAGCATCAGAACCTAGGTAATTGCCATTGATGATCATTTTCGGCGCATTACCCGGCAGGAACAGCATACTTCTGCGCATTACACTTCCCCCATTCCCCGCCGCAAAGCGGTTTCAACTCTTGCCCGCAGAACGCAATCCAATGCGCCTCTGTCGCTGGCTTTGATATGGACATTGGTCACACCCAAGGATGCGACCACTTCCCGGATGGAGGCCTCAATGGACGGGCCAAACTGATTGGCAACCACACTCTGCAATTCCAGAACCACGCCTTCTGCGCAGGGAGAAATCTCTACGACCATGTCGCTTTTCTCGTCTGTGCCGGCGCAGGCAGCCTTGATGATTTCTGCCATAATAAATAATAACCCCTTTCACAAAGTTATTCTTTTTTCAAACAGGGCTATTATATAGCATAATCACAAAATATGCAAACTATTTTTCCCATTTCTCTTTTCATTTTGACGAAAATCTGCTATACTGTCTTAAAATCCATCCTCAGGAGGTCACCTTATGCAGGAACGCCAGGAATGTCATATCATCAGTTCTTACTTTGCGCCCCGAGGTCACGCACGAATGTACGCTTTGGGAATGCAGCTGGCTCAATTGTACCTGTCCCCCACCGATAAGCTCATCGGAGTCATCGGCGATGCCGGTGCCGGAAAAAGCGCCCTGATCCGGGGAATGTTTCCCAATGTGGATCTGACCAACGATGATGACGGTATTTACATTCGCCCGCTGCCTCTTCTGGACATAGACCAGCACCGGGGGTTCTTTTCCCCCCATACCTACCATGCGGACATTCGCTTTGAGACCGGCTTTACCCAGCTTTCCGAATTGGCACAGGCCATCCTTACTGCCGTCAAGCAAGGCAAGCGGGTGATCGTAGAGCATTTTGAGCTGGTGTATCCTCTGCTTCGGGGCATGAATGCAGACCTGCTGGTGGGTGTTGGAGAAGAAGTGGTCATTACCCGACCCAATCTGTTTGGCCCGGAACCAAATGAGATCCGTGATGTGGTATACGCCTCTCTTCCCTACCGTCTTATGTGCCACACGGCTGAGGATCTGTGCGAAATGCTGCTGCCGCCGGAAGACCTGGCCCGTGTCACCTATGACGATGTGCGTCACGGCTTTGTCATGGCGTTTGCAAACTATCCTCCCCAGGTGAACCTGCAGGAGCTGGAGGAAAAAATTCTGGATCTGATCGCCCAAAATCTGCCCATTACCTATGTGGACGAAAACCATGTTTCCATTGGCGATCACATCCACCGCTGCTCCGGCCCCCGTACCCATGTATCCTCCACCGGACAGGTGCAGGACTTCCGGCTTTTATGGCGGTTTATCCACGACAAACTGCACAACCGCTATCTGCTGGTGGGCTGTCTGGGCGAACGAAATCTGGACTATGTCCGTCGACTCAACCCGGAGCAGTTTGACTGAGGTATCTAAATGCTACAAATTAAAAAGCCGCTGTCCGGCGCAAGTCTCAAACATATTGCCATGGCCACCATGTTTCTGGATCATCTGGACAAAACCATTATATTTGAATTTCTCCAGAGAAGGCCGGACTGTCTTCCCCTGTTGATCTTCAGCTCCTTCTGCGAGATCGTCGGCCGCTTCGCCTTTCCCATTTTCTGCTTTTTGCTGATCGAAGGATTTTTTCATACCCGTAACCGGGGAAAATACCTGCTTCATTTGGTGTTTTTTGCTATTATTTCTGAAATTCCCTTTGACCTGTGCTTTAGCAGCGTTGCCTTTTTATGGCAGTCCCAAAATGTATTTTTCACCCTGTCTTTGGGGCTGGGACTGATCTGGATCATGGAAAGCCTGCAAAAAAAGACGAAATGGTGGCCATTTTTCGCTCTTCTTTGCTTCCTGTCGGCCGGCCTTGTGTCTATGCTCCTGTCTACCGACTATGCGTATTTCGGCATTGCCGTCATTGCCATTTGGTATCTGCTGCGCAGCACTCCCGTTCTGGCCGCCTGTGCCGCCTTTCTGCCCCTGTATAAGACGGCATGGGCTCTGCCCGGTTTTCTGCTGACCATCCTCTACAACGGTCAGCGGGGCAGGCAGCTCAAGTGGCTGAATTACTGGTTCTATCCTGCTCATCTGCTTTTTCTGGTGCTGCTGCGTTATATTTTGTTCTAAATTAAAATGGACATCACCGCTGAGGTAATGTCCATTTTCTTATTCATTTACTGAGGCTTTCCGTGCCAGCACCGCAAATAGCATTACCATAAAAAATTCATAGGGAAAGGGGCAGAAAAAGCCGGGATTTACCATGGACATCAAAAAAAGTCCCACCTGACTGAGCATCACCGTGTAGCCGAACACGCTCCGGTTTTTAAAGAAAACCACCGCTCTGCTGATCCACAGGCCGCTATAAGCCAGTATTCCCATAATCCCCAAACTGCCGACGATTTGAAAGGGTGCAGAGTGATACCAGTTCATGGCAAATTTCACCGGGTTATAAATATCCTGCCGGGAAGTAGCAGCCAGGCCGCTGCCAAACAGCGGATTGGAGCGTAGCTCCCCCCAGGCACGCAGTGCCATTTTATACCGGGCTTCGTTTTCCAGATCCTCCAAGGAGAGAATCTCCGTAAAATACTCCTGAATCGGCTGATACCATTTGACTACCAGCCCCACCAGTATTGCAAACGGCACCAGATATACATAGCAATGCTTGTAGTCAATAACACAAAACACCACCACGCAGATCACATATTCCAAAACGCCAAAAATCAGCGGTGCACGGCTGCCGGACAGCAGCATGGCCCCCAGCATCAAAATGGTGCTCACCATGTGAAGCGCATTTTTTCTGGAGAAATAAAAGCCAAAAGGCAGGGCGATCATCAAAAAAGTGGACAAATTATTGCTCCACTGGATCTGCGGCAGCTCCCCGGAGATCTTGATCTGCTGCCAGTGGACGGCAAAGTGCTGTGCCAGCATGAACACAGCAAAAAGGCCGATCAGATAAAAGACCAGGCACACATATTCACTGATACGAAAACGATCACGGTCATGGTACTTGGCGGTCATCAGCAGGTGCATCAGGATCATGCCAACGCCCAGCCCGGCCACATAATACAGATTCGCACCTGTAAAATACTCCGCTGAAGTGATAGAGCCAAGACCGCCAAAGGTGATTGCAGCCGCAATGCCGGCAAGGGCATAGAGCAAAATCCCCTTTTGTGTTCTTTCCCGGTAGGCGATCAAATGGAACAACAGCGACGGCACCACAGGAATGGCCAGCCACCAGAGCTTGATGAAACGGTCAAAGCTATCGTACTCCTTCAGCACAAACATACAAATCAGCGAGAAGGGCAAAAGCGTCACTGCCGTATTGTCTGACAGCAGCAGAAGCCCACAGATCAGCAGCACAAAACCAATGGTTCCCTCAATCGGTGCCTGGGCGACAACCACCCAGGCAGCACCGGCAAACACCAGCAATAAAAACCAGACCGACTGCAACGCCTGTCGGGTATTTTTCAGAATTGTTTGAAAAGACGGCATAAGCACAGCCTTCTTTCTGCATATTGGGTGTCCAAATACACTCACAGAAGATAGTACTACAAAAGCAAAGAAAAGTCCAGCCTTTTCTACACGCCGCCGTTGAAGCCTTCCCTCACCTTTTCCCTTTGTGAAGTCTCAAAAAGACCTTTTATTCCCTCGCACCTGTGAGCTAAAATGTGTTTTCCCGCAATATCAAACGGCGCTCCCGTAAGAGCGCCGTTGCTTCAATCTTCCTTGGTATGGTCATCACCGATCATTTTCCGCTTCTGATACGCCTTGGCAATGGTGCTAAACTTCCCACTGCTCACCAGCAGATAGAAAAGTCCTGCTATCGCCAGCAGCCAGAAGAGAATGACCAACGCCTTCAGATCATACTCCTGAATAAAATACTTATAGTCGGTACGATACTCTCCGTCCCAGTGATACCACTTTTGTCCATCTACCCAATGAACAAAAGGTGCAGGCACTTTTACAAATCGGGACACCAGATAAATCAGAAACTCTGCCCCCCAGGCCGATGCCGGACAGCCAACAGGCAACCACTTTTTTGATGTCACGCTTGGGCTGTACCCTTTCTTCGGCGGTGCCGTTGGGCCGCTCATAGTCGTCGTTGAGCAGATAATCGGCCGACACTTCAAACAGCTTGCTCAGCTGCAACACATTGGTGGCATCCGGCAGAGCAGAACCACCCTCCCACCGGGACACCGCCTGCCGGGATACATTCAGCTTCTCCGCCAGCTCCTCCTGGGATAATCCCTTTTCTTTCCGAAGCGTAAAAATCTTTTCCGATAGTTTCATTGTGTTTTCCTCCTGTCCAATATAGCATCATTGTAGTCTGCCTTCCTGTTGCAATGCCACCAATCAGGCTTTACAATACCGCAACAAGAGTTTACATCCGCATTCAGTATAGCAAAAAGCCGACAAAAAAGCCAGTATTTCCGAAAAAAGGCAGTCGATCCCTCGACTGCCCTTTTCTTATACCAATGTCAAAACCTTTTCATAAACCCGGTCAGCGCCGAGCAAGACGGTCTTCACCAATTCTTCGCCCTTGGTGCGGTAGCTTTCCGCCAGCTCCTTGTCCTTCAGAGAGCCAATGTTGATGAGCACATTGAGCCATGCGCCCTGAACAGCTGCACGCAGGGACAGGGCTGCAACACCCAGATCGCTGGCTGCGCTTTCGTTAAAGCGGCCCAGCAAAGACTCCGTCAGTGCGATGGTCTCGGCGGCCAAATTCATCATTTCAAAAGGCGTTTCCGTACAGCCCACCAGACCCTTCTGGATGGCAGCGGAACGAGCAGCCTTCTCTTCATCGGCGGCCTTGGGCATGGAAAACGCTCTGGAAACCACCATAAAAGCTTCTGTATCTCTGTCCATCACATCGATGAACTTTGCCTGCAAAGCGCTGGCCTTGGCCTGCACCTCCAGCACGAA
This sequence comes from uncultured Oscillospiraceae bacterium, assembly GCA_964425865.1. Classification (GTDB taxonomy): domain Bacteria; phylum Bacillota; class Clostridia; order Oscillospirales; family Oscillospiraceae; genus Faecousia. The sequence goes on along the minus strand of CAYROJ010000001.1, from coordinate 33,607 downwards.
GTCCCGATGGTCGGCATACTGCTTTTTGCCTTCAGTAAGGGTGCAGACCATGGCGGTCAGGGCTGCGCCCAGTGCCCCTTCCAGCGCAGCAACCGAGCCGCCGCCGGGGGCAGGGGCATCCGATGCCAGCACATCAGCAAACTGGGTAACTTTCATTTCTGCCAGTTTCATACGCTTCTCCTTACTCCATGCCGATCAAGTGATACTCCATGGTCTGCTTGCGGCCATCGAAGTTTTCCAGCTTCAGGTAGTATTCGGCGCAGTCGATCAATGCTTTGGCAGGGGTCAGACCCACCAGCTCTGAGCCGATGATCCGAGCGCCGTAGCGGTCGGCCAGGGCACGCACCATCTCGAACACATAGTAGATAGGTGTTCCCTCATAGTTGACCAGGTTCATGGAAACCTGCGCAATATTCCGATCCTCCAGCATAACGCCGATGGCCTTGCAATACTTGAAGCCGCCGCCGGCTGCACGGATGGCACGGGCGATCTTGTTGGCCACCTCAATGTCGGAGATATCCAGATTGATGTTATAAGCGATCAGGGGCATTCTGGCGCCGATGGCGATGATACCGGCGGTGGGATGGATCTTCCGCTCGCCGTAGTCCGGTGCCCACTCGGGCTGCAACAGCTTTTCAGGCATACCCTCGAACTGACCGCTGCGGCACTTGGCCAAATTGGTGCGGTGGGGGGCCGTTGCAGAGTCTTCATACAGGAAAGAGGGCACGCCCAGCTCCTTCCAGATCCGCTCCGCCACACGCTTGCTCATTTCCACGCACTCCTCCACAGTCATATCCATGGTGGGGATAAAGGGAATAACATCGGTAGCACCCATACGGGGATGCTGCCCCTTGTGCTTGCGCATATCGATCAGCTCCGTGGCCTTCTTGGTCAGCTGGAAGCAAACTTCCTCAATGGCAGCAGGATTACCCACCATAGTGAATACACAGCGGTTGTGGTCGCCGTCGGTCTGGACATCCAGCACGGTACAACCGGGAACGGAATTGGAAACATCTACCAGGGCCTGGAAAGTAGCAGGATCTTGCTCCTTGCTGCAAGAAAAATTAGGGACACATTCCACAAGCTTTGCCATGTTGATTTTCTCCTTTATTGTTCAGAAACATTGGATTTCGTGTAGATTTTACCTTTTTTAATAACGGTTTTCGCCAAATTACTGCCCATACGGTAGCAGATATAATTGAGATCTTTCCCATCCCAGATGACCAGATCTCCCAGTTTGCCCACTTCGATGCTGCCGAGCTTCTCTGCCATGCCGATGGCCGCGGCACCGTTTAAGGTCACCGCCGTCAGCACTTCCTCCGGGGTCAGCTTATAGCGCAGACAGCCCAGATTCATCACCAGCTGCATATTCAGGCAGGGACAGGAACCGGGGTTAAAGTCCGTGGCCATGGCCACCGGCACCCCAGCCGCCACCATGTCCCGGGCAGGAGCAAAGGTTGCTCCCAGATACAGGCTGGTGCAAGGCAGCAGGCAAGCCACCGTCCCCCCCTTTGCCATAGCTACAATACCTTCGGGCGGGCAGACGATCAGATGCTCAGCAGAAATTGCCTTCATCTCCCCTGCCAGTTGTGAGCCGCCGATTGGCTCAATTTCATCGGCATGAATTTTGGAAATCAATCCGTATTTCTTTCCTGCTTCCAGAATTTTTCTGGACTCTTCCGCAGAAAAAACGCCCTTTTCGCAGAAAACATCACAAAAAGTTGCCAATTTTTCTTCCGCTACCCGGGGGATCATTTCCTCGCAGATCAGGCGAATGTATTCTTCTCGGTTTTCCTTATAAGCCGTAGGCACAGCGTGGGCACCCATAAAAGTGGCCGCCAGATCAATTGGATGATTTTCATTCAACAGCCGAATGGCACGCAACTGCTTCAGCTCCTCCTCCACAGACAGGCCGTAGCCGCTTTTGGCTTCGCAGGTAGTGGTGCCGAAAGCGAGCATTTCGTCCAGCGCCGCAGAAGCCTTATCAGCCAGCATCTGCTCGTCGGATGCGTGGGTGGCATTGACGGTAGAAAGGATACCGCCGCCCTGTGCCAGAATGTCCAGATAGGGCACGCCCTGGAGTTTCAGCGCCATTTCGTGCTGCCGCCAACCGCCGAAAATCAAATGGGTGTGGGCATCTACCAGGCCGGGGGTCACCAGTTTTCCCTGGGCATCCAAAACCTTTGCATTTTCCGGGATCTTCGGCGTACCTGTGCCGATCCCCACAATGATGCCATCCTCAATAGATACCCAAGCATTGTGCAGCACACGCACCCTTCCCTGGTCAGCGCCGCACAGAGCTGCCGTGCCTTCCGGGGTCACTAAAGTTCCGATATTCGTAATTACCAGCATTTTACTTCTCCTGAACGGAGCGCAGTGCCTGAGCCACCATTTCCCGGTCGGCAACATAAGGCAAGGTAATATGATCCTGGCCTGCGTACATTTTGTTATACTCTGCAGCAGTGGTCATGGCATTTTCATTGGTGGCCCATGCCCGGCGGGAAACACCCACCATGGTATCCCAGGGCATACTCATTCTCAGAATGGTGTCCACACGCTCAGATCCATCCAGCACCATGCCAAAGCCGCCGTTGATGGCCTTGCCAATGCCGGTGCCGCCGCCGTTGTGCAGAGCGATCAGGCTCATGCCACGGGCGGCATTGCCTGCAAAGCACTGGGTAGCCATATCCGCCATGATGTTAGATCCATCCTTGATATTGGATGTCTCACGGAAGGGAGAGTCCGTTCCGCCGGTGTCGTGGTGGTCACGACCCAGCATCACAGGGCCGATCTCGCCGTTGCGAACCATTTCATTAAATTTCAGAGCGATCTTCATACGACCCATGGCATCCTGATAGAGAATACGGCACTGGGTACCCACCACCAGCTTGTTCTTCTTGGCATCACGCACCCACACATAGTTATCATAATCCTGATAGCGGCGATTGTTGGCCAGGATATATTCGGCGGCCGCAGCATCGGTCTTGTCCAGATCTTCGGGGTTGCGGCTCAGGCAGCACCAGCGGAAGGGGCCATAACCAAAGTCGAACAGGCAGGGGCCCAGAATGTCCTCCACATAGGAGGGGAACACAAAGCCATCCAGATCGTTTTCCCCATTTTTGCAAATGGAGGTCACGCCGGAATCGTAAACCGCTTTCAAGAAAGAGTTGCCGTAGTCAAAGAAGTAAGTGCCACGGTCATGGAAAGCGCAGATCAGCTCATAGTGGTGCTGCAAGCTTCTGTTGACCAGCACCTTGAAGCCTTCGGGGTCATGCGCCAGCATTTCGGTACGCTGGGCAAAGGTCAGGCCCTGAGGACAATAACCGCCGTCATAAGGTACATGGCAGGAGGTCTGGTCGCTCATCAGATCCACATGAACATTCTGCTCGTACAGATATTCCAGCAGGTCAACGATATTGCCCAAGTATGCAATGGCGCAAGGCTCTTTGGCAGCCAGCTTCCGCTTGACGATGGCCAGCGCTTCTTCCAGAGAGTCGGTCTTTTCGCTGACCCAGCCTTGTGTATAGCGGGTCATGATACGGCTTTCATCCACTTCTGCGATAATGCTGACCGCACCGGCGATCTCCGCCGCCTTGCCCTGTGCGCCGGACATGCCGCCCAAGCCTGCGGTAACGAACAGCTTGCCTGCCAGATTGCCGTCAGCAGGAATGCCCAGCTTCAGTCGACCTGCATTGAGCAGTGTATTGAATGTGCCGTGGACAATGCCCTGAGGGCCAATATACATCCAGCCGCCGGCGGTCATCTGACCGTAGTTAGCAACACCCAGGGCGGCGGCACGGTTAAAATTCTTCTGATCGTCAAAATTGCCCACCATCAGGCCATTGGTGATAATGCACCGAGGTGCCAGCTTGTGGCTGTGAAACAGTCCCAGAGGGTGGCCGGACATGACGACCAGTGTCTGTTCATCGGTCATGATCTGCAAATACTTTTTGATCAGTCGGTACTGCATCCAGTTCTGACAGACCTGTCCGGTTTCGCCGTAGGTCACCAGCTCATAAGGATACAGTGCCACATCAAAGTCCAGATTGTTGTCGATCATCACCTGGAAAGCCTTGGCTTCCACGCAGTTGCCCTCGTATTCCTCGATGGGCTTGCCATAGAGCTTCCCCTCCGGGCGGAAACGGTAGCCGTAAATTCTGCCAGTTCGCTCCAATTCTTCGGCAAACTCCACTGCCATCTGGGCGTGGTGCTGCTTCGGGATATAGCGCAGCGCATTGCGGATGGCCAGCTCCTTGTCCGCCTGAGTCAAATGGGCTTCCCGACGGGGCGCACGGCGATATGCCGGGTCAAAGCTGGGATATTCAGGCAAAACATCGTCCAGCATAATGGTCATAGCATCATGGGTGTTAAATTCCATTGAAAGAACCCTCCTGTTTCTTATTCAAATTCGGGAACCAGCTTGCCGGTGATCTCCAGCAGTTCACCGCTGCGAACCAGCTTTTCCACCGCCTGAATGTCCGGCCAGATCTCCCGGTCAATGGCCATAAAGGAAACATCTTGACGAACACGGTCATAAATTGCCTGGTCAACCTCCGACAACCCCTGACCATATTTACCCTGGCTGCGGCGAATGTCGATGGCTTGGCAAGCAGTCAGCAATTCGTAAGCAAGAACCGAAAGGGTGTTCTGCAAAATCGTGCCGGACTTTCGGGCAGCGGTGGTGCCCATGGACACAAAGTCCTCCTGGTTGGCAGAGGACGGGATGGAGTCGACAGATGCCGGATGTGCCAGCACCTTATTTTCAGATACCATGGATGCAGCCGTATACTGCACGATCATAAAGCCGGAGTTGACACCGCCTTCAGTGGTCAGGAAAGGAGTCAATCCGTTAGACAGTGCTGCGTTGACCATTCTTTCCGTGCGGCGCTCGGAAATAGAGCCGATCTCAGAGCAGGCAATACCCAAGAAGTCAAAGGGCAATGCCATCGGCTCGCCGTGGAAATTACCGCCAGAAATGACGGCCTCATCCTCATTAAAGAGCAAAGGATTGTCGGTGACGGCGTTCAGCTCGATCTCCACTTTTTCCAGGATAAATTCCAAAGCATCCCGTACAGCGCCATGGACCTGAGGGATACAGCGCAGGGCGTAAGCATCCTGGACACGAGCGCCCTTGGCATTTTTCAAAATTTCGCAGCCTTCCGTCAGCAGACGGATGTTCTTTGCCACCCGGATCTGTCCACGATGGCCACGGACAGTGTGCACACGCTCTTCAAAAGCGTTGAGCTGGCCGGTCAGCGCAGTCATGGTCAAGGAGCTAATAATATCTGCCAGCTGAGAAGCGCAGATAGTGTCGTACAGATTCAGGGCACCAACGCTGGTCATGGCGCAAGTGCCGTTGGTAATGCCCAAGCCTTCCTTGCTGACCAGAGTAGTCAGAATAGCAATACCTGCCTTTTCCATAGCCTCCTTGCCGGTCAGTCGCTGGCCTTCATAATCAGCCATGCCTCTTCCCAGCAGCACCAGCCCCATGTGCGACAGCGGTGCCAAATCGCCGGAAGCGCCCAGCGAGCCCTTCTGGGGCACAACGGGAGTCACACCCTTGTTGAGCATTTCCACCAGCATCTCCACCAGTACAGGCCGCACGCCGCTGACACCCACGCACAAAGCGTTGGCACGCAGCAACATCATGCCTCTCACCTGCTCGATCTCATAGGGATCGCCGGTGCCGGTGCAGTGGCTGAGGATCAAATTGGTAGACAGCTGATTGCTCAGCTCTTCCGGAACTGCCACGGTGGCGAAGTCGCCAAATCCGGTGGTGATACCGTAAGCCACCCGCTTTTCAGCGGAGATCTTCTCTGCCAGCGCCCGGGAACGCTCCATGGCTGCCTTGGCATGGGCAGCCAGTTCTACCTTTGCCCCAAATCGGGCAACAGCAATAAATTCTTCAAATGTCAAGCTATGGCCATCAATGACCACATTGGTGATTTTCTTTGGTTGTAGCATGGGTGTACCTTCCTTATCTCATACTGTTTTGACCCATTGGGGCTAGCCCCATTTGTTTTATTATAAAGGGTTTCTTCTTTTTTTGCAATAATACAAATGGGGAAAAAGAGGATGCTCGCAGAACATCCTCTCCCTTATTGAAATTACTTTTGACGGCAGCGCTCCATCAACCGCCGGAACGCCGGCAGAGAGCGAACGATCATGTCGTAAGAGACACAAGTTGACAACCGGAAATACTCCGGGCAGCCGAAATCATCACCGGGCACTGCCAGCACGCACTCGGTCTTGGCCAGGTCAGAGAAGGCCTTGGAAGTGCCGATGGGAGATTTGACGAATAGGTAGAATGCTCCCTTGGGGTATACACATTCATAGCCCATCTTGGTCAGCTCTTCATACAGGAACTTGCGGTTACGGTCATACTCCGTCAGATCTGGCTTCACATCGGCGCAAATGCGAACCACCTGCTGCTGCATGGAAGGAGCGCACACATGACCCATGATCCGGGCAGCACCGGCAGCGGCAGCAAACAATGCCTTACCGTCAGCACAGCAAGGGGGTACACAGAAATAGCCGATCCGCTCACCGGGCAGGCTGAACACCTTGGAATAGGAGTAGCAAATGACGGTGTTGGGGTAAATTTCGGGGATATAATGGACATAAGCATCATCGTAGGTCAGTTCCCGGTAGGGTTCGTCGGCAATGATGTAAATGGGATGGCCATACTCACCGGATTTTTTTGTCAGCAAGGTGGCCAAATTCACCAGCGTTTCCTTTGTGTAGACAGCTCCGGAGGGATTATTGGGGGAATTGACGATGATTGCCTGGGTATGGGGCGTAATACACTTTTCCAGTCCTTCCAGATTGATCTGAAAACCTTCAAAATCCGCAGGGCAGGCTACGAATTTGTGACCTGCAAACCGTGCAAAGGGTGCATACTCCGGGAAATACGGGATGATGCCGATGACCTCAGAGTTTTCCACCGCCAGAGCACGCAGCACGCTCACAAGTGCCGGTGCTGCACCGCAGGTGAAGAAAACATGCTCAGATGCAATGGGGGTATTGGTACGCATGGCCAGATTATGAGCCACTGCCTCTCTGGCATCAGGTGCGCCGGGTGCAGGGGTATAGCCATGTACAGCCAGCGTATCCTCCTGATTGGCCATTTCCTTAAAGGCATCTACCACCACCTGAGGTGCAGGAACAGAAGGGTTGCCAATGGAGAAATCATAGACATTTTCCTTACCCACGATCTTGGCCTGCTCCAGACCATACATAAACAGCTCCCGAATGCAGGACATCTTCGTGCCCAGCTTGTGCATATCATGGTTGATCATTTCTTGTAACCCTCCGGTAATGTGTAAATATTGGGCTTTTCCTGCTGGTTCAGCAGGCGTAAACCGCCGAACGCCAGGGCTTCCATCTCATTTTCGCCGGGCAAAACCACCACGGGTGCGATAAATTTCACATAGTCAGTGATCCAATCCGTAAGCATTTTGGCATAGGCCATGCCGCCGGTGAGAATAATGGCATCACACTGTCCCTTTTGGGATGCGGCCAGCAGGCCGATACCCTTGGCCACCTGATAGGCCTGGGCTTCAAAAATCTCCTTGGCCTGTTCATCCCCATCGGCGATCCGCTGCAAAATCACACGGGCATCGCTGGTGCCAAGATAGGCCGCCATGCCACCGCCGCCCCGAACCATTTTCTTCATATCTGCCTGGGTATATTGGCCGCAATAGCACATTTTAATCAGTTCCAGCGCCGGAATAGAGCCGGAGCGCTCCGGGGAGAAGGGGCCTTCGTCGTCGCCAATGGTTTCCACAATGCGGCCGTTGGCGTGGGCGCTGAGGGAAATACCACCACCCAGATGCGCCACGATCAGGCGCAGATCCTTGTAATCCTTGCCGATCTGTCCGGCATAGCGGATGGCCTGCGCACGGGCGTTGAGGGCGTGGCAGAAGGAATTGCGGTATACCTTCGGTGTGCCGGTCAACCGCGCCAGGTGCGGCAGCTCCGCCGAGGTAACTGCATCGTAAATATAGGCAGGAATGCCCAGCGGTTTGGCGATCTCATAGGCCAAAATGCCGCCGATATTGGATGCATGGGGAGAGCTGAGGTCACTGCCCAGTGCAACTTCCAGATCCTCATTCATCAGATAGCCGCCGGCCTTCAACCCCGGCAACAGGCCGCCCCGCCCCATGACTGCGGACAGCTGGCTGGGCTGCACATTGTTGCGGCGCATAAAATCTTCGATCATCGCCCGACGCATGGGGATCTGATCGGTGATCTTGGCGTATTTTGCAATTTCCGCAGTGTCATGGGTCACATCTTCTTGAACGAGCTTTTCTTCATCCCGGTAAATGGCCACCTTGGTGGAGGTGGAACCGGGATTGATAATCAACTGTAAATACATGAAATTCTCCTTTGGGGAAATTCAGATATGGATAGCCGCTTTGCACAAAGGGGATACCGTGTTGCCACGCATTCGATCCCCCAATCAAAAATCACAACTTTTGTCCCTCGAAGGGGCTTTTTTATTTGCTAATGAGGGCGCACAGCACCAGAGAGTAATACTTTTCTTCGTAGCTGGCACTGCGGGAGATCAGTGCAATGGGGCATTTTGCGCCCAGAATGCATCCGGCCATTTTTGCCCCTGCAAACTGGATAAGCCCCTTGACCATAATGTTTCCGGCAGTCAGGCCGGGAACGATCAGACCGTCAGCATTGCCCACCACCGGGCTTTCATACCGCTTGATCTTGGCAGAAGCCGGATTCATGGTCAGATCAAAGGAAATGGGGCCTTCCACATAGCAATTGCCCAGTTCCCCGGCAAGGGATGCTTCCTTCAAAGCGGCAGCATCCACAGTCTCCTGAATTTTGGGACTTACATTTTCTGCTGCACACAGAGCCGAGAACAGCGGATTTTCATAGCCCAGCTTCTCCATGGCTCCCACCGCATTGCGGACGATGGCCTTCTTGGTGTCCAGATCGGGAGCAGGGATCATACCGGAGTCGGTGACTGCAAGGAGCTTCTGATAGCCGGGCAGCTCCATCAGCAGAAAGTGAGAAATAACACCGCCCATATTCAACCCCGTCTGCTTGTTGACCACCGCTTTGAGCAGCGTTCCGGTCTGGAGCAGGCCCTTGAGAATGAAACCGGCCTTCCCTTCCCGAACCAGGTTGACGGCGATGGCTGCGGCTTCTTCGTCGGTTTCGCAGGAGATGATTTCCTCATCAGAAACGGCCAGATCATGTTCAGCGGCGATTTTTTTAATTTCTTCGGCGTGACCAATGAGCAAACAGTTCATCAAGCCCTCATTGCGCATGGTCAGAATCGCTTCCAGGGTATGGGCATCGTGGGCAGAAGCCACGGCACAGGTAGTCTTCTTCCCTTCGCCCAATTTTTCACGAAGGGCTTGCAAATTATTCAGCATGGCTTATTCCCCCAGAGCGGCGGCACGACCTGCCCGATAAGCGTTCAGGTTCAGCTCCTTAAACTTGGCCGGGACAGTTTCGGCAATGACTTCTTCCCAGTCGATAGCATCCATCTTCAGAGCGGCGGTCATGGCACCAAACAGCACAATGTTCATGCACTTGGCACTGCCCAACTCTTCTGCAATTTTTGCAGCGTTGAGGGTATAGCACTTAAAATTCTCTTGCATGGCTTCCAGACAGCCGGCAGGATACTCGCACTGGCCGGTGGCGATGGCAGAGGAGACGATCTCATAATCATTGATGACCGCCACGCCATCAGGCTTCAAATAATCGGCATAGCGAACGGCCTCCATCTTTTCAAATGCCACCACAATGTCCGCTGCACCCTTTCCAATGACAGGAGAATGGATCTTTTCACCCCAATGGACCTGGGTGGAAACGCTGCCGCCACGCTGGCTCATGCCGTGGACTTCAGACATTTTTACATCATAACCGGCCTTCATTAAACCACTGACCAGCACCTTAGCCGTCAGGATGGCACCCTGACCGCCTACACCCACCAGAAGGGCACTTTTCTTTTCCATAATCAGTTCTCCTTTCTGCTGATGGCGCCTACGGGACAGATCTGGGCGCATACGGTGCAGCCAACACACTGGTTCGCGTCGATCTTACACTTGCCGTCCTTGATCATCAGAGCCGGGCAGCCTACCTTCAAGCACTTCTTACAGCCGATGCACTTGTCAGTATCCACGATACACTGCCCAATATCATGCTTGATCCGCTTGATGAGCAGGCAGGGACGACGAGTAATGATGGCGCTGCGCTTGTCGGAGGCCATTGCGCCCTTGACAGCCGCCTCCATTTCTTTCAGATCCTGCGGATCGACAATGTAGATATTCTCATAGCCATAGGCACGCAGAACATTTTCAATTTTGATAGACTCAGCAATGTCCCCCTGCAGGGTGTGACCGCTGCCGGGGTTATCCTGATGGCCGGTCATGCCGGTGATGGAGTTATCCAGCACCACAGGAATAATATTGCCCTTGTTATACACGATCTCGGCAGCGCCGGTCATGCCGGAGTGGAAGAAGGTAGAGTCTCCCATAATGCCGAACACCTTCTTCTGCTCTCCCTTGGCTTCCAATGCCTTGGCAATACCCATGCCCACGCTGAAGCCGCCGCCCATACACACAACGCTGTCCACAGCGTTGAAGGGCTGGGCATTGCCCAGGGTGTAGCAACCGATGTCGCCAGCCACTACCACATTTTTCTGCTTGGCAATGGTATAGAAGAAGCCACGGTGGGGGCAGCCTGCACACAGCGCAGGCGGACGGGGTGCCGCCTTGACCATCAAATTCTTGCAGACCGGCTTTTCACCAAAGATACGCTCTTTGATCAGCTGGGGATTCAGCTCATACATATTGCCGATCAGCTCCTTGCCGATACAGTCGATACCGGCAGCCTTGATCTGCTCCTCCATATAACCGTCCAGCTCTTCGATGACATAGAGCTTTTCCACCTTGGCAGCGAAGCTGCGGATCAGCGCCATGGGCAGAGGGAAAGTGATACCCAGCTTCAGGAAGGAAGTATCTTCCGGGAACGCATCCTTTGCATAGTGATAGGCAATGGATGCGGAGATAACGCCCACCTTGGTACCCTTGATTTCCACGGTATTTAGGGGGCTTTCATTGGCGTGGGCCTCCAGCTTTTTCAGGTTCTCCTCCAGCTTGGGATGGTTGGCCATGGCATTGGCAGGAGACGCCACATTTTTCTTGGAATTGCGCACATATTCCTCCGTGGGATGCTCTGTGCGCTGACCCAGTGTCACCAGGCTCTTGGAGTGGGATACCCGGGTGGTAGTGCGCAGCATCACAGGGATGTCAAACTTTTCAGAAATTTCATAGGCGGCCTTGGTAAAGTCCAGGCACTCCTGAGAGTCGGACGGCTCGATCATAGCGATTTTAGCAGCCCGGGCATAGTGGCGGTTGTCCTGCTCATTCTGGGAAGAATGCATACTGGGATCGTCCGCAGACACAATGACAAAGCCCTTGCCCACACCATTGTAGGCAGCGGTAAAAATGGGATCGGCGGCTACATTCACACCCACATGCTTCATAGCGCACAGGCTGCGCACACCGGCAATGGAGGCACCATAGGCAACTTCTGTTGCTACCTTTTCGTTGGGTGCCCATTCGCAGTACAGGCTATCTTTGTACTGAGGCAGGTTTTCAAAAATTTCAGTGCTGGGCGTGCCGGGATAAGCAGAGCACACACGGACGCCTGCTTCATAAGCACCACGGGCAATGGCTTCATTGCCGCTCATCAGATGTTTTTCCAAAGGATTACCGCCTTTCATTTTTCTATCATGTTGCCGTTGGAAACACACCACGGCAGTTTTTCCTTTTCTATTGTAACATACCACAAAGCAAAAGAAAAGCTGCACCATTTGCCGAATTTCAGCAAGAAAATCTGTACAATTCGTGCAAGAAACGGCCTAAATATGTACTATCTATGACGGACGCATTAAAAAGATATGTCCCTCAGCGAAGAATTTCCGTCACAGACGGACAAAAGCAGGGCGCTGATAGGCGCCCTGCTTTTGCTTTACTCTTTTATTTCCTCGATCAAATACAAGCTGCTTCCAAAATCCCCCAGCACCCGGATATCGGGATTATATCCAGTGCCGCTATACTGCATGGCAAGGCCGATGCCTGCACGCAGGGTCTCCCCGGAGCAAGTATATTTCTCCTGTCCGTCGGTCAGGGAGAAGTGTCGGTCGGCAAAGCTCATGATTTTTCCGTCGGAGCGGAGTTTCACCGGCAAAATATGCTTGACAAGTGAGCCAAAGCGGCCGATTTGAAGCTGTTGCCGCACGGATTTGAAACGATAGCGTTTTCCCTTTTCCGCATCCAGGATCCGCAGCACATCCCGAGGGGGTGCCACTTCATAGCTCAGGTTGTAAATTCCGGCCAAAATCTCCCCGTCACCAGCCATCTGCCAGGACTCCCGGCTGCCGGTTTTGGGAAAATAACGGCTGAATTTGCCGAACTGGCAAGTGGCCCGATGTGCTTTGTAAAATTCGATCTGCTTTTTGATCTGCTTTCGCTCATCCGGGGTCAGTTCCCCGAAGTCCAGCTCATAGCCCAGCACACCAAAGGCCGCCACATTGAACCGGGTGGACAGCGGCACGGAACGCAGCGTCTGCTGGTTGGGGGTCATGGACACATGACAGGACATGGTAGATGGCGGATAGAAGCAGGAGATCCCTCGCTGGATCTCCATCCGCTCCCGGCCGTCGGTATCGTCGGAAGTCCAGATCTGGGGGGCAAAGCACAGCCACCCCAAGTCAAACCGATTGCCGCCTGAGGCGCAGCCTTCCAGCAGCACCGTTGGGTGCTTTTTCTTGAAGATCCGGGTCAGCACATCGTAAAGGCCCAAAATATAGCGGTGGAAAAACTCTCCCTGATCTGCAAGGCCTGCCGAGTACATATCGGACATATGCCGATTATAATCCCACTTGATATATTCGATCTTACCGCTGTGGAGCACCTTACAGATGGCGCCCACCAGATAGTTGCGAACTTCTTCCCTCGTCAGATCCAGCACCAGCTGATGTCTGCCCCGGCTGGGCTCCCGTCCCGGAATCTGTACGGCCCAATCCGGATGGGCACGGTAAAGGTCACTGTCCTCATTAACACATTCCGGTTCCACCCACAGGCCGAATTTCAGTCCCATTTTGTGAATATCCCGGCTCAGCGCCCGGATACCGCCAGGCAGTTTTCTTTCATTGACCTCCCAGTCTCCCAGGCCTGCATGGTCATTGTTGCGTTTGCCAAACCAGCCGTCGTCCAGCACGAACATCTCTACGCCCAGCTCCTTGGCCTGCCCGGCCAGTTCCAGGATTTTCTTCCGATTGAAGTCAAAGAAAGTGGCCTCCCAGTTGTTCAGAACCACAGGCCGCTGTCTAAACCGGAAATATTCCGGCACAATATGCCGGTTGACAAAATCGTGGAAATTGGCTGCCATCCCGTTTAGTCCTCGATCCGACCAGGTCATCACCGCCTGGGGAGTGACGAATTTCTCACCGTAGCGAAGGGTCCAGTGAAAGCAGTGGGGATTGATGCCCAGCATAATACGCATGGTATCCTGTGCGGTCTTTTCCACCGCAGAATAGTGGTTGCCGCTGTAAATCAGGTTGAAGCCAACCACTTCTCCCTGCCGCTCGTCCGTGCCGTTTTTCAGCAGTGCAAAAGCCGGATTAAAACGATTGGAAGAGCTACCGGTGGAAGACTGGGTCACATGAAGTCCGGCCGTCACCGGAACAGTCTGGATGTGGGCTTCCTTTGCCCAGCCGCCGGCCAGAGACAGCTTGGTATAATCCGCCTCCGGGAAATCTGCCATTGCGCTCATCAGCTTGCCAATGGTCAGATCCTCATTTTCTCCGTTGTGCAATTCCGTATTGCGGCAGATCACATCGCAATCTTCAAAAACGGTATAGTTGAGGAACAGGCGGATATTTTTGAATTTTTTATCCTGAAACCACAGTGTCAGTGTCTCCCCTCGACCGGTGGCAAAGGGCAAGCCACAGTATCCTTCGTAGGCTTCCTCCGTCACACGATGGCCTTCATAGACAAAATCTGTGACGAAGGTGCCGTCGGGCATGACACATTCCATGGGCGAATGGCGAAAATCCCCTTTTCCGATGCCGGAAAACTCCAGAAGCTGCCTGTCCAGACAGTAGCCGGGGGCATATTCTACGGAGTCACCGTACATGATGGTATTTTTCAGACTCAGGGCCTCCACATCGGCACTGGGCAGCCTGCTGCCGTAGTACACATGGACAGGCTGTCCCTGGGGACTGATGGTAAAAATATAGCTGGTGTGTCTGGTGTCCAGCTTGAACACTTTTTTATTGGTCGTGATCACAGTTCTGCACCTCCTCCTGCATCAGCCGGAACTCAAAAGGCTTTAAATATTTTTGATCCAGCCGGTCATAATTGGATGCCAGCAGATCCTCCCATTGTCCCAAATGTCTGGGCAATCTCACCTGTTTGGCGCTGAGGTTGCAAATGGTCAGCAGCCGTTTCCCCTCAGCCACGCGCTCAAAAGCGTAAATGCTGCCTTTCATATAGGCGGGATAATATGCGCCATCCAACAGCGCAGGTTCCCTTTTACGCAGGTCGATCATATACTTCCAGAAGGAACGGATGCCTCTGTCGTCTGCCAATTCCAGTTGAGCATTGACCTGCCGGTAATTGCCGTTGATCTTCAGCCAGGGCGTTCCGGTGGTAAAGCCGGCATTTTCTCCGTCATCCCACTGCATAGGTGTCCGCCCATTGTCCCGGGAGGTGCGGCGGATCATCTTCCAGCGCAGCCCTTTGGGAATGCCCAGCTTTTTTGCCATAGCCCAAACATTGTGGCTTTCCACATCCTGGATTTCATTTAAACTGTTAAAATCGCCGTTGACCATGCCGATTTCCTGGCCTTCATGCAAATATGGGGTGCCCCGAAGGGTCATTTGAAGGCCAGCCATCATGGTTGAGCAGGCATAGCGGTGCTTTTCGCCGTCCGTAAACCGGGAAATAAATCGGGGCTGGTCGTGGTTTTCAAAATACCAGGCATTCCACTGGATCCTTTGCTGCCATTTATCCAGAGTGCGCATCAGCTTTTTAGGACTGAGCCGGGTCTTGAACCATTTTAACCCCAAATCGTCACAGCCCATGTGTTCAAAGGAGAAAAGCATATCCAGTTCCTTCCGCTCCTCGTCGCACAGATCCTTTGCTTTGGCAATATCCACCAGCACTGTCTCGCCCACAGCGAAGGCGCCATAAGGCTCCAGGACATCCCGGCGAAGGCGGCGCAAAATTTCGTGGCAGCCGTCCGTGGAAACATAATGCTCCTGCCCCGTCAAGGCCAGCTGTTTTTTGCCATTGGCCAGCGTGTCCTTATAAATGATATTGATCACATCGCAGCGGAAGCCAACCACGCCCTTGGCAAGCCAAAAACGCATGATGTCCTCCACCTCGTGAAGCACCTGAGAATTGTGCCAGTTCAGATCCGGCTGCTTTTTGTCGAACAGGTGCAGATAATATTCATCCGTATCCCCAATGCGCTCCCAGGGGCACTGGGCAAAGAAATTGCCCCAGTTGTTGGGCAGTTTTCCCTTTTTTCCCTTGCGAATGATGTAATAATCCCGATAATGCGGATCTCCCTCCATGGCCTTCTGAAACCAAATATGCTCATCAGAGGTGTGATTGATGACCAGATCCATGACAATGCCGATGCCACGCTCTTTCGCCCGGCGCACCAGCTCATCAAAATCTGCCATGGTGCCAAAGGCGGGCTGAATGGCCTTGTAGTCCGCAATATCGTAGCCATTATCCGCATCCGGGCTTTTGTAGATCGGCGACAGCCAAAGGGTATTCACCCCCAGATCACGCAAATAATCCAATCTCGAAATGATGCCGGGAATATCGCCGATCCCGTCGCCGTTACTGTCTTGAAAGGAGCGGGGGTAGATCTGGTAAACCACCATATCCTTCTTGAAATTTGCCGCCATAGCCTGTTCCTCCCAGTGTTTTTCTTCATTATAGCATTTCATCCGGAATTTTTCCACATAAATCTCAAAAAGCAAGCCCTGACGGGCTTGCTTTTGCTTGCATTATTCGTGGATCTCGTTGCTCTTGCCCAGGATCTCTCCGGTGACGGCATCGATATAATAGGCATATTCCTCACTGCCGGAGTCAATGTGGATCTCATAGCAGGGCGTACCCTCGTAGCTGCCGCCGTGGGTGTGGACACTCACTTGATTCTGCTTCAAACCGGCATCTTTCAGTGCGATCTTAATTGCCTTGTCCTCGCCGATAACACTGTCATTGCCGCAGGCTGCCAACAGGCCCAGGCACAGAACAACCGCCAGCACCAGTGCCAGAATTTTCTTGGTCATTTTCGTTCTCCTTTTTAGAATTTTCAGGGGTATCATATCATTATTTATTCTAAAATGCAAGAATTTCTTTCATTTCAGATCAGCCCGTTTTTCAGGCAGTAGTGATAAATGCCATCCTCATCTACCTTGCCACAGACTTCCTTTGCCACCGCCTTGAGCCGTTCAGATGCATTTCCCATTGCAACACTGTAAGAAACACTTTGCAGCATTTCAAGGTCGTTGTTCCCATCGCCAAAGGCCATGGCCTGGCTGCGGTCAAGGCCGTAGTATTCCAGCATTTTCTCAACGCCCACACCCTTGCCGCCAACCGCCGGGATAATATCCGCAGCCCGCTCCCACCAGGCGGCGATCTTTGCGCCCCGGACATCTTTCAAAATCGCCGGATATTCTTCTTCCCGGCAGCCCATCATGATCTGGTATATCTCCCCTTGGGAAACCTGTTCAAAATCCGCAGAAGGCAGAGGCTTGATGTGGGCAATGTCATAGTAATCGATCAGATCCTGATCAACACCGTTGGCCACCAACCGCTCTCTGGAGGCAATGCTCACGGGCCGTCCAATGGCCCTGGCATTGGCAATGACGGTCTGCACATCACTTTGTGGGATCGGATGGCTGTAAATCTCCCCCTTATGATCAAAGCACAGCGAACCATTAAAGGTCATGTAGGCATCAAATTCTACCCCTTCAAACCGGGGCAGGGTCATGGGCGTGCGCCCGGTAGCAATGCAGGTAATGATCCCATTTGCCTGCATTCGATGGATCGTTTCCTGCATCCGAGGGGGCAGCTGACTGGCTCCAAAGGGCAGCATGGTGCCATCAATATCGAAAAAAATGATTTTAATCCGGTTCATAGATCGTCCTCCATTGTGCTACCCATCAGTTTACACAGTTTTTTGTTGAAAGTCAATGGATATTGACGGATGCATTTGTGAACTTTTCCGAAAGCGAAAAAAATCATTGGATCTCTATTGACATTTTCTTTTTCCGTGCTATTATATCGATATAAGATTATCGGTAACAAAATACCGTTAAAATGAAAGGTGGATTTTTCTATGAAATACACTCCTGTCACCAATGCCGAAGAACTGACCGCTGCCATCAGCCGCATCCGTGCTGCCCAGCGTGAATTTGCCACCTACTCTCAGGAACAGGTGGATAAGATCTTCCTGGCCGCCGCCTCCGCCGCCAACCGCCAGCGCATCGCTCTGGCAAAAATGGCCGTACAGGAAACGGGCATGGGCGTGGTGGAAGACAAGGTCATCAAAAACCACTATGCCGCCGAGTATATCTACAATGCCTACAAAGATACCAGGACCTGCGGCGTGATCGAAGAAGATAAAGCCTTTGGCATTCGCAAAATTGCTGAGCCTATCGGCGTGGTGGCTGCCATCATTCCCACCACCAACCCCACCTCTACCGCCATTTTTAAAACTCTGCTGGCTCTGAAAACCCGCAACGGTATGATCATCAGCCCCCACCCCCGGGCAAAGAACTGCACCATCGAGGCTGCCAGGATCGTGCTGGAAGCCGCCGTGGAGGCCGGTGCGCCCGAGGGCATCATTGGCTGGATCGATGTGCCCAGTCTGGAGCTGAGCAACATGGTCATGCAAAATGCAGATATTATTCTCGCCACCGGAGGCCCCGGTATGGTGAAAGCCGCCTACTCCTCCGGCAAACCGGCCATCGGCGTCGGCCCCGGTAATACCCCCGCCATTATCGACGACAGTGCTGATTTAAAGCTGGCTGTCAACTCCGTCATCCACTCCAAAACCTTCGACAACGGCATGATCTGCGCCTCCGAGCAGAGCGTGATCGTGCTCGACAGCATCTACGACGCTGTGAAGGCTGAATTTGCCGATCGGGGCTGCTATTTCCTAAACACAGAGGAACTGGAAAAGGTTCGCTCCACCATTCTCATCAACGGTGCCCTCAACGCCAAAATCGTCGGTCAAAGTGCCCACACTATCGCCGCCCTGGCCGGTGTAGAAGTGCCGGAAAATGCCAAGATCCTCATGGGTGAAGTGGAGAGCGTGGAGCTGAGCGAGGCCTTTGCCCACGAAAAGCTGTCCCCGGTGCTGGCCATGTACCGGGCAAAGGACTTCAACGATGCCCTTGCAAAAGCCGAGCGGCTCATTGCCGACGGCGGCTATGGTCACACCGCTTCCGTCTATCTGAATCCTCTCACCGCCAAGGAAAAGCTGGAAGTATTTGAAAATCGGATGAAGACCTGCCGAATTCTCGTCAACACCCCCTCTGCCCAGGGCGGCATCGGCGACCTGTATAACTTTAAGCTGGCTCCCTCTCTGACTCTGGGCTGTGGCAGCTGGGGTGGAAACTCCGTTTCTGAAAATGTCGGTGTGCGCCACTTGCTGAACATCAAAACTGTGGCAGAAAGAAGGGAAAATATGCTCTGGTTCCGCGCCCCCGAAAAGGTTTATATCAAGAAAGGCTGCTTGAGCGTGGCTCTGGACGAACTGAAGACTGTCATGGGCAAGAAAAAAGCCTTTATCGTCACCGACGCTTTCCTTTACCAGAACGGCTACACCAAGCCTGTTGAAAACAAGCTGGATGAAATGGGCATCCGCCACACCGTCTTTTTCGATGTTGCCCCCGATCCTTCCCTTGCCTGTGCCAAGGCCGGTGCTGCTCAGATGAGCGCCTTTGCCCCCGATGTGATCATCGCCATTGGCGGCGGCTCTGCCATGGATGCAGCAAAGATCATGTGGGTCATGTATGAGCACCCGGAAGCTGACTTTATGGATATGGCCATGCGGTTTGTCGACATCCGCAAGAGAGTATATACCTTCCCCAAAATGGGCGAAAAAGCCTATTTCGTGGCCGTGCCCACCACCGCCGGTACCGGCTCGGAAGTGACGCCCTTTGCCGTTATCACCGATGAGCAGAGCGGCGTGAAATATCCCCTTGCCGACTACGAACTGATGCCCGACATGGCCATTGTGGATGCCGACATGATGATGAACGCCCCCAAAGGTCTGACTGCCGCCTCCGGCATTGACGCCGTTACCCACGCATTGGAGGCCTACGCATCCATGATGGCCACCGACTACACCGATGGTCTGGCGCTTCGTTCTCTTAAAATGATTTTCGAGTATCTGCCCCGGGCTTACGACAATGGCTCCAACGATCCCATCGCCCGGGAAAAAATGGCAAACGCCGCCACCATGGCAGGTATGGCCTTTGCCAACGCCTTCTTAGGCGTGTGCCACTCCATGGCACACAAGCTGGGTGCTTTCCACCACCTGCCCCACGGCGTTGCAAACGCTTTGATGATCGACCAAGTGCTCCGCTTCAATGCCGCCGAGGTGCCTGCCAAGATGGGTACCTTCCCCCAGTATGACCACCCCCACACTCTGGCTCGTTACGCCGAAGTGGCTGACTATCTGGGCATTCCCGGTAAGGACAACGCTGAGAAGCTGGAAGGTCTTATTTTCAAAATTGATGATCTGAAAAAAGCCATCGGCATCAAAGAAACCATCCGGGACTACGGCATTGACGAACAGGATTTCCTAAACCGGCTGGAGGACATGACCGAGCAGGCCTTTGACGACCAGTGCACCGGCGCAAATCCCCGGTACCCTTTGATGGGTGAGATCAAGCAGATGTATCTGAACGCCTACTACGGCAGCTGAATTGCGAAAAGCGCAGCGGTTATCCGCTGCGCTTTCTTCATGAGATCAGGTTGATGATTTCCTGCATATTCTTTTTTCCAAAATGCACCTTGTCCTCGTTGATGACCAAGCAAGGGACACTCATCACACGATAGCGGTTTTTCAGCCCTTCAAAATGGCGAATGTCATACACTTCGGCAGTAATATACCTGTTTTCAGCAGCGATCCGCTGAGCGGCAACCACCAGATCCGGGCATTGGTTACAGGAAAGGGTCACCAGAATTTTCATATTCACCGGCTTTTGAATGGCCATGATCTGCTGCCGCAGCTCCTCACTCAGAGCCTGCCCCGGCCCTGCGGCATTATAAAGCCCCAGCACAAAGGAGGTAAACTCATGGCCGCCGGGCACACCGTGGAAAGCAAGGCCGGTTTCTTTCCCATCCCCGGTACAAATCCGCACGCAGGGAGCTTCCGTTGCCGCCTGCTCCACCAAAACATCCAGTTTTTCCGTCATGGCAGCCAGGGCGGTGATAAACTGCTCCAGTTCCCGGGCAATGGGGCGATCATCCAATTCCAGCTTCAGCAGCAGTTTCTTTTCCATCCGCTCAAAAACCTGTTCCAACTGCCGGCGCATCTGCGCCGTAAAAAGCCCATCCTCTGCCGATGGTATCTGCACGCCTTCCCTTTCCCTCTTTATCGCAGAAAACACAGGGCGAAGGCCGGTCTTTTCCTGCATGGCTGCCACATATTTTTCCAGCTCCGTGGCCGCCAAAGCTCCATCTGCCGTAGCCGTCACCACCTGCCGCAGGGGCTTGATGCACACATCCCCGGCGGCATATACGCCGTCGGTGCTGGACTTTTGGGCAGCATCGGTCAGGATATAGCCCTGATCGTTACATTGGATCAGATCTTTTACCGTTTCCGTAGCCGGGGTATAGCCTGCAAATACGAACACGCCGAAGCTGTCCCCCGGCTGCGCCTGATATTCCGTCACCTGCCCGGTGACGGTGTTTTTATACCGGGCATAGGTCAGGCCGTTTTCTCCGGCCACCTCTTCCAGCACGGTATTGGTCCAAACCTTGATCTTTTCATGGTTTTTGGTCTTCTCGGCCACAGAAGCAGCGCAGGAAAAATCGGCTTTGCGCACCAGCACGGTCACATGGCTGGCAAATTTGGTCAAAAAAACGCTTTCCTCTGCGGCTGCAAATCCACCGCCCACCACGAAAACTTCCTTTCCGGTGAAAAACTCTCCGTCACAGGTGGCACAGTAGGCCACGCCATGCCCCTTGTACTCTTCCTCGCCCCGAAATCCTACGGTTCTGGGATGTGCACCAGTGGCCAGCAAAATACCAAAGCAGCGATACTCCCCCTTGGGCGTGCGCACGATCTTAATATCCCCATCCAGATCAAAGCCCAGGGCTTCTTCCAGCCGGAATTCTGCACCGAAGTTCTCTGCCTGCACACGAATGGTGTCCGTCAGTGCCTGGCCGCTGATTTTCTCCACCCCGGGATAGTTGACCACTTCATCGGTAATGGCGATCTGGCCGCCGAAGCGGTCCTTTTCCAGCACAACGCACCGATATTTTGCCCGAGCAAGATACAGTGCTGCTGTCAGTCCTGCCGGGCCGCCGCCGACAATGACCACATCATAAAAATTGTCCATTACAGCTGTCCGACCAGATCCAAACTGGGCTTCAAGGTTTCCGCACCCGGCTTCCAATTGGCAGGGCATACCTGATCGCCGTGCTCATGGACAAACTGGCAGGCCTGCACCTTTCGCAGCAATTCTTCTGCATTGCGCCCCACATTACCGGCGCTGATCTCATAGCCCACGATCTTTCCCTCGGGGTCAATGATGAAGGTTCCCCGTTCGGCGAGGCCGTCCGCCTCGATCAGCACCTCAAAGTCCTTACAGATCGCATGGGTGGGGTCCGCCAGCATGGGATAGTTGATCTTTTTGATCCGCTCGGATGCATCGTGCCAGGCTTTGTGGACAAAATGGGTATCCGTGGACACCGCATAGACCTGACAGCCGATTGCCTTGAACTGGTCGTACTTTTCTGCCAAGTCTTCCAGTTCCGTGGGACAAACAAAGGTAAAATCCGCCGGATAGAAGAAAAACACATTCCATTTCCCCAGAAGATCCGCTTTGGATACGGACTTAAACTGGTTTTCATGGAAGGCATTGGCTTTAAATTCTGCAATTTCTTTGTTGATCAGTGACATATTCTATTCCTCCAAAATTGTTTGTCACAAAAGTGTTCCCCTTTCACGGCAAATAATTCGCCGCCGTTGGGACATACTGAAAAAACAGTAAGGAGTGGAAAAATGGAAATTCAAAATTACAAAAAAGGCTTTGTTCCCTATGCCCTTGCCGCCTTTCTGATCGGCATTGTAGGCGGCTTTGCCACAGTTTTAGGCCCCGCTTTTGTACAGGACTTGAACATTGCCTACAATAACACCACCTGGACTGCCCTGGCCCAGGCCATGTCTACCGCCGCCTTTGCACCCATTCTCGGAAAACTTGGGGATATTTTCGGTCGCAAACGAACCCTGCTGCTGGGACTGGCCGTCTTCACCCTGGGTAATGTGCTGACCGCTTTTGCCAACGCTTTGAGCTTTATGCTTCTGGCCCGGTTCATCGTAGGCGTTGGCACAGCCGCCATGAGCCCCGTGATCATGGCCTATATCGTCACGGAATTCCCTGCCGACCGGGTAGCCAAAGGTTTTTCGTCCTATATGCTGATCTCCAGCGCCTCTGTGGTTTTCGGCCCTGCACTGGGCGGTCTGTTTATTGCCCATTTTGGCTGGCGAAGCATGATCTGGTTCTGCGTCGGCATCTGCGCTGTGGTGTGGCTCCTTTGCCTGGTGATAAGAGAAAAAAGCCCATCAAAGCCCGGAAAGCTCACCGATTTTGACAGCTTGGGCGGCGTTTTTGTGCTGATCTTTTTCAGCCTGCTGCTGTGTATCCCCTCTTTCGGACAGAATTTCGGCTGGTCGTCACGGGCCTTTGGAACAGTTTTGATCGGCGCTTTGATCGCTTTGATCGCCCTGATTTTTGCAGAGCGACATGCAAAAAATCCCATTCTTCCCGGAGCCTATCTTCGCAGGAGCAATTTTTTGCTGAGCGTACTGATCCTGTTTTTGACTCTGGGGCTGCTGCAAGCCAACATGACCAATATCATTATCTTTGTCAACTACACCCAGCCGGGAAATGCCACCTTATCGGGCTATGCGATTTCCGTCATGTACCTCGGAATGTCTTTGGGTGCCCTTCTACTGGGGCCGCTGGCTGACCAGTGGGAGCCAAAGGCGGTGCTGTCTGCCTCCCTGATCCTGACAGCGCTTGGCTGCGGCCTGATGTTTCTTTTTTCCGGCCAAACCTCTTTGTGGCTGCTGATGGCGTCGCTGGGCATTCTCGGCTTGGGGCTGGGCGGTAACAGCACCATCTTAATGAAAATCGCCCTGTCCGGTCTATCCCAACAGGAAGCAGGTGCCGTCACCGGCACTTACGGCCTGTTCCGTGATCTGGCCGCCCCCTTTGGGGTTGCGGTATTCGTTCCCCTGTTTACCAATCAAATCGCCGGACTGACGGCCGACGGCGCAACAGAAGCCGCTGCCGCCATTCGTTCCATCCATGCCCTGGCGGCTGTGGAAGTCATTTGCGTGGCTGTGGGCATCGCCGTGGTCCTCTGCCTACCCAAAAATAACCGTTTTTCCCAAGAATGACCTTGCAATTACCTTCCGTCGGTGCTATAATAGGGCTAGTTAGCATTAACTAACCATATTATGCAATGAAGGAAGTGTGATCCATGGTAGATACTGTGATCGTTGCCATTTTGCTTGTTGTAGTCGCAATTGCCCTGCTGCGTGTTCGAAAGCATTTTCAGGGTGGTGGCTGCTGCGGCAGCGGAAGCAACACCATCCGCACCCATAAAAAACTGACTGCTCCGGTCATCGGCGAGAAGAGGCTGGTCATCGATGGGATGCACTGTCAGAACTGCCAGGCTCGTATTGAAAATGCCATCAACCATCTCGATGGCGTGGCTTGCCAGGTGAATTTGCGAAAAAAGACAGCCACAGTCACTTACAGCCGGGAGATTTCCGACGACGAACTGAAAACAATTATTGAAAAGCTGGGCTATGCTGTAAAAGTCATACAATAGCTTCCCGGGGGCGGATCGTATCCGCCCCCTATTTTTTTAATTTTCCCTCTTGACAAATGGGAAATGATGGTGTATCATACGAGCAGTTAGCCAACGCTAACTAATAATTCAGCGTTACAGTTAGCTTTTGCTAACTATCAAATGAAAGGGGTGCCGTTATGTCCGAAGAATTGCTTGTTCGCCACGGTGCGCCTACTCTGGCCGGGCTGAAAACCGCCAATTTATTCACCTGTCCCTGTGGCGACCGGCAGGAGATTCTGTCCTTTGTCCGCCGTCAAAACAGCAAGATGCAGACCAAAGGCCTACGGGTGATCCCCCTTCGCTTCTCCGAAGACAAGGCGCTGCTCTATCTCTATCGCCCCAGTAAGCTCACTGCCGACCTGGCAAACAAAGAGGCAGAGCACCTGCTGAAAGCACGGGGCTATGATCTTTCCAGCTGTGACCACTGCGTGGTGCAGCTCATGCGGCGGCTTCGCCAAAGTCAGGACTTCCCCCATGAGATCGGCCTGTTTTTGGGCTACCCGGCAGAAGATGTCCGGGGATTCATTGAAAACGGTGCCAAAGGGTGCAAATGCGTGGGCTGCTGGAAAGTCTACGGCGACGAAGCCGCCGCCCAAAAGAAATTCGCCCAGTACAAAAAATGTACTCAGGTCTATTGTGCCCGTTTTTCCGAAACCCATGATATTGAGCGGCTGACCGTAGCCGGTTGATATACCAAAATTTTTTGAAAGGTCAAAAAATCATGTCTAAAATTGCAATCGTTTATTGGAGCGGCACCGGCAACACCGAAGCCATGGCCGCCGCTGTGGCTGACGGCGCAAAAAGTGCCGGTGCAGTCGTAACTCTGATCACCGCCGGCGAATTTTCCCCTTCCATGGTGGATGCCTTCGACGGCATTGCCTTTGGCTGCCCTGCCATGGGCGCAGAGGTGCTGGAAGAAGACGAATTCCAGCCCATGTTTGACAGCTGCGAAAGCAAGCTCTCCGGCAAACCCATCGCTCTGTTCGGCTCTTACGGCTGGGGCGACGGCGAATGGATGCGCACCTGGGAGGAAACCTGCCAGGGTCTGGGCGCAAAGCTGGTATATGACAGTGTGATCTGTCAGGAAACGCCCGACGATGAGGCAGTGGAAAGCTGCCGCAAGCTGGGTACTGCCCTGATCTGATACAATTTCCCCAATCCTTCCTACCTTCCCAATTTCCCCAATACCTCCTAACGGAGAAACGCACCGGCTGACACCGGTGCGTTTTCCATTTTTCAAGGTGCGTTTTCCATTTTTTAAAAAGGTGCGTTTTCCATTTTTCAAAAAAGGTATTGCCAGAAATGCAAAAACCGAGTATACTATGGAGGATAAAATGTTTCGTCAAAAGATCAGAAAGAAGGGTATTTCATGTTCGACAGCCCCCTACTGAAGCTGTTTATTGACTCATTCCCCAAAATTCTCCTTCCCGGCATCACCATGACCATACCGCTGACCATTATCTCCTTTTCCATCGCACTGGTCATTGCAGTCATCATGGCACTGGTGCAGTTTGCAAATATAAAGGTGCTCAAACAGCTGGCCCGGTTCTATATCTGGATCTTCCGGGGCACGCCGCTTCTGGTGCAGCTGTTCGTGGTGTTTTACGGTCTGCCCAAGGCAGGACTGATGCTGGATCCTTTCCCTGCTGCCGTCATCGTCTTCTCCCTCAATGAAGGTGCCTACTGCTCCGAGACCATTCGTGCAGCTCTGGAATCCGTTCCCAGAGGACAAATGGAAGCCGGTCAATGCGCCGGCCTCAGCTATTTGCAGACCATCTTCCGCATTGTGCTGCCCCAGGCCATGCGTACCGCCTTTCCTCCTTTGAGCAATTCGCTGATCTCCATGGTGAAGGACACTTCTCTGGCCGCCAACATTACCGTGACGGAAATGTTCATGGTGACCCAGCGGATCGTGGCAAGGACTTACGAACCATTGCTGCTCTATATTGAGGTTGGCCTGATCTATCTGATCTTCTCCACGGTGCTGACCAAATTGCAGGCTGTGGGCGAAAAGAAACTGGCCTCCTACGGCCGAAAGGGGGCGTGAGTCTTGCTGGAAATCCAGAATATCCAAAAATCCTTCGGCGGCAACGCCGTATTGCAGGGAGTCAGCTTCTCTGTGGAGCAGGGTGATGTGATCGCCATCATCGGCCCCAGCGGTTCCGGTAAAACCACACTGTTGCGCTGTCTGAATTTTTTAGAGCGTGCCGACGGTGGCCGGATCTGCTTCGACGGTGAAAATTTCGATCTGCATAAAATTTCCAAGAAAGATATTTCCCGGCTACGGCGAAAAACCGGCTTTGTCTTCCAAAATTACAATCTTTTCGCCAACAAGACCGCCTTGCAAAATGTGACGGAAGGTCTGACTGTCGCCCGGAAGATCCCCAAGGATGAAGCAAACCGCATTGGGCGGGCTGCTTTGGACAAGGTTGGGCTTTCCGACCGCTACGACTACTACCCTGCCCAACTGTCCGGCGGCCAGCAGCAGCGGGTGGCCATCGCCCGTGCCATGGCCACAGACCCGGAGATCATCTACTTTGACGAGCCCACCTCCGCTCTGGATCCGGAGCTGACAGGCGAAGTGCTGTCGGTCATGCGCCGGCTTGCCCAGGAAGGGCGCACCATGCTGGTGGTGACCCACGAAATGGGCTTTGCTCGCACCGTTTCCAACAAGGTGATCTTTATGGAAGATGGCCGCATTGTCGAAGCTGGCCCTTCCCGGGCATTTTTCGATGCTCCCCAGCAGGAACGCACCAAGGCATTCCTAAAAATACTTTCCAACGAGGAGTAATGATATGAAAAGATTTTTTGCATTGATCTTGGCACTGGCTATGGTATCTGCCCTGCTTTGTGCCTGCACCCCCAAGCAATCTTCCGATCTGCTGTCCGACATTAAAGCCCGTGGCTACATCACTGTCGCCATGGAGGGCACCTGGTCCCCCTGGACTTACCACGACGAGGCCGATGTGCTGGTAGGCTACGATGTGGAAGTTGCCAAGGCCGTGGCCGAGAAGCTGGGTGTCACCGTGAAGTTTGTTGAAGGCGAATGGGACGGTCTGCTGGCCGGTCTGGATGATGGCCGCTATGACATCATGGTCAACGGCGTAGGCATTACCGAAGAACGGCAGCTCAAGTATAATTTCTCCACCCCCTATGCCTACAACCGCACGGCTGTCATCGTCCGCAAGGATGACGACTCCATCCACTCCATGGATGACCTGAAGGGCAAAAAGACCGCCAACACCATTTCCAGCACCTATGCCGCCCAAGCTGAAGCCTACGGTGCCACCGTCACCGCCGTGGATGACCTGAACCAGACCATTGAGCTGCTTCTGGCTGGCCGAATCGATGCCACATTAAACGCTGAAGCGGTCTACACCGACTATATCAAGGCTCACCCGGATGCCAATATCAAGATCGCCGCCTATTCTGACCAGGTGGAGCAGATCGCCATTCCCGTGCGCAAAGGCGACGCCTGCGCTTCCCTGCTGGAAGCCATTAACAAAGCTCTTGCAGAGCTGGCTTCTGACGGCACCTTAAGCGCATTGTCCCAAAAATATTTTGGCAGAGATATTTCCAAAAACACCTAAATCAAACGATGGAAGCCCGGAGCAACGCTCCGGGCTTTGGTCTATTCTTTATTCTCTGCCAGAAACTGTACCGCTCCATGAGCCGCCACATTGCCTTCTCCGGCAGCCTTGACATACTGATAGGGTCTTCCGGTGCAGTCACCGGCGGCAAACAGCCCCGGCAAATTGGTTCGGCAGCCTCTGTCCACGATCACATGCCCTCGGTCTGTCTCCAATCCAGGCACCAGTGCCGCCGGAGATACGGCGGATTTCAGGAAGAACACCCCATCGACAGCCCATCGGCTCTCCTTGGTGCAGATGCTGCGAACCTGATTATCCCCTTCCACTGCTGTGGGCACACCGGACATCTGCTGCACATTCTCCCGCCGGACACCGCAGGTGCGATACAGAGGGAACAGGTACACCTTTTCCGCCAGATCCGCCAGATACTCGATCTCGTGCTCATATTCTGCGGAGGTGCAGACCACCGCAATGGTCTTTCCCCGATATAAAAAGCCATCGCAGGTGGCACAGTAGCTGACACCGCAGCCCAGAAACTCCATTTCCCCGGGAACAGGCTTGACACTTTCCACCCCGGTGGCCAAAATCACCGTCTTTGCTTCAACCATCTCCTGATTGCACAGGATCCCGTAATATTCCCCCATGGGATAGACCCCTGTGACAGTCTTGGCAGTAATGGAAATGTCCATCTGCTCCAACTGTCGGGAAAACGCTTCTGTCATCTCCCGGCCGGAGATCTGGGCAAGGCCGGGATAATTGCGGATGCACTCCGCCTTGCGGATCTTTTCCGAGAGCCGGGCAGTGCCAAACAGGATGACCTCTTTATTCAGAGCTTTCAGCGTCAGCGCAGCAGAGATACCTGCCGGGCCGGTGCCAATGATGGCCACATCATACATAAGGATACCTCACGAAACGAAATTAGTCGTAAAAAGCCAATGAAAAATCGAAAGTTTCCCCGTCAATATACCCCAATTATCCCCAATAGTCAAGCAGTTCCTGCAATTCCTCGCTTCCTACATTCCTGCAATTCCTCGCTTCCTGCATTCCTGCAATTCCTCGCTTCCTGCAATTCCTCGCTTCCGGCCAAGTTGCCTCATTCCTTTGCTTTGATGATGTTATTGTACCATATCTGAAATCTATTTGCTAGTTCAGATTAAATCAGGGTTTCCTTAGAAAAGCGCATTTTTTACTATTATAGCGCATCCTACCAAAATATACCACTGCAAATTGCAAAATTCGACCCGGCAAACTGCCGGGTCGAATCGCATATCTCCAATTTTGTCATTGTGTGAATTTGACCGACTTTGCCCAGGACAAAATCTGGTCTTCAAAGGCAGCAGCGTTTTCTTCCAGTGTTGCAAACTGGATCATCCAGAATCCATCGCTGCACTTATACACAAATGTGTCATAGCAGTAGGTTTCATTGGTTTCTGCATTGGAAAAGACATAGGCGAAGGACAGAAGGCCATCTTCTTCCTTTAAAACGCAGTTTTCCAACGCATTGGCCCGCACGATCAGATCTCTGTACTCAGCCAAGGAGTAGTTTTCAAAACCTGCCATCTGATCAAAGTTCTCTTTCAGGGTAAAAACCGCAACCTTCGAAGAGTCGAACACCTTGGTGTATCCATAAAACTCTTTTTCCCGGAATGCCCCGTTCAGGGTGATTTCCATGCCCTGCACATGAAATGTCTTATCCTGGGCTCGCTTCTTGGCAGCGATTTGCGTTCCTACCACGCCGCCGACCACCAGCCCAACCGCCAGTGCCACCGCCACAACGATCCGGCCATGGCGTCTTCCCTGCTTTCGATGGGCTTCGATCCCCTCACTGTGGTTATCGTCAAACCGGAAGGGATTTCCGCAAATGGGGTTGAACACATTTTTGCCCGTCAGCAAAATGTCCTCCTCCCCTTCTTCCAGCTGATAGTATTCCATGCAGTAATTTTTACTCACCTTGTCGGCAATGGCAAAAATGCGCACAGCCTCCGTGGTGATCGAAAAAGTTTTTTCCTCACCGTTTTTCACTGTGCCCAGCTTACGGCACAGCCTTCCGCTGATGGTCAGATCCCCTGCTGCGTCTTCAATATAGATCTGTATCTTACCCAGACAGGCCACAAATCTCTTGGCTCGCTTAATGGTTAAATTCCTCATAAGCACTCCTCCTTTTCCTGCATTATAGCAAGCAACCGTATACAAGTCAACCGAAATCAAATCGCACCAAATGCCATCAAAACGATTTTGATGGCCGTGTTGCTGTCGCAGCACGGCCATCTTTTACAATGTATTCTCCTTAAACTTCTTGCGGTATTCCATGGGTGCCATTCCCACTGCCTTGCCAAAGCTCTGGGAAAAATAACTGCCTGAGGAAAATCCCAGCACACGGGAGATCTGGGACAGCGACATATCCGTCTCTTCCAGCAAGTATTTACTCTCCTCGATCCGCCGTTGACCCAAATAGTGGATCGGAGAGATCCCATACTCCCGTTTAAATGCATGCGCCAGATAATATTTGTTCACATGAGCCTGCTCCGCCAGAACATCCAAATTCAGCTGTTCCTTGTAATGCACATCAATATAGCGGCGGATAATGGCACACTGACGGCTGGCCCGTTTCTCCACCGGTCCCGGCAAAACAGCAAAGCTGGTGCTGCGCATCAATCGCACGATCAAAATCTCCAAATAAGCCTGGCATACAGTTTCATAGCCCAGGGGCTTTTCCTGAGACTCCCGTAAAATATGACGCAGGCAAGTCAGAATATCGCCGCCATTGCGGTAGTCCAAGATACAGAACCGTCCGTCGTCATTTCCTTCTGCAGACAGCTCCAAGCCTTCGACCCCCAGCACCATATATTCCAGAGGTCTTGACTCATAGCTGACCTCCGTGTGCAGCACATTGGGATTGACAATGACCAGCTGATCAGCTGTTACCGGATACAATTCGTTTTCAATGCGGAACTGTCCATCACCGCCAACAATATAAAACAGCTCTGCGTAGCTGTGTGTATGGGAAATGGAATTCCAGTCCCCGTCATAACGGGCAGAGCCCACATTCAAGAGCTTGGCATTGCTGCGAATATTTTCCGGATCGATCCGATCCATCTTGTATCTGTTGTTGCTCATAGTCTGCCCTCATTTTATAAAAATTGGCTTTTCTCTTATTTTACAGCAAAATCAAAGAAAAAGCAACGATATTCACAGTTAATTTCAAAAACCGGCCACAGTTAATTTCAAAAACCGGCTGCTTTTTGCCCTCCATTTTCCCGTTATTTTGCATAATTTTAAACAGCCCAAATTTTACATTGTGCCGAAAATGTATAAAATAGCAATTTTTATAAAATTCTACGCAAGAATTTGGTTGCGATTTTGTTAATAATCTGTATACTAACCATCGTAAGGGCTTGTGCCCAATTGTAAATTTTTAGGAGGAACTACTAATGAAGAAGATTCTTGCAATGCTTCTGGTTGCTGTTATGGTTCTGGGTCTGTTTGCCTGCACTCCCGCAAACAAGATCGACTCTCCCGAACCCGGCAAGACCCTGGAAGAACTGAAGGGCACCACCATTAAGGTTGCCGCTATCGAAACCGCTTACGGTGCTGATATGTGGAAGGATGTCTGCGCAGCTTTCGAAGCTGAGACCGGCATCAAGGTCGAGCTGACCACCGATAAGAACCTGGAAGATGTCATCTCCGCTTCCATGCAGGGCGGCGAATATCCCGATGTTGTCCACCTGGCTACCGGCCGTCCCGCTCAGCTGACTGAGCAGTTCATCAAGGACAAGGCTCTGCTGGACATCACCGGCGTTCTGGATCTGACCGTTCCCGGCGAAACCAAGAAGGTCGGTGACAAGATCTCCGGCGGCTTCACCGAGACCTCTCTGACCAACCCCTATGGCGATGGCAAGACCTATCTGGCTCCTATGTTCTACTCTCCCTGCGGCCTGTTCTACAACGCAAAGCTGTTCGAGGCTAAGGGCTGGACCGTTCCCACCACTTGGGACGAGATGTGGGAACTGGGCGACAAGGCGAAGGCTGAAGGTATCTCCCTGTTCACCTACCCCACCGCTGGCTACTACGATGCATTTATGTACGCTCTGATGTACTCCGTTGGCGGCGCTGAGTTCTTCAACGACATCACCAACTACAAGGAAGGCGCTTGGGAGTCCGAGAACGGCAAGACCTTGCTGAACATTCTGGACAAGCTGGCTGATTACACTCACCCCACTACTCCCGCTCAGGCTAACAACCAGGACTTCACCAAGAACCAGCTGATGGTTATGCAGGACGAAGCTCTATTTATGCCCAACGGCACTTGGATCGTTAACGAAATGGCTGATGCCCAGAAGTCTCTGACCAACAACTTCGCTTGGGGCATGACCGCTCTGCCCGCAGTTACCAAGGGCGGCGTCGGCTACTCCTACTGCTGGTTCGAGCAGGCTTGGATCCCCGCTAACGCTGCTAACACCGATGCTGCTATGTACTTTGTTGCATTCCTGTACTCCGACAAGGCTGCCGAGTTCTTCTCCAAGAGCAGTGCTATCCAGCCCATCAACGGTGTTTCTTCCATGCTGGAAGGCGACAATGTGATGTTCTACTCCATCTACGACAACGGTGCTAAGGCCGCTATGGGTAACTTCCAGGCTTACGCCGCTATCCCTGGCGTTGACAACACCTCCGTCTTCTTCGAGCCCATCAACTCTCTGGTCGCCGGCACTCTGACGATTGAGCAGTACAAGGCCAACATCATCGAGAAGACTGCACTGATGCGTGCAAACCTGATGAGCTAATTTAACGGCTTACATCCACGAATAATTTTTGGGATGGCAGCGGCAGCCGCCGCTGCCATCCTTTTCGTAAACTCTCTATTCCCTCTTTAGAAAGGAGCGGTATTTGCAGCTATGAAGAGCAACAAACGCCGTAGCGCATTTTTACTGGCCTGCCTGGCCCCGGCTGTGATTTTGTTCACAGTATTTATGGTTATCCCTACCATCAATGTTTTCCGTATGTCGCTGTATGAGCGCAGCGCCTTTTCTCAGACAGAAAAATTTGTGGGTCTGAAAAACTTCACCTACCTTCTGAAGGACACTGCCTTCATTCGTTCCATGCAGAACACCCTGCTTCTGATCGTTGTCGTTACTGTCATTACCATGGCCATGGCACTGATTTTTGCAGGCATCTTAACTCGCGAAAAAATCAAAGGACAAAATTTCTTCCGTGTTGTTTTCTACATTCCCAATATTTTGTCCGTTGTTGTTATTTCCGGTATTTTCTCCGCCATTTACCAGACCAAAAACGGTATGCTCAACTCTATTCTGGACATTTTCTTTAACTTTAAAGAGAGCATTCTCTGGAAGGGCGAAAAACTGGTTATGGTCTCCGTGATCATCGCCATGGTCTGGCAGGCCATCGGCTATTACATGGTCATGTACATGGCCTCCATGTCTGCCGTTCCCCAGTCTTTGTATGAAAGCTCCGGACTGGACGGTGCAGGCCGTATCACCCAGTTCTTCCAGATCACCATTCCTCTGATCTGGACCAACATCCGTACTACTTTGACTTTCTTCATCATCTCCACCATCAATATGGCATTCTTGATTGTCAAGGCTTTGACCAGCGGAGGCCCCAACGGCTCGTCCGAGGTGGTACTTGGCTATATGTACACGCAGAAGAGCAATGGCCTTTACGGCTATTGTATGGCCATTGGTGTGGTGATCTTCCTGTTCTCCTTTGCCCTGTCGGCACTGGTCAACAAGGTCACCGAGCGTGAAACCCTGGAATTCTAAGGAGGTAAAGCATGAAACAACGAAAGATCACTACCTCCAGCGAGAAGATTTACAAGGCATTTATCTATGTGGTGCTGGC